>NZ_JBVJLS010000039.1:0-68852 GCF_055584605.1 Nocardia sp. NPDC102475 | reverse complement strand
TCCTGTGGGCACTGCTGCGCGACGGGAGAGAATTCACCCTCGACACACCCGTCCCGACGGCAGTCGCGGCTTGACACGATCATTGAGAGTCCTTCGATCAGGAAATTGTTCGAGTCCCAATCTGCTGCCCGGCATCGCCACCAGGAAGACCGCGCGAAGAGTGGTAGTGGCAGGGACACCCTCGGCGCCGATCACGCTTGTACCGTCGAGGAGTGAGCGACAACGAGTTGGGTCTTTTCCTGCGCACCCGCCGTGAGGCGGTGACTCCGGCCCAGGTCGGCCTGCCCACCGGACCGCGCCGCCGGACCCCTGGCCTGCGTCGCGCGGAACTGGCAACCCTGGCGGGTGTGAGCGTCGAATACATCACGCGCCTCGAGCAGGGACGCGACCGCCACCCCTCGCCGCCGGTGCTGTCCGCACTCGCCGACGCCCTCGCCTTGACGCCGAGCGAACGCATCCACCTGCACCGCCTCAGCAAGGCCGCTGATCCGGGTTTCAGCTGCATGGGCGGTGCGCAACCGCCGCGGGAGGTGCGTCCCGCGGTCCGCGCCATCCTCGATCGCCTGGAACCCGCGCCCGCGCTGGTCGTCAACCGACTGCGCGAGGTGCTCGCCTGGACCGAGGGATTCGAGCGCCTGATGGCGCCGATCGGACTGCTCGACCACGAACACCGCGCCAATCTCGCCCTGTTCGCCTTCACCGACCCGCGCGCCCGCACCGCCTATCCCGACTGGGACCACATCGCCGACGAACTGGTCGCCGCACTGAAACAAGGCCCGTTCCGCAGTGACCCGCACATCGCCGCCCTTGCCGACGAACTGACCGTCGCCGCCGGTGCCGAGTTCACCCGCCGCGTCGAATCCGTCCCCAGTCTCGCCGCCGCCACCGGAACCGCGCGCCTCACCCACCCCGAGGCGGGCAACCTGCGCCTCACCTACGAAACCCTCGAACTATCCGCCGACGACGACCAGCAGCTCATCGTCTACCTCCCCGCCGACGACGCCACCGCTGCCGCCCTCGACGCCCTCGCCGGTCGCCGTCCGGGCGGGCTGCGTGCCGTCTCCGGCTGAGGACGGCCACCCCCACACCACCGCGTGTTTCACCGTCTTCACCGCGCCCAGTAGGCTTGAGCATCGTGCATCCTGACGTCTCCGCTGACCTCGCCGAACTCGACGCCACACTCAAGACTGTCGAGTCGGTCCTCGATGTCGAGGAACTGCGTCGACGGATCGATGAGCTCGAGCACCAGGCCGCCGATCCCGATCTGTGGAACAACCAGGAGCATGCGCAGCAGGTCACCAGTGAGCTGTCGCACGCGCAGAGCGAGTTGCGCCGGGTCGAGGAACTGCGCCAGCGCCTCGACGATCTGTCCGTTCTATATGAATTGGCAGAGGAAGAGGAGGGCGAGGCCAGGGTGGCCGCGCTCGCCGACGCCGATGCCGAGCGGACCACGCTGCACAGCGATGTGGAGGCCATGGAGGTCCGCACCCTGCTCTCGGGCGAGTACGACAAGCGTGAGGCGCTGGTCAATATCCGCTCCGGCGCGGGTGGTGTGGATGCCGCCGACTGGGCCGAAATGCTGATGCGCATGTACATCCGCTGGGCGGACCGGCACAAGTACTCCGTCGAGGTCTACGACACCTCCTACGCCGAAGAGGCGGGCATCAAGAGCGCCACCTTCGCGGTGAAGTCGCCGTATGCCTACGGCACCCTCTCGGTGGAGATGGGCACGCACCGCCTGGTCCGGATCAGCCCGTTCGACAATCAGGGCCGTCGCCAGACCTCCTTCGCCGAGGTCGAGGTGCTACCCGTGGTCGAGACCACCGACCACATCGAAATTCCCGAGGGCGAGGTCCGCGTGGACGTCTACCGTTCCTCGGGTCCCGGCGGCCAGAGCGTCAACACCACCGACTCCGCGGTGCGCCTCACCCATATCCCGACCGGCATCGTCGTGACCTGTCAGAACGAGAAATCCCAGCTGCAGAACAAGATTTCGGCCATGCGGGTGCTGCAGGCCAAACTGCTGGAACGCAAGCGGCAGGAGGAGCGCGCCGAAATGGATGCGCTCAAGACAAACGAGGGCGCGTCCTGGGGCAACCAGATGCGCTCCTACGTGCTGCATCCGTACCAGATGGTCAAGGATCTGCGCACCAACTACGAAGTCAACAATCCGAGTGCCGTGCTCGACGGCGATATCGATGGTTTCATCGAATCCGGAATTCGTTGGCGAATGCGAGAGCAGGCGAGCTAGTTGGATGTACCCCAGGCTTTCTCCACGTCCACCGACTTCACCACCTGGCTGCGGTCCTCGGGTCTAGAGATCGTCCTGCTGCTCCTCGGTGCGATGCTGGTCAGCCGTTTCGCCACCTTTATCCGGGATCGGATCACCCGCAGGATCGACGCCGGATTCCGCAGCAGCGACGCGCTAGTGCGTTCCGAGGCGGCCAAACATCGACATGCGCTGGCCCAGGTGGTCACCTGGGTGGTGCTGACCGTCGTCTATGTGCTGGTCGGCATGGAAGTGCTGCGGCGGATGGGTTTCGCGGTCACCGGTCTGGTCGCACCCGCGGCCGTGCTCGGCGCCGCACTCGGTTTCGGCGCGCAGCGGATCGTGCAGGACATCCTTGCCGGATTCTTCCTGATTACCGAGCGGCAGTACGGATTTGGTGATGTGGTTCGCATCGCTGTCACTGGATCCGCGGAGCAGGCCGAGGGTACGGTCGAGGACGTCACGCTGCGGATCACCACACTGCGCAATGCCGACGGTGAGGTGATCACCGTGCCCAACGGCCAGATCGTCAAAGTGACCAATCTCTCGAAGGATTGGGCGCGCGCCGCGATCGACGTTCCGGTTGCGGCCAGCGTAGACATCACCAGGATCAACGAGATCCTGCACGAGGTCGGTACAAAGGCGTACGAGGACCGCAGATTGAAGCCGCTGCTGCTCGACGAGCCCAGTGTCATGGGCGTCGAAGATCTGACAGTGGACCAGATGAATATTCGAATGGTTGCCCGAACATTGCCGGGTAAGCAGTTCGAAGTCGGTCGCGAGTTGCGGGTGCGAGTCGCCGCGGCATTGCGCCGGGAGGGAATCAGTGAGACCACGTAGATCCACGGCGATCCTGATGGCATCATGGGTCGCCACGTTCGTGTTGTACCTGTTCGTCAAGCCCGATCAACCGATCGTGACAACGCCCGAGAAACTCAACACCGTTCCCGCAGTGCTGAATACGGCTACGCCGGGTCATTGACCATGATGTAGCTGGTGGCTGCACGACAGTTGCTGGTTACACTGGCTAGCCGTGATCGCTATGCGGAACGTGACCAAGTCGTATCAGACCTCGACGCGACCCGCGCTGGACAACGTCACCGTCGATGTGGGTAAGGGCGAATTCGTCTTCATCATCGGCCCGTCCGGTTCGGGCAAGTCGACCTTCATGCGACTGTTGCTCAAAGAAGAGGCCCCGACCGCGGGCGAGATCCGGGTCGCCGACTTCCGGGTCGACCGGCTGCCCGGGCGGAAGGTGCCGAAGTTGCGTCAGCGCATGGGTTGCGTATTCCAGGACTTCCGGCTGCTGCAGCAGAAGACCGTCGCCCAGAATGTGGCGTTCGCGCTGGAGGTGATCGGCAAGCGGCGCCAGTTCATCGACCGGACCGTGCCCGAGGTGCTGGATATGGTCGGGCTCGGCGGCAAGGCCGATCGGCTGCCGCACGAATTGTCCGGTGGTGAGCAGCAGCGCGTTGCGATCGCGCGGGCCTTCGTGAACCGTCCGCTGGTCCTGCTCGCCGATGAGCCGACCGGCAACCTCGATCCCGACACCAGCGGCGACATCATGCTGCTACTGGAGCGGATCAACCGCATCGGTACCACCGTGGTGATGGCCACACACGACAATCACATCGTCGACGCGATGCGTAAGCGAGTGGTCGAGTTGGACCGGGGCCGGCTGATCCGCGACGACGCGATCGGCGTCTACGGGGTGGGCCGGTAATGCGCGCTGGATTCCTGTTCAACGAGGTCCTCACCGGCCTGCGTCGCAATGTCACGATGACCATCGCGATGATCCTGACTACCGCGGTATCGCTGACCATGCTCGGCGGTGGTCTGCTCGCGCTGCGAATCGCGGATAAGACCCAGAACTACTTCATGGACCGGGTCGAGATCCGGCTCTACCTCTCCGATCTGGTCTCGGCGAACGATCGGGACTGTTCACTGAATCCGTGTCAGCAGCTGATGTCGGATCTGAAGAAGACCGACGGTGTGGTCTCGGTCCAGTTCATCAACAGCGACGAGGCGATGAAGGAAGCCACCGAGGTGACCTTCAAGGACCAGCCCGAAATGCTGGACATGATCAAGGACACCCGCCTGCCCGCGTCCTTGCGCGTGAAGATGACCGATGCCGATCAGTACCCGCGGATCTACCAGACGTTCAACGGTAAGGACGGGATCCAGAGCGTACTCAACGACAAGGACACCGTGGACCGCTTGGTCGGGGTGTTCGACGGCCTGCGGAATGCGGCATTCGCGTTGGCGGGCCTGCAGGCATTGGCGGCATTGCTGTTGATCGCGAATATGGTGCAGATCGCGGCGTTCAGTCGACGCGAGGAGGTCGGCATCATGCGGATGGTCGGTGCGACGCGCTGGTACACGCAGTTGCCGTTCCTCCTGGAAGCGGTGGTCGCGGCCTTGGCCGGATCGATTCTGGCGGTTGTCGGGTTGTTCCTCGCGCAGCCGTTGGTGGTGAACCGTGGACTCGGTGCGCTCTTCAACAGCAATGTCTTCCCGCATATCACCGGCGAGGACATCGCACTGGTGTCCCTGACCATCGCACCACTCGGCATCGTATTCGCCGCGATCACGGCCTACGGCACGTTGCGCTACTACGTGCGCGACTGACCTCCGGATGACGGCCTCGCATACGGTGCAACTCGTGCGAGGCCGTCAGTGGGTGTGCGACGAGCCCGCCGCGCGGCGATCGAAATTGGTTGTCCACATGTGGACAACTCGGCCGGTCACCTGGGATCCGCGCCGATGTAGGGGTTCCGTTGTCCGCCCGCGCTCGTAGGATGGGCCGCGTGGAATCCCCCGATGCTTTCGCGGCTGTTCTGACCGACGGTGCCCCGGTCGCCGAATCCGGTGCGGCACAAGAGGTTCTACGCCGGGTGTTCGGCTACGACAGCTTCCGCGGTGATCAGCGGGAGATCGTCGAACACGTGGTCGGCGGTGGGGACGCGCTGGTGCTCATGCCGACGGGCGGCGGCAAGTCGCTGTGCTATCAGGTGCCCGCGCTGGTGCGTCCCGGCGTCGGCGTGGTGGTGTCACCGCTGATCGCATTGATGCAGGATCAGGTGGACGCGCTCAGCGCGCTCGGGGTGCGCGCCGGATTCCTGAACTCGACCCAATTCCCGGATGAGCGGCGGATGGTCGAGGCACAGTTCGTCGCGGGGGAGTTGGACCTGCTGTATCTCGCGCCCGAGCGGCTGCGCCTGGAGGCGACCGCCGCCCTGCTGGATCGCGGCAAGGTGGCGCTGTTCGCCATCGACGAGGCACACTGCGTATCGCAGTGGGGCCACGACTTCCGACCCGACTATCTGGGCCTGTCGATGCTGCACGAGCGCTGGCCGGACGTGCCGCGCATCGCGCTCACCGCGACCGCGACGGCGAAGACCCGCGACGAGATCATCGAGCGCCTCGACCTCGGCGCGGCCCGGCGTTTCGTCGCCAGCTTCGACCGGCCGAATATCCAGTACCGGATCGAACCCAAGAACCGGCCGGATCGACAGCTGCTGGACTTCATCAAGACCGAGCACGCCGGAGACGCCGGCATCGTCTACTGCCTGTCGCGCAATTCGGTGGAGAAGACGGCGGCCTTCCTCACCGAGAACGGCGTCGAGGCGGTTCCGTATCACGCGGGCCTGGACTCGCGCACCCGCGCGACCAACCAGGCGCGGTTCCTGCGCGAGGACGGCCTCGTCGTGGTCGCGACGATCGCCTTCGGCATGGGCATCGATAAGCCCGACGTGCGCTTCGTTGCTCATCTCGATCTGCCCAAGTCCGTCGAGGGCTACTACCAGGAGACCGGACGAGCGGGTCGCGACGGGCTGCCGTCGACCGCGTGGATGGTCTACGGACTCGCCGACGTGGTGCAGCAGCGCAAGATGATCGACTCCTCCGACGGCGATGCCACCCACCGCAGGCAACTGCAGCTGCACCTGGACGCGATGCTCGCGCTGTGTGAAACGGTGTCCTGCAGGCGAACTCAGCTTCTGGCCTACTTCGGACAGTCGGGGCAGTCGTGCGGCAATTGCGACACCTGCCTGACCGCGCCGGAAACTTGGGACGGCACCGTCCCTGCACAGAAGGTGCTCTCGACGGTGCTGCGGCTGAAGCGGGAACGCGGACAGAGCTTCGGTGCGGGCCATATCGTCGATATCCTGCTCGGCAAATCGAATCCCAAAGTGCTGCAACATGATCACCACGAGCTGAAGGTCTTCGGCATCGGCACCGATCTGCGCGATGTCGAATGGCGCGGTGTCATAAGGCAATTGCTCGCACAGGGACTCCTCGCCGTGCACGGCGACTACGGCGTGCTCATCCTCACCGAGGCCAGCAATGAGGTGTTGTTCGACGGCCGGGAAGTGCTATTGCGTCGTGAACCGGAGCGTGCGGTCAAACCAGCCAGGACACCCAAGGCGGCGAAGGGCAAGTCCCCGGCTACCGACCTGTCTTCCGCAGACGTGCCGCTGTTCGAGAAGCTGCGTGAATGGCGGGCCGCGACGGCCAAGGAACAGGGCGTACCCGCCTACGTCGTCTTCCACGACGCGACGCTGCGGGAGATCGCCGCACGCAAGCCCGCGAGCCTGTCCGAACTCGGGACGGTCGGCGGTGTCGGTGAGAACAAACTGGCCAAGTACGGCGAAGGAGTACTCGCCGTCCTGGCCGGAGAAGTGAGCAACGCATGATCGGTCGGCGCGGGTTTCTGGCGGGCACGGCGACGGCAGCGGCAGGTGCATCGCTGGTGGGTCTATCGCCCGCCGATGCGGTTCCGGTCGCGAGCGGTGTCACCAAATTCGACTTCCCGACCGACCGCAATGTGCGGGTGCTCGTTACCGGCGATGCGGGCACCGGTACCCGCACCCAGTGGGCTGTCGCCGACGCAATGCGGGATTACCATCGCCGCCAACCGTTTTCGCTCGCCCTCGGCCTCGGTGACAATATCTACGAGAGCGGTCCGTATGGCGCCGCCGATGCCCAATTCGCGGACAAATTCGAAAACCCCAATGCGGGACTGGATTTCCCGTGGCTCATGGTGCTCGGCAACCACGACAACAGTTCGGTCCTCGGCGGCGACGGTGGTTGGCTGCTGCGCGGCAACAGTGAGGTCGAATACCACGCGAATTCGCCGCGCTGGTGGATGCCGAGCCGGTACTACTCGGTGCGGATACCCGAGCAGCAGCCGGTGGTCGAATTCTTTGTGCTGGATGTCAATCCGCTCGCCGCCTATATCCCGCCGATCTTCGATCCGTACTGGGCGGTCGACGGCCAGTTCATGAACGAGCAGCGCGTCTGGCTCGATCGCGCCATCGCCGAATCACCCGCTGAGTGGAAGATCGCCTGCACCCATCACCCGTATGTGAACAACGGTCCGCACGGTGACGCTGGTCGCTACGAGGGGCTTTCGGTGGCACCGATCAACGGCATCTATGCGAAGCAGTTCTTCGAGGACCATGTCGTCGGCAAATGCCACTTCATCCTCTCCGGGCACGATCATTCGCTGCAGGTGCTCGAGCCGACCGCGGGGTCGAAGGGCACCTGCCAGCTCGTCTCCGGCGCGGCTGCCAAAACCGTAGCGGCGGAACCGAAGCTGAATCCGGGCGGCTCCGGCAACGCCGCCCTGTTCGAGAACTATCACGAGCTCGGCTTCATGGTCATGGACCTCACCGCGAGCACCGTCGACCTCACGGTGGTCACCGTGGATCTCGCGAGCGGTGGTGCCGGTGCGGCGTTCGCGCACCGACTTGCCTGAATCGCAATGAAATTGCCCGGCATCGAACCGGTTCGGCGGCTAGCGTGCACGATATGGCATCCGGTGATGGCCCCACCGACGACGGGTCCGACCTGGGCGGCTCGCCGTCCACGGACCCTGGCGATCCGCCGCCGTATCGGCGCGGCACCCACGACCCCGCGGTGGAATCCGTCTGGCTGCGGCACCGTCCGCCGCCACCGCCGCGTCCGCGCGGCCTACCACGCATGACCACGGTCTTGCTGGTCGCGGCCTTCATCGCGGTGCTGCTGCTGTATCTCGCGGTCCGGCCAGGTGGCTAGGGCGATAGCCGCGGAATAATTCGGTTGCTGAGTCACTTAAAGTTGACCGTTATGAAGGAACAGGGGCGCAAGGTCATCGCGACCAACCGCCGGGCGCGGCACAACTACACGATCCTGGACGTCTATGAGGCTGGGATCGCGCTGGTCGGTACCGAGGTCAAGAGTCTGCGCGAGAGTAAGGCCTCGCTGGTGGACGCCTTCGCGACCGTTGACAACGGCGAGGTGTGGCTGCGCGGTCTGCACATTCCCGAGTTCAGCCACGGCACCTGGACCAACCACTCCCCGCGCCGGGTGCGCAAGTTACTGCTGCACAAGCGCGAGATCGAGCGGCTGGTCGGCAAGTCGCGCGAGGGCAACCAGACATTGGTGCCGCTGTCGATGTACTTCTCCGACGGCAAGGTCAAGGTCGAGCTCGCCCTCGCCAAGGGTAAGCAGGACTACGACAAGCGACAGGATCTGGCCAAGCGCACCGCAGAGCGCGAGGTCACCCGAGAACTGGGGCGGCGGATCAAGGGCATGCGCTGACCGCCGTTCTGTTGGCGCTGGTGGCAGCATTCGGCTACGGCGTCAGTGATTTCTTCGGTGGGGTGGCGTCCCGGCGGGTGACCGCACTGCGGGTCGTGATCGTCTCCTACCCGATCTCGACACTGTTGATACTCGGGCTGATCCCGCTGTTCGACGGCACTCCGGACACCGCATCGATGCTGTGGGGCCTCGCCGCCGGTGTGGCCAGCGGCTTCGCGGTGTGGTGGTTCTATGCCGCGCTGGCCAGCGGTCCCATGGCGGTGGTTTCGCCGCTGACGGCGGTCCTGGTCGCGGGCATTCCGGTGCTGGTCGGTCTGGTGATCGGCGAACGTCCCGGCCCGCTCGCCTTCGCGGGCATCGCCTTCGCCCTCGGCGCGGTCTACCTGGTGAGCCGGGAATCGCCCGATGACGTCACCGAGGAGATCACCGGCGGCCGCGAGCTGCGCTTCACCAGGAAGGTGGCGCTGCTCACCATCGGATCGGGTGCGGCCTTCGGCCTGGCCTTCGTCTGCCTGCACGAAACGCAGGCGAGCGCCGGGGTGTGGCCGCTGCTCGCCCAGCGCGGCGCGGCCAGTCCGATGGTCTGGTTGATCGCGCTGTCGGCTGGGGAGTTCCGCCCGCTGCACGGTGAACCGCTGCGGTTGGCGGCGTATATCGCGGTATTGGACGTGATCGCCAATGCCGCCCTGCTGTATGCCTTCCACGGATCGATGCTGTCGCTGGTGAGCGTCATCGGATCGCTGTATCCGGCGGCGACAGTGCTGTTGGCGATGGTGTTGCTCGGCGAGCGGGTCGGTCGGCTGCAGCAGGTCGGAATGGGCATGGCACTGGCGTCGGTCGCGCTGATCGCGGCGGCGTGATTGCGCGCTCGCGCCCCAGGTCAGGGGCGTGATACGTGTTGCGGGGATAATGGAATGAACAGCGGGTCACCGAGTGTTAACATGACTAGCCCGACAAGGTGTCGGGACGTACGGGGCTGAACGGTTTCGACTGCGTACGTAGATTTAGGGGAAGCGTGTCGGTGCAGGCAAGAGACCACCGTAAGCGTCGCTGCAACCAATTAAGCGCCGATTCCAATCAGCGCGAGTACGCCCTCGCTGCCTAAGTAGCAGGTCGTCTCTGTCAGTCCGGGTTCGGCCCTCGACCCGGGTACTGGCATCAGCTAGAGGGAATTACCGTCCGGCTCGGTCGCGGAGTCGGACGGGACATCCAACAGCGACTGGGATCGTCATCCGAGCTTGTTCGCGAGACCCGGAGATCCGAGTAGAGACCTAGCGAACTGCACACGGAGAAGCCCTGAAGACGCGGCGGAGGACCCGGGTTCGATTCCCGGCAGCTCCACGAAAAGGCCCGGTCCACACGGACCGGGCCTTTTGCGTTAACGGTCCCAGGACCTCGTCGCCCTAGCATTATGGCTAGCTGCCCTCGGGTGGAACCCGAAGCGACTGCTCATGTTCAGGTCGGCCGTGGTTGTCTGGGCGGTAGACGACCCGTTGAGGTAGGTATGGCTTTGGCAGCGTGGGCAGCGGGCGCAGCCTTTTCATGTGGTCTTCTTTCCGATACCTGACCAGCCTCAGCCCGACGTTCTGTCGATCCTCCTGCTCCTTGGGGAGGAAGGGTTTGAAGATGTGGCAGGAGGCATCGGATGGTCTGGTCGAATAGCAACCGCCCGCCAGCCGATAGTTGTTCGGGAAAGCATCGCCTCGCCCGACCCGCACTACTTCGAGCACGTTGCCGCAGCACTCGAATATCCCGTGTCGGGATCGGCCCCGCGGGTACGTCCCGGCCACGCGCAGCCGCTGGACTCTGCCGGGGTATCTCAGGTTGGCCGAAGACTCGTCCGGCGGCGCGCTGCCCCACGGGTATGGATCCTGCGCGCAGTCCGCCATCGCGAGCCATTCGTACATAGTTGGGATATCCCACGTGTGATCATCTCTCGGTTCGATATGGCAGCACCGGGCGATGATCTTGCTGAGTCGGTCTTCGATTGATTGGAGGACTTCGGACTGCGTGCCCGAGGCGAGAGTTTCCAGCTCGATTACATAAGGGAGCTGCAGAGTCTTGGCACTCGACATCGGGCGGGCGTACAACGTGTCCATGTCGTCCACCCTGAGCGGATACACCGTCGCATCGAACCGATGATTGCACAGGGCATTCTCGACAACCGTAACGATCGGCGGGGCGAAGCTGCGAGGCCCCGATGACGGCGTCAACAGTACTTTCCCCTGAGACGTCAGCAATTTCAGCTTCTCCAGCATTACTGGTTCGGCGTAGTTACCGATACTGCACTCATGTCTTTCCAGGGCCCCGACGATTCCCGCCAGCACCTCGTGGTCATCCGATGACAGTGCGATGAGGAATTCGAAGAAAGTGTACAGTCGACTCGACGATGTGCACGCCACAAAAGCGGCCTCACATATTTCACTCGATAGTGTCGGCGTGTAGTTTACTCCAGATCTGCACAAGTAATTTCGAAGTAGCCACCGCCAAACGTCGCGAACTCTCGACTGCGGCGCTTTCCTCCGTAAGATCTTGACGGTTTCGGCGACCAACCATTTCCTTCCACCCCACTTCTTCCCGTCACGGCCGGGACTGAGGCTGAGGTCGCATATCAGTGCGGCCCAGATATCATCCGAGTCGGTTACGCGCATCGGATTTTCGCCGTAAACGGGCTGAATATCGACGACCAATTCTGGGATATCTTCCGCCAGCGATTGCAAGAACATGGTGAGGTAATTGGCTTCCGGTGGGTCGGCGTCGGCGTCCAAGAACTGTTCGGCGACGCCTCGCTGATCATCTCGCTTCAGATAAGTAACCCACCGGCCGGTGTGTACTACAACATCCGCATCGGCCCGGCTCGCACCGTGGTCGGAACGATCGCCTGCCCGTTCCCATGCTTCGCGAAGAACTTGCAGATCCGCACCGAAATATTTGGCGACTGCCACTACGGTGGGCCAAGTCGGGCGAATGTCGCCGTTGAATACCTTCCCGACGGTCGGCGCGCTGAGATCAACTCGGCGACCGAGTTCTCGCAGGCTCAATTGTGAGGCGGGTGCTCCCCGGTGTGCCCGCATTATTTCGAAGAACTCGTCCAGCGGCTCCATGTGAGTTCCACCTGTTCACGTTTGTCGGTTCAACCCCGCCATCCTACCGCTGTGAAGGCATGTAAACCTGCGTAAAGTTTACAGAGCACCGTAAGCAAAACGACCTTGCACAGTAACATCACTCGCCTTACCGAATGTTTACAACGAGCATCTATTCCATCAGACCGCAGGCATTCGGTAGTCATGAGGAGATGGACGTCGTGACCCTATGGGTTCCTTACATCATCGTGGTCGCGGCGAGCGCACTGCTTGTGTCGACGATTCGTAACGCCACCTATCTACTGGGGCTCTGGTTGGTGCTGCGGGGTACCGACCCGGCGCACCGAGCTCGAATCCTCGCCAGCTACCAGGAGCCGTGGACGCGCCTGTCGAATACCTCGGTGGAGGTCAGGGGCGAAGGGAACCGGGCGCGACACGTCAAGTGAGGGGATGAAATCCGACAGACCAGTCACGCATCCGGCTCGCCGTAGCGGCGGCGATTTCCTTGGAACCGCCCCAGCGGCTGTAGGTGGGTGACTTGGGCCAGGGCTTCGGGAGAGTCCTGCCATCCTCTTGGCTGCCGTAGGGAGCTGGTCGATGCGGGGGAAGGCGTGGCTGGGTTGGCTGAGGTCGAGCGCTGCATAGGTCATCACAATCCGAAATGACCGCCGCGTGCCGTGAAGTCGCCGCAGATGGTTGTTCGGTTTCCTGCCACGTCCACGAAAAGGCCCGGTCCACACGGACCGGGCTTTCGTCGTTTCGGTGGATCGTTCGGAACTACACGCAGATGCCGCCGAAGTTTAGTGCGGTGACGGTGGTGTACCCGGCTGCTGGTTGGTAGTCGGGCGGGCCGTCGTAGTAGACGGCGCTGACGATGTGCTGGCCGACGGTGTCCGGAATCCAGAGGATGCTCGCGATGCCGTTGGTGACCGGCACGGTCCCGACGATATTCCCGCCCAGGCCGGGCAGGCGGCTCGTGAATTCGACGACACCGCTTTGCACCGGAGTGCCATCGGGGCGCTGCACGGTTGCCTGCGCAGTCTGCCCACAGCCAACCGCCGCGACACTGTTCGCACCGAGTGCCGGGCCGACCATCGCCACTGACAGTGTCGGGGCGATCATCGCATTCGCTTGGGGTGCCAAGGTTGTCGGTACTGCCAGACACGCAGCCGCCAGCGCCACACCGGCCGCGCCGCGCGAGAGTCCGCCCATTATGCCCGCCTTTCGCTGTGCCGACCGAGCCGCTCATGACCCGGGCGTAGGTCGTCGCACGGTACCTGAGACGCGGATCACGTCGACGCAGGCCGCGCCGAGAACCTTCGGAAAGGTCGGAGCATCGCCCGGGCTGACGGGTTGCCCGGCATTCCCGCCCGAAGCCGTGGCGCACGGAGTTAGTGTTGCTCCGCGCTACATAGCCACGTTCCAGCAAACCTCGGACGGAGCGTTATGGGACACAGGACAGGCATCGCCGCGTGCGTTGCGGCCGGGCTGTTGATCGTCACGGGTTGCGGAACGTCGACGGACACCACCAGAACTTCCATGCAATCGACCGCGTCGGGCGCCGAGCCCGCATACGTCGCCGCTATCCGGCCGGTGATAACCACCCTGATGAAGGACAATGCCATTCCGGGCGCTGTGGTGGTCGTCAAATCGCCTGAGCAAGGCGATTGGGCCGCGGCATTCGGTACCCGAGCAATCGACACGAGCGAGCCGATCAAAGTCGACGACTACTTTCGCGTCGGCAGCAATACCAAGACGATGACGTCGACGGTCATCCTGCAGTTGGCGCAGGATGGCAAGCTCTCGCTCGACGACCCCATCGACAAGTATTGGCCCGGCGTGCCGAACGGTGATCGGATCACGATTGCTCAGCTGAACGAAATGCGAAGCGGGCTATACAGTTACACCCTCGACCCGCAGTTCAACGCCGCGCTCGACAACGAGCCGCAGAAGGTATATACGCCGGAGGAATTGCTGGCCATCGCGTTCGCGCACCCGGTGAACTTCCAACCCGGAGAAAAGTTCGAGTACAGCAATACCAACTTCATCCTGCTCGGCCTGGTCATCGAGAAGCTCACGAAAATGACTGCCGCCGAAAGCTTTCAGAAGCGCATCTTCGAACCGCTGGCCCTCGGGCACACCTCACTGCCTGCGCCCACGGACTCCTCGATTCCGGATCCGCATCCCCAGGGCTATGCCTTCGGCACCAACGTTTCCACCATCGACACGTACGCACTTCCTCCCGCGGAACAGGCCGCGGCCGTCGCGGGCACCCTGAAACCGAGCAACCAAACAAATATCAACGTGTCCTGGGCGTGGACCGCCGGTGGTGCGATCTCGACCGCCGCCGATATGGCGAAGTATGTGAAGGCGCTCGTCGGCGGTGGCCTGCTCGATGGGAAGATGCAGAAGACTCGGTTGGACAGCATTCAGCCTATCGATCCCGCCGATCCGGACCAAGCCGGATACGGCCTCGGCATCGTGCGATTCGGTACCCACCTCATCGGACACGACGGTCAGCTCCCGGGTTTCATGACCTTCATGGGCCATGACCCGGCATCGGACCTGACGATCGTGGTCGCCACGAACCTTGCGACGGTTCCGTCGGGTGAGGGGTCCGCCCTGGTGCTGGTCAAAGGCATGCTGCCGACCTTCTACGGTGCCGATGCCCTGCCGGGGAAGGATGTGGCGACCACCGGCGCGAGTCCGACCGGCACCACCGAGACAACTACGCCCGGTCGATGACATGAAGGTGATGTCGGATGGATGAGACCGACGTGACGCCGTGAGCTTCGATGTTCGGCTGTTCTCGTTGCTCGGCCGACGCCGTAGGCGAAGAACTTTTCTTTGGTGAGTGGGCCCAGACCTGCTGTAGCGGGCGCCGTCATCTCCTTGAATGTTTTGGTGGGCAGCAGCTTTCCGTCGGCGAGAGCGTGCACCCATAGCGCCACGTCGGGAACCGTGCTGTTCATCTTGCCGCTGTGCAGGAATGGGCCGAATGCGGCTGCGCTGAGGTCGAGTTCGGTCATTTTGCCGCGGACGATGTCCACGATTCGCGCGGCTTCGGGGCTGTCTGTTTGCGGCACAGCCGAGTCCTGTGCTCCGTGGTCGTGATCCGGTCCGCACGAGACGGCAGCGACGGCGATCGTGACGGTGGAAACCGCGTGAGCGGAATTTACGCGCGGCCGACCCGCCCGGAAGATAATGCGACGTAGCAGGCACACGAGGAGGAAGCCGTGCGGTACCGGGCCGGGCTGGAGGGCGAGGCGACATTGCGAGTCGCCGTCGAGTTCACCGATACCGCGCGCCGATCGCTCGGCATCACGTGGTCGGCCGCCAACGCATCGGCGGCCCGCAAGAAGTTCGAGTACGCCCGGATCTTCCTGGTGGCGCTCGACGGCGATCCGCAGCGGATGTACCTGGACCTCGTGGACCGACGGCCGTCGGCGTCGGTGCGGCTACCAGCTGATCTGGCCGAGGGCGAGTACGCCATCGAAGTCGACGCCTACGGCAGCGCGAGTTGGGGTGATGGCAGATTGGACGCCCGCGGACGCAGCGTCTCGTTCACGATCGGCCGGGGCGAGTCGGGCTAGAAGGCCGACGGGTTCAGTTTCCACCTCCATCGGCGTAGCCTCGGTGCTGTGCTGCGCCGCCAGCGAATGCACCAGATCGATCAGATTGCCTACGGTTACCAGACTGTGCACCTGATCGTTTCGCAGTGGGACGGCCAGTGAATCGCGGCGGAACTGCGGTAGGACTCGCTCGAGATGGGCCACCCCGCCTCGCTGACCACCACGCTCGGCGAGTTCGTCGTCCGGAATATCACCCGTGACAGCGCGGCGACATCGGCGCCGGAGATCTCCAGACCGGAGGCCCGGTGGATGCGAAACCACATATCCAACAGGTCGATCGACTCAGCGCCGAGTTGGTCGATCAGCGACGGCTCCCGGCTGATCCCGGGTTTCTTTCAGGCCGATCGAGTCCGCGACGGACGTGATGACCACGGCCGTAAGATCTTCGGCTCTCATGCGAAGACTCTGGCCCGTGCACCTGGGCGTGGACCTCGAGCAAACCTCGAGCCGATCCGAACGACCCGGCTGCCGGGCTCAGCAAGTCAGATTGGTTGTGAATCAATGCAATTCGTCAGATCGAACCGTTACCATGGGGAAATGACCGCGATGCGGGTTGGGAATGGGACGTGGTCGATGCTGCGGGTCGCCTGCGCGGGCGCTGGCATCAATGCTGAAGGGGCCCAACTACTTCGAGTGACCGACGAGATCGACTACCGGCTGCCCGGCGGTGTGGTGGCGCGGATCGGGGCACCCGGACAAGAGGGTGCCGCCAAGCGCGCGGTCGATGTCGCTCGATGGCTGGAGTCCGCCGGAATTCCGGTGGCACAGGTGGTTTCCGATCTCCCGCAGCCGGTCGTGGTGGACGGTCGCGCGGTGACCTTCTGGCACGAATTGCCGCAGCACCGCGCCGGCACACCCGGCGAAGTGGCCGCGGCGCTGACGAGATTGCATGGGCTGGCGCCGCCGACCGATATGGAAATCGGACAGGTGGCGCCTTTCGTCGGACTCGATGAACGCATCGAAGCCGCGCACACCATGAGCGCGGACGACAGATCCTGGCTGCGTAGGCATTTGGCGGAACTACGGGGTCGCTGGGCCGCGCTGCCGACCGGACGGCCGTGGTCGGTCATCCACGGCGCCGCGTGGAGCGGCAATGTGGTTGTCGCGGAGGACGACAGCGTGATCCTGCTCGATACCGGACTGGTGTCGATCGGCCCGCCGGAATGGGATCTGGTGCATGCGGCGATCGAATGCGCGTCATTCGGCTGGATCACCGATGCACAGTATGCCGAGTACTGCCAGGCCTACGGCTGTGACGTGATGCGCTGGGACGGCTTCTACCTGCTGCGCGATATCCGGGAGTTCCGGATGGCCACCATGGCCGCACAGGCGGCCGCGGCGAATCCGGAGTACCAGGAGCAGGCGGATCTCCGCCTGGCGTGTGTGCGCGGCGATATCGGCCCACGGGTGTGGGACGGATGGACGGCGCTGTCATAACGCGCTTCTGACGTCGAGCGGGCGGACGTCCGGAAGGACGTCCGCCCGCATCGGGTTCAGCCCTGCTGGGTCGGTACGACGATGAGCTCGGCCACATTGACGTGCGGTGGTGCGGCGACGGCGTAGGCGATCGCATCGGCGATATCGTCCGAACGCAGGATTTCGAGTTCGCTGCGCCACTGGGTGAGCCCGGCCCGCTGCTCTTCATCGCGCATTCCCGCACCGAGTTCGGTTTCGACGAATCCGGGTTCGATGTTCTTCACCCGGACACCGCGTGGGCCGAGTTCCGCGCGCAGATTGCGGGTGAGATGGGCAACCGCGGCCTTCGTCGCGGTGTAGACGCCGTAGTTGGGGAAGACGGTATGCCCGCCGATCGAGCCGACATGCACCAGATCCGCGTGGCGGCCCTCACGTGCCGCGGCGAGCAGGTCATCGATGAAAGCTCTTCCGGTGTAGAGCAATCCGTTGATATTGGTCCCCACCATCTGATCCCATTCGTCGGTGTCCGCGACTTCGAACGGCGCGGCGAGCATGACGCCCGCATTCGCGACCACCAGGTCGACCGGGCCGAATGCCGCGCGCACCGTCGCGGCGGCGTCGTGCATTGATTGCCGATCGGCCACATCGGCGACCACCGCGAGGGTCGGTCCGCCGATCTCGGCGGCGAGTTCTTCGAGCCGATCCTTGCGACGGCCGAGCAGGGCGACGCGGGCGCCGTTGTGTGCGAGCTGTCGGGCGGTCGCGGCGCCGATACCACTGGATGCTCCGGTTACTACCGCGGTGCGGCCTTCGAGGTTGTTTGTCATGAGCACCACGTTCGTATCCGAGATCGCTACCCGCCAGGCTGCGGACTTCCTGGTAGTAGCGGGGCTACCCAGGCCCGGCCCGGTTGTCCTACCCTCGGATACATGGACTCCGAGAACCGATTGGGCGTGTTCCTACGCGCCCGCCGCGAACTGGCGCGTCCGGAGGAGTTCGGTATTCCGGGTGGCGGCCAGCGGCGGGTGGCCGGACTGCGCCGCGAGGAAGTGGCCATGCTCGCGGGGGTGAGCGCGGACTACTACGTACGGCTGGAGCAGGGGCGGGATAAGCATCCGTCCGAGCAGGTCGTCGAGGCATTGGCCCGGGTATTCGCGTTGGACGAGGAAGGGGTCGCGCATCTGCGCGAGTTGGCGCGTCCGGCAGCTCGGCGCAAGCGGGCAACCCGACGGCCCGAGCGGGTCGCGCCCGGGCTGTTGCGCCTGATGGATTCCTGGCCGAATACGCCCGCATTGGTGCTCGGTCGGCATATGGATGTGCTCGCCGCGAATCCACTGGCCACCGCGGTCAACTCCTGTTCGGCCGAGGGCGTCAATATGGTGCGGGCGATCTTTCTGGACCCGCAGGCGCGTGCGTGTTATGTCGACTGGCCGAGCATTGCCGCCGATACCGTCGCCAGCCTGCGTGCCACCGCGGGCACCGACCTCGACGATCCGCGCCTGACCGAACTGGTCGGCGAATTGACACTGAAGAGCGAGGATTTCCGGCGGCTGTGGGCCCGTCATGACGTGCGCGCGAAAACCGCGGGCGTCAAACGTTTTCGCAATCCGTTGGTCGGCGACCTCACCCTGTCCTACGAAACGTTCACCGTCAACGGAGCTCCGGGCCAGATCCTCATCGCCTATCACGCCGAGCAGGATTCGGCCGATGAGCGCGCACTCGCGTTGCTCGGCATGATCGTTGCGGGTGAGGTACCCGAATCAGCTTCCGTACCAGTGGATTCGGATAGCTGACTCGTTCATGTCACCTGTGACAGCAGGAATTCGATTGCGGCAGTGGGTTGCAGGCCCGCTGTGCTCTCATAGGCAGTGCTGAAGGCTTCAGCACCGAGTGCTTCGCGGGCTCGGTCTGCCGGTGCGACGAGATTGTCGTACCCGCGCCGATCCTCGGTGCCGAGCATGGCGGCCGCAGCACCGAGTAAGTGGGCCGCGGCGGTTGCGTTGCCGTCGCGCATTGCCAATGCGGCATACAGGTGCGCGAACATTGCCAAATCGTCCGGTTGTGCCCCGCTCGCAGTCGTCATCGACCCGTTTCGACCGATGATCAGCCCCTTGGTCGCCGTATCGAGCATCCGCCGAGCACGCGCCGGATCGTCATCCAGAATCGCGATGAGCCCTCGAAAACCAGTACTACGAGCCCGAATTCGAGTACCGAAGGCGGTGTTCGCGAGACCCGTTTCGGCCCGCTCGAGCCGCTCGAGTTCACGCAGTGCCGCTTTCCGATCCCCGCGGTGCAGCAAATACTCCGCACGCGCAAGCCGCACATAAGTCGCGGCGCCTGGCTCTCCGGCCGCCTCGACGTGTTGTCCGGCCCGGGCCAGCGCAGCTTCGGCACGGTCGAGTTCGCCGAGTCGAGCCAGTGCGGTGGCCGATTCGGCCCAGACGGCCGCGGCATCACCCGCACTGCCGAGCTCTTCGAAGGCCGCGGCGGCACGGGTGAGCGAAGTGATCGCCTCGGACAGATCACCATGGCGCAGCTGGTCGTCCGCGATCGACTGCAGTGTCGTCGATAGACCGAAACGTTCGCCCACCGACTCGAATTCCTTTTTCGCACTGACCAATTGGTCGATGCTCGTACCACCGAGCAAGAGTGCGATACCCCGCTCCCATCCGACGAGCCCGGGCCATGAAGCCGAAAGGCCCTGCCCCTCGAGGAATGCGGGCGCTACCAGCAACACCGTACGAGCAGGTCCACTGGGCAAACCTGAGCTCCTTGCGATTTCGAGACCGGCCGCCACTGCCCGCCTACCGTCCTCGATCGCCCCGTCCTCATACCGCGACAACCCATCGAGCACACCGCGCAATGCCCGCAGCTCGTCCGCCACCTCGCCCCGAAGCTCCAGCACGGCCCGCATCCAATGCAGCCGTTCGCTGTGGATCCCGCGCAACGTCCAGT
Source organism: Nocardia sp. NPDC102475 (assembly GCF_055584605.1). Lineage (NCBI taxonomy): Bacteria > Bacillati > Actinomycetota > Actinomycetes > Mycobacteriales > Nocardiaceae > Nocardia > Nocardia sp. NPDC102475. Next base: position 48,915 of record NZ_JBVJLS010000039.1, on the reverse strand, counting down.
ACCAGAACATTGCCGCGATCAGCCGAATGCCCAACTCGACAGCACCGGTGCCAACCGCGAAGCGCAATGCGGCGGCGATATTGTCGCGCTCGGCATCGAGCCGAGCAAGCGCATCGAGCTGCGCGGCGGACCGCAGTTCGGCCTCCGCCGATTCGGCGAGCCGCAGCAAGTACTGCGCCTGCCTGCCCCGAACCGCATCCTCCGCGCCGGACTCCGCCAGCCGTTCCAACGCATACGACCGGATCGTCTCGAGCATCCGATACCGCTCGCCGCCGCGTTCGACCAACGACTTGTCCACCAACCCGGTGAGCTGCTCGAGATCGTCGACGGCATCGAGGGTCGCACCGGCCGGAAAGACCGCCAGCCACATGACAAGTTCACGTTCGGACTCCGACAGCGGCGCCCAACTCCACTCGATGACCGCACGCAGTGTCCGATGTCTGGCCTGCGCTGTCCGACTGCCGCGACCGAGCAGCGTGAACCGATCATCGAGCTTCGCCGCGATCTGGCCGACCGAAAGCGCCCGCAGCCGCGCCGCCGCCAATTCGATCGCCAACGGCAAACCGTCCAGCCGTCGGCAGATCTCGACCACGGCGAGGGCGGTACCGGCATCGAGCGTGAAATCCGGACGGACCGCTCGCGCCCGTTCCACGAAAAGCCGCACCGCAGGCGAGCTTTCGGCCGCGGCCGCATCATCGGGCCAGGGCAGCGGGCGAATCTGGTGAATGTGTTCGCCATCGACCGCGAGTGATTCCCGGCTGGTAGCCAGCACCCGCAGCTCCGGACACGCACCGAGCAGCCGGTCGACGAGGTCGGCGACCGCATCGACGAGATGTTCGCAATTGTCCAAGATAAGCAGGACATGTTGTTGCGCAAGGAATTCCGCCAACCGATCGACGGGATCCCCCGCCGACGGCTCCAGCACCCCCACCTCCCGCACACCGATCGTGGTCAGCGCCGCGGACACAACCTGTTCCGGAACGCGCACCGCGGCGAGTTCGACCAGCCAGACGCCACCGGAAACCCGCTCGCCCACTTCGATGGCGAGTCGAGTCTTACCCGCACCACCCGGTCCGACAATGGTGATCAGCCGGGCGGCCGCGAGTCGCGCCGTCAGTTCGGCCACATCGTCTTCGCGCCCAACGAAACTCGTGACCTGCGCGCGCAGGTTGGTGCGTCGGCGTGGCGCCGCGGATTCCTGCCGCAGAATCGACAGGTGCAGTTCGCTCAGTTCGGGGGACGGGTCGATGCCGAGTTCGTCGCCGAGCCGGTCCCTGGTGCGTTCGAAAACGGCCAACGCATCTGCCTGCCGCCCCGCCGCATACAGCGCACGAATCAACAGACCCTGGATGCGCTCGGTCAGCGGATGCGCCTCGGCCAGCGCGCGCACCTCGTCGAGGACATCATTGCCCACGGCGATTTCCAGCCCGAGCCGATGTTCGGCCGCGCCGAGCCGCGATTCGTCCAGCCGCACCGCCGCATCGGCCGCGAACCGCAGCTCCAGCAGTTCGGTCAGCGCCGGACCCCGCCACAGGGACTCGGCCTCGCGCAATGCGGACAGATCATCCGATTCCCGCCCGGCCGCGGCCAGGCGTTCGAACCGCACGACATCTACATCGACCGGATCGATGACCAGCCGATAACCGGGCGCGAGTCCCTCGACCCGCGCCGTGCCGACCGCGCGCCGGACTCGAGACACCAAGGCCTGCAACGCATTCGCGCCGTTATCCGGCGGACGTCCGTCCCAGATCGCATCGGCGAGCGCATCGGCGGGCACGACCCGGCCGGGTTCCATGGCGAGCCGGGCCAGCAATGCGCGCACCTTGACCCCGGCGATCCGAAGCGGTCGGTCCTCGTCATCGCGGACCTCGAAGGGGCCGAGCAGCAGTACACGCACGGCAGTAACCCTGCCGTATCGGGCAGTGAAGTCGACGTTCTGGTAGGGATCGGCTAACGACTGTGCGGGAGGATGCCGAGCGTCACGGCCAGTCCGGCCGCGATGCATCCGGCGGCCGCCGCGCTGGTTGGGAAGGAACGGGTGATGGAGGCGATGCCGGCCACGAAAATCAGGCAGGTTGCCGAGGCCAGCAGCGCGGTTCCGCGATCGACACCGGCCGGGCGGTGAAATCGCTTGTGCGTCACTGTCATGCTCAGTAGGTACCCGATCCTCGAGTTATGAAACTGTTATCGACCGCGACAGGCCGAATCATTCCGTGATAACTGCCGTCTCCGGCGCATCGCGAGTGGTAGGACTGGCAGATGGGCAATGACGAGACGGACCCGGACCTGATCGAACTCGCCGCCAAGATCTTCGATCTCGCTCGGCACGGCGATGCCGAGCGGCTCACGGCGTACCTCGATGCCGGAGTCCCGGTGAACCTCACCAACGACAACGGCGACACGCTGCTCATGCTGGCCGCCTACCACGGTCATCAGGACGCCGTCCAGGTGCTGCTCGCGCGTGATGCCGACCCGAATCGAGCCAATGACAAGGGACAGACCCCGCTGGCCGGTGCGGTCTTCAAGGGCGAGACCGAGATCCTGCGGGCCCTGCTCGCCGCCGGTGCGGATCCGGATGCCGGGACACCGTCCGCGCGGGCCGCGGCCGCCATGTTCGGCAAGAACGATTTACTCGGCTTGTTCGGGGCGTCCTGAGCGTTGACCGATTGCTATGAGCAAGAACGCGGATTCGGATGCGTTCGTGCGGGTCGGTATAGTCGCCGCGGATGAGTAGTGTCACCACCCCAGATAGGTCGAAGCCCGTGAACCGACGATTCGGGCGCGCGGTGTGGCTGGTGCCGGTGCTGCTCGTCGCCTTCGCCACCTGGTGCCTGATGGCGCCGCTGTGGCCCTTCCACCGGATCACCGGTGGGTTCATCGACCTGCAGGTGTACCGGCTCGGCATCGAGGCGCTGCGCGACGGCGCGGATATGTACGGCCAGCTGCCGCAGACCACCATCGGCATCGGCCTGCCGTTCATATATCCGCCGTTCGCCGCATTGGTGCTGAGCCCGTTCGCGCTGCTGCCGTGGGATGCCGCGGCCTTCACCTTCTTCATCTCCTCGACGCTCGCGCTGGCCGTCACGCTGTATCTGGTCGCGCGGCGGCGCTGGCCCGAGCGTGGCGCGTTGCAACTCGCGTTGCTTGCCACCTCCTGCGCGACACCGCTGGCCATGCTGCTGGAGCCGGTCCGCTCCACGCTGGACTTCGGACAGGTGAACCTGCTGCTGATGGTGCTGGTCGCCGCGGACGCGCTCACCGCGAAGCCGAAATGGCGGCGCGGCATGCTGGTCGGCGTAGCCGCCGCGATCAAGCTGACACCGGCCGCATTCGTGCTCTACTTCCTGGTGCGCCGGGATTATCGCGCTGCCGTCACGGCCGCGATCACCGGCGCGGTCGCGACCGCGCTCAGCTTCGCGATCCTGCCCAAGGAATCGGTCAATTACTGGTTCGGCGGACTCGGCAATGTCTCCGGACTCAGCGGCTCCTCCTTCCATACCAACCAGTCGATCCAGGCCGTGCTCGCCCGATTCGGCGTGGAGAAGCCGCTGTTCACCGTGCTGTGGCTGGTGCTGAGTGCGGCGCTGCTCGCGCTGGTGGTCCCGGCCATGCGGCAGGCCGCCGAGGTACCCGCGCTCGCGCTGTCGATCAACGCCGTCTTCACACTGCTGGTATCGCCGATCTCCTGGTCGCATCACTGGGTGATGATCGCGCCCGCGCTGTTCGCGATGGTCTGTTACGCGACCACACTGCCGCGCGGTCGGGCGATCGGCTGGTATGTGGCGATCGTCCTCACCACGGCGGCTTTCGTGTACGGGCCGCAGAACTGGCTGCCGGGCGATAATCGCCGCGAATTGGCTTGGACGCCTTGGCAACACCTGTGGGGGAACACCTACGTGTGGTTGAGCGTGTTGCTGGTCGTTGCGTATCTCGTTGCCGGCAAGCGGGCGAAGTCGCAAGCGGGCGAACGCGATTCCGCGCCGAAGGATATCGATCTCGTCGATCTGGCAGGTCCTCGCCCGGCGGCCTGACCGTTTCTGGGATGCTGGGTTTTTGGACGGAGGGCGCCGCGTGGTCGCGATCGATATCGAACGGAATCCGAAGTCGGCGTGGCCGCTGACGCCCCTGCGCGCGGTGCATGCGCGCGGGCTCGGCGGGGTGCCGCCGACGGCATTGGTGCTGATCGGGATCGTCAGCGTGCAGGTCGGTGCGGCGCTGGCCAAACAGCTGTTCACCGCCACCGGGGCCGCGGGTGCGGTCACGCTGCGCCTGTTCTTCGCCGGGGTGGTGCTGCTGGTCGTCTGGCGGTCCGCGCTGCGGATCGAGCGGCGCGCGCTACCGGTGGTGCTCGGCTACGGCACCGTGCTCGCCTGCATGAATCTGTGCTTCTACCAGGCCATCGACCGGATCCCGCTCGGTATGGCGGTCACCCTCGAATTCTTGGGGCCGCTCAGTGTCGCGCTGGCCGGTTCGCGGCGCTGGACCGATCCGGTGTGGGCCGTACTCGCCGGTGGCGGCGTACTGCTGCTGACCAAGGCGGGCGGCGATGTCGGCTGGTCGGGTGTGCTGTTCGCGCTGGCCGCTGGAGCCCTGTGGGCGAGCTACATTCTGCTGAGTGCCGCACTCGGTGACCGGACCAGCGGCGGTGGCGGATTGGCCATTGCGATGGCCTTCGGCGGTGTGCTCATGATCCCGGTCGGCATCGCCGACGCGGGCGCCACACTGTTCCAGCCCTCTGTCCTCGCTGCCGGTTTCGCAGTCGCGATGCTGTCGTCGGTACTGCCGTATTCCGTGGAACTCGAAGCGCTGCGGCGCATTCCACCGCGCGTCTTCGGCGTGCTGATGAGCCTGGAACCGGCGGCCGCCGCACTCGCCGGACTGGTCGTCCTCGGCCAGATCATGCACGCGGCGCAATGGGTGGGCGTCATCTGCGTGGTGGCGGCCTCGATCGGAGCAACCCGGACAGCGCGGCGGAAATAGTCAGCAGTCCGCACTGCCCGGCGCGAAGATCGGGATTTCGCACCACCACGGCTTGATCACCGGCGGTGTCGCCGGTGCGCCCGCGACGATCCAATCGCCCTGTACCGATACCTCGCGGCGTGACAGCGGTTCATTTGCCGGACCGGTCGCCACGGATCCGTCGAGATTGAATTTGCTGCCGTGACAAGGACAGTTGATGGTGCCGCCCGCGATTTCGTTGAGGGCACAGCCCTGATGTGTGCAGATCACCGAGAAGCCCTGGTAATTACCGGGATTCGGTTGGGTCACCACGGTGTCGCCGAGGATGAGCCCGGAGCCGACCGGTACGTCGGAGGCGCGGGCGAGGGCATTCTCCGGTGCGCCCTCCTCGACCTGCGGTGCCGCTGCGGGTTGCTCTTGGACCTCTTGCCGGGCGGCGGGCAGCGGTGCGAATGCGCCCGCGACGATCCATTCGCCCTGGACCGAGATGGTGCGCGCGGCGAGCGGTTGGGTGGCCGGACCGGTGGCGACGGAGCCGTCGAGATTGAATCTGCTGCCGTGACAAGGGCAATTGATGGTGCCGCCACTGATCCTGTCGACGACACAGCCCGCATGCGTGCAGATCACCGAAAAAGCGTGGTAATTACCCGGACTCGGCTGAGTGACGACAGTATCGCCGAGTAGCACGCCGGAGCCGATCGGCACGTCGGAGGCGCGGGTGAGTGCGGTGCCGGGAGTGGGTTCCGGTCCGGCCGGCACCTCGGTCGGGGGCGGCGGCGGCTCGGCGGCAACGGAATTCGATGTCGTCGTCGGTACTGCGGTGGAGGTGGTGGAGGTGACCTGCGTCGACGAGCTTTCGCTCGTGGAACAGGCCGCGACAACTGCCGCGGCCCCCGCTCCGATGACGATTGTTCGACGGTTGACGTGTTCGACGCTCATCATGACCTCGGCGTTGTCGGCTCGTTGTTGTAGGAGTTACGAGATAGCCGCGGATTAGGTTCGAGGTCGTTTCGGATTCTTGCCGAAGTTGGCGCTGCCTACCGCCCGGGTGAGACTGGGACCGGACGGGGCAGCCACCGGCCATTGAACGGAACGGTTCTGAGACCAAGGGTGGGTGTTCGATGAGACTCTCCTGAGAAAACCTGGCGGCGCTACCCGTAAGCGCGCGGTCCGACCCGTAGGCTGGGACGATGCGGGCGATTGCGTTCTACGAATTCGGCGGTCCGGACGTACTGCAGATCGTCGACATCCCGATCCCGGAACCGGGCCCGGGGCAGGTCCGAGTCGCGGTCCGGACCACCGCGGTGAATCCGGCGGATTGGAAGATCCGTTCCGGCGCACTGTCTTTCGGCGAACCGGTGTTCCCGCAGTATCCGGGTGGTGAGATCGCGGGGGTGGTCGATGCGGTTGGCCCGGATGTCACCGATGTCGCGGTCGGCGACGAGGTACTGGGCTGGGCGGTCGCGGCGTACGCGGAATACACCCTCAGCAATGCCGTCGCGAAGAAACCCGAGGAATTGTCCTGGCCGGATGCCGCATCGCTCCCGGTCGCGGTGTCGGCGGCGGAGAAGTCATTGGCGGCACTGAAAATGCAACCGGGCGAAACGCTGCTGATCAACGGGGCGTCCGGTGCGGTGGGGTCGATGGCGCTGCAGCTGGCCGTGGCCGAGGGCGTCACCGTGATCGGCACCGCATCCGAGGCCAATCAGGACATTGTGCGCGAACTCGGCGCCACCCCGACCACCCACGGCGCCGGTCTGGTCGAGCGCGTCCGCGAACTCGCGCCGAACGGCATCGACGCGGTCTTCGACGCGGCCGGATACGGTGTGCTGCCCGCCGCCATCGCATTGCGCGGCGGCACCGACCGGATCGTGACGATCGCCGATCCGGCGGCCCGCGAACACGGCATAACCTTCCTCGCGGGCAGCGGTCCCGAGCGTCCTACCGAACTGCTCGAGCAGGTCGCCGAACGCGTCGCCAGCGGTGCGTTCCGGCTGCCGGGCGAGGCGCGGACCTTCCTGCTCGAGCGGGCAGCGGCCGCACAGGAGGAGAGCGAAATGGGGCGTGGCCCAGGCAAGGTCGTCCTCAACGTGAGCTGACCCCGGTCCGGAACGCCTTGTTGCGAACGACAACCGGCGTACCATCTTTTCTTGCCGTGTGCCGATAGGAGCCGCGGCAAGGAGGAGGACGGGCGCGATGGTCGGTGGCCCATCGACTGACGGAACGAGCCGCGGTGTGCTCGACGCCGGTTTCCAGATACTGGAGGCCATTTCGGCGGCACCGGAGGGCTGTGGACTGTCCCAACTGGCCCGCACCACCGGATTGGCGAAGGCCACCGCATATCGGTTGGCCGAACAGTTGGTGGCGCTCGGTGCCGTGCAGCGGGTGGAGCAGCGGTATTTCGTCGGCGAGCGGATGGCGGAGTTGGGGCGGCATTGGCAGGCCGCGCCGATCCTGCGCCGGGCCGCGCAACGGCCCGCCCGGGTATTGTCCGCCTTGACGAATTCGACTGTCGCGGTGTGCATTCTCGACGCGGGCGAGGTTCGGATGGTCTCCGGGATCAAAGGTGCCGAGTTCTTCCTCAGCACCACCGCGGATCCGGAGTTGGTTTATCGCACCGCGCTGGCGCAGGTGCTCTTCGCGGGACGGGCCGACAATACCGTCCCGCCGCCGACCTATTCGGCCGCTGAATGGCAGCGTGTCTGCTCGGGAATCGTCGATGCCGGAATGGTTTCCGTCGACCATCACAAGCTGATCGCCGGAATCTGTTGTGCCGCAGCGGCTATCCGTCAACCGGGGATGTGCGATGCGGCCGCGATCGGCTGTATCTCACTGTCCCAACAGTTTCCGCCGAATCTGCCCGGCCTGGTCGCACATACCGCCCGCGAAATCGAGAAGAATCTTCGCTGATCGGTTCGTTCAGTGGACCGGGCCGTTCTGCCTGCTCGGCGCGGGAATCAGGATAGATGGGCTGTCGAACGCTGCGAGTAAGGGCCGATCCACCGATGCAAGACTCAGATCTCTGGGGCCACCGCTACGTCTCCTCATCCGTCACCGAGAATGGCCGACCACGATTCCTGCTCGGCGGCACCCGGATCACCCTGTGGTTCGTCGACGAGACCCGCCGCCTGTCCGCACACGCGGGCGCCAATACCGTGATGTTCGAGGTGGATGCCGACAGCGGCGTTCTGAAAACCCGATCCCCGTTCGCCACCGTGCTGTCCTATCCGCCGGAATTCGCCGACCAGGACTCCTGGCTCACCGAATTCCTGCTCCTCGCGCCGACATGGACCACCACCGGCGACGGCACCCTCATCCTCAGCGACGACCGGATCAGGATCGAGTTGCAGCAGACCGCTGACTGCCCCTGATACCTAGGTCGCCGGGATGAGGAAGCTTTCGACAACTCGGCGGACCTTGGGCACCGCATCGACTTCGCCGAGGCGCAGTGCGGTATTGGCGGCACAGAGGACGGCGTCGATCTGGAAGGCGGCGAGATCGATATCCAGATCGGCGATTTCGCCCGCATCGACGGCATACCGGAGTTCGCGCGCGATGGTCGCCACCCACGCCCGCTGCTCGCGGACCAGCGCATCGCGCACCGGACCGGGACGGCTGTCGAACTCCGCCATATTCGCGACCCGCAAGCAGCCGCCCGCGAACAGCGGTGTCTGCGCGTAGACGATCCAACATTCGATCAGAGCGCGAAGTCGTTGCACCCCATGCGGTTGCGCGCGGGCGGGACGGATGACGGCATCGATGAACATATCGCGGCCGAAATCGAGCGCCGCGAGTTGCAGCGTCTCCTTGGTCTTGAACAGGGTCTGCACACCCGCTTTGCTGAGCCCGGTATCAGTCGCCAACTTGCCGAAGCTCAAACCGTCGAGACCGTCGAGGGATGCGGTGTCGACCGCTTGGCGCAGCACGAGCTGGCGACTCCGTGCACCGCGCAGTAGGCGCTTGTCCTCCGTTGTCATAATTGAAGAGTACGTCCGACCGTATGGTTAGACAATCGGCGGCACCATCGCCTGCAGCAGATCGCGCAGGGTCTGCTGCTGTGCGGCGGTGAGCGAGGTCAGTGGCGACTGCGCCCCGAGCAGGTCGAGCGCCTCGGCGCGCCGCCGCTCCCCGGCGGCTGTCAGCACGATCTGTTTGGCGCGGCGATCGGTCGGATGTGGTTGCCGCCGAACCAGATCCTGGTGTTCGAGGCGGTCCAGCACGAAGGTCGCGTTCGACGGCTCGCACGACATCCTGGTGGCCAATTCGCGCGCGGTAATCGGATCCGACAGTTCGCGCAGGGCGATCACCTGCGACGGCGTCATATCCAATGCCTCGGCGACGCGGCGAACGTGCACGTCGAGGCGGTGGGTGAACTGATGCACCAGCTTGCAGACATCGCGATCGATCCCGGTATCCACGGCGAGATTCGGTGGCGCCTGCTCCTTCATGCCGCCGAGTCTAGTGCCATGCTTCGAACTGTGATAGTTCTAGTTCAAATCATTTGAGTTGTAACTATCTGGAGTGGATGTATGCGCCCTGCTGTCTTTGCGCTCATGCTGGTGGTCTTCAGCCTGACCACCGGTGAATTCGTAATCGCCGGAATCCTGCCCGAGGTGGCGGCTGGGCTCGCGGTGTCGGTGCCCGCGGCGGGTCTGCTGGTGAGCGCCTATGCGCTCGGCATGATCGTCGGCGGGCCGGTGGTGACCGTGGTGACGGCGCGGCTGCCGCGCAAACCGCTCGTGGTCGGTTTGGTCGCGGTGGCGGTCGTCGCGAATCTGGGTTCGGCTCTCGCACCGAACTATTCGACCGTGCTGCTGGCCAGATTCGCCGCAGGACTCGTGGTAGCAACGTTTTTCGCCGTCGCGATCGCGACGGTCGTCTCGACGGCCGAACCCGGCCGCGAGGCATCCGCGGTGGCGCAGGTGGCACTCGGCATGAATCTGGGCATTGTCGGCGGCACTCCGGTCGGCGCGGCCGTCGGCCAAACTTTCGGCTGGCGTGCGACATTCGTGTCGGTCGCGGTGTGCGCGGCCGTCGCGCTGCTGCTCATGCTGCGTTTCCTGCCGACGATGTCCGCGCCGTCGAGCGGATCGGTGCGCGGGGAGCTGCGCGTATTCGCTGATCGCCGTGTGCAATTGGCGATCGGTCTCACCGCGCTCGGCAATGTCGGTGTGGTGATGGTCTTTACGTACTTCACCCCGCTGCTCACCGAGGTGAGCGGCTTCGCGGCAGGTGTGGTGCCCGCGCTACTGCTGGTGTACGGCGTGGGCGCGGTGCTCGGCAACTATCTCGGTGGACGGCTGGCCGATAGGGCGCTGATGCCATCGCTGATGGGTCTGCTCGTAGCCTTGGCGGGCACGCTGGCGCTGCTCGGGGGCATCGCCGAGATTCAATTGAGCACGGTGGCACTGATTTTCGTGCTGGGGGTGCTGGCGTTCGCGATCATTCCCGGTATGCAGACCCGGGTCGTGACCGCGGCGGGCGCGGCACCCACACTGGCGGTCGCGGTCAATGCCTCCGGATTCCAACTCGCCGCCGCATGCGCGGGCCGCATCGGTGGCTGGGCCATCGATGGCGGACCGGGACTGCGTTCGATTTGTCCGATAGCCGCTGTCCTCACGGTATCGGGTTCGGCGATGGCGCTGTACATGCTGCAGCGTGATCGCAGGCCCCTGCCGGAATCCAGCTGACCGGTATGTCGTTGAATCCGGTTGCTGCACAATCTGTCTCGAGTCGAGCCGCTATTATCTGGCTAGGCGCTTACCAGCGTCGCCGATATCAGCAGAGGGGTACGACTGTGAGCATGATTCTCGCCGCGGCACATGACACGTATGGAGCAGTCCTGGCCCAACTCGGCAACCCGACACCTGAGGCGCCGCCCCTCGCGGACAAGATCCTGCAGATGGTGCGCTATTTCACCTGGTTCATCCTGCTGGCAGGCATTACCGCCATCACCTACGCGGGCGGTCGGTTCGCCTGGGAGAAGTGGTCCGGCGGCGGCCTGCAATCGCCGAAGATGGTGGCGGGAGCCATGATCGGCGGTGTCGTCGCGACCAGCGCGGGCACCATCATGAATGCCGTGATCGGCACCTAGGAACGCCATTTGATGGAGCAGCCCATGCTCGGCCGATGCGGCTCGGGCACGGGGGCTCCGGTGCGAACCGCCTCGACCGCGGCGCGTAATTCGTTGCCGGTCACCGGTTTACCGTTGCCCGGGGTGGATTCGTCGAATGCGCCGCGGTAGGCGAGTTCGAGCCGTGCGTCGTAGAGGAAGAAGTCCGGCGTGCACGCGGCCCGGAAGGCTCGACCCACCTGCTGTGTTTCGTCGATCAGGTAGGGGAATTTCCAACCGGCGCGATCGGCTTGGACCCGCAGGTGCTCCGGTGCGTCATCCGGGTAGGCATCAGCGTCATTGGTGCAGATCGCCACCGTGGGGATGGTCAACGTGCCGAGCACCTCGCCGAGCTTCGACTCGAGGTGCCGCACATACGGGCAGTGGTTGCAGGCGAAGATGACCAGTAGCCCGGACCCGTCCGCATAGTCGGCGCGGGTATGCAGCTGACCGTCGAGGTCGGGCAGGCTGAAGTCCGGCGCGGGCGTTCCGATCGGGACCATCAGAGATTGAACCGACATGGCGTGCCTCCTCCGAGTCGATATCGAGCGTAGTGCGCCTTACCGCGCCAGATCCGCCGGATCGGTATTGGCCCCGCACAGAACGACGCAGACCCGCTCACCGGGCTCGGGCCGATACGCATTGGTGGTGAGCGCCGCGACCGCCGTTGCGGCGGCGTGTTCCACCGCGAGTCGGCGGTCCTGCCACAGCGCCAAGCGGGCCGCGATGATGTCGGCGTCGGAGACGAGCACCGAGGTCACGTCATAGTTCTGGGCCGCGTGCAGTGCCAATTCGGTGGCGCGGCGGGCGCCGAGGGAATCAGCGGCGACCGAATCGACCGTCGCGTCGACGATCCGTCCGGCCTGGATCGCATCGTGCAGCGCACGGCAGCGTTGCGGCTCCACCGCGATCGTCCGGACGCCGTAGTGATCCGCGGCCGTGGCGACCCCGGCGAACAGACCGCCGCCGCCGACCGCGACGACGATGGTGTCCAGCCGGGGAAGCAGGTGGTGGATCTCCACCATCAGGGTGCCCGCTCCGGCCGCGATATAGGGGTTGTCGTAGGCGTGTGAGGGCAAAGCGCCACTGGTATCGGCGAATTCGCGACAGGCGGCGAGTGCGTCGGCGTATTCGACGCCGACCAGGCGCACATCCGCGCCGTAGCCGCGCAACCGGTCGACCTTCACCAGCGGCGCGGTGGTCGGCAGGAATACCGTCGCCCGTACGTCCTGTTCGCGGGCCGCCCACGCGCACGCGAGTCCGGCGTTTCCGCCGGATGCGATGGTCACGCCCGCATCCGGCAATGTTGCGTCGTCCTGGTGCGCCTGGATGAAGTTTCGGGCACCACGGGCCTTGAACGAGCCGGTGTGCTGCATGAATTCCAATGCCAGCCACAATTCGCCGGTCGTCGCTATCGCGTCGCCGGGTGCGATGGCGACCGGCCGCACGTGTCCGGTGATCCGATCAGCGGCGGCCTTCACATCGCCGTAGCTCAGTTCCATTCGTACTCCTGTCCGCGGACCATCACTGATCATCTTGCCCTTGTCGTCACGGGCTGGGGAACGCCCGGTGCAGGAGGTCGAGCAGATCGGTGAGGTGGCGGTCGTAGGCCACCTGATCGAAGACCGGGGTATCGCGCATGGTGAAACCGTGGCGGGTATTCGGGTAGACCACTGAGGCATAGCGGACGTGCGCCGCGTCGAGGGCCTTTTCCAAACGGCTGATCTGGTCCGGGGGTATCGAATCATCTTGGCTCGCATGGGCGATCAACAATTCGGCGGTAATGCCCGCGGCGGTGTGATGCGGACTGTCGGGTTGTTCGTCGACCGCCAGGCGGCCGCCGTGGAAACTGGCGGCTGCCGCGATGCGATTCCCGAATGCGCCCGCCGCGCGCAAGGCGAGTCGGCCGCCCATGCAGTATCCGGTCACCGCCACCGGTCCCGGTGCCACGAACTCGGCCGCCGCCAGCCAATCGAGATAGGTTCGGGTGTCCTGCAACGCCTTTTCGGGAGTGAGCGCCGCGCGCGCCGGGCCAAGTGCGGCAAAGAATTTCGCATGCCCTGCCGGATCGGCGGAATCGGGCATCGGAAGCACCGGAGCGGGTCCGCTTCGGTGGAAAATATTGGGCGCCAACACGGTATAGCCGTCGGCCGCGATGGCTTCCATCATTTCGCGCAGCCAGGGCCGCAGGCCGTAGGCGTCCACATCGAACAGCACACCGGGATGAGCCACGCCGTCATCGGGTCGGGCCAGGTATGCGTCGGCATTGCCGTCGGCGGTGCGGACATCGAGGGTGCTGAATGCGACGGGCATCGTCATGGCATATGACGCTATCGGAGATTTTCGATATCCGCCGAGTCCTCTTATTTGCGAACAAATTGCCGATTCTCGCGCCATGTAGTCTGCGTCCATCTGGAAGTTGTAGTCATGCTCTGTCGAAGAGAGGTTGACCTGTGAAACTGATCTGGATGACGGCGACGGCGGCACTTGCCGTTGCCGTGGCGGGATGCACCGATGACAAGTCCACGACGGCCGCGTCGAGTTCGCCCGCACCATCGGAAACGAGTTCGGTGGGTGCGACGCCGATCGAAAACGAGGAGCCGGGCGGCGGCGTGCGGATTCCGCTGGGGGAGACCAAGAAAGTACCGATTCCCGCGGATGCCGTGCTGGATATCAAGGTGCCCGTCGACTGGGGCGCGGCGAGCGGGAGCCTACGCTGCACGGTAACCGACAGCACCGGCCGCAACGAAGACCTCCGTTCCACCAATACGAAAAAACAGGAAACAATCGGCGGAAAAGAATGGATGACGCTGTGGACTTTTTCCTCACCCGCCGGCGCCGAGGTCACCGTCGGATGTAAGGATCCGGATTCGAAAATCGCCGCGGGCGACGATCACCTGATCCGGGTCGTCCCGCGCGGCATCACCCCGCACTGAATCGCTGTGACGCGGGCGCCCACCCCGTATCCCGAGCCTGCGGTACGCCACCGCGATTGTCGACCGTGTAGATGATTTCCACCGACCCGCCGGGCAGCGCACGCGAACTGTCGAGGGTGAGGCCGGTATCGATATCCATGGCTTCGGTCAGCCGCATCCCGCCGCCGACGAAGAAGGGCAGCACGACCAATTCGAGCTTGTCCAATGCGCCGAGTGCGCGGAAGGTTTCGATGGTGCGCGGGCCGCCGATCAGGTGGACATCACCACCGCGATCGGCCGCGCGCAGCTGCTCGAGCAAGCGTGCCGGATCGCTGTCGACAGTGACGTGATCGGGCGTGCCCGCGGGACGCTGCGATGCGAGCACGAAGACCCGCAGTGCCGGCCACGGCCAGCGGTCATTGGTCAGCGCGGGCGCGAAGGTGGTGTGCCCCATGAGCGCGGCCGAGCAGGTCGCGACGAATTCCGGAATGCCGTGGCTTTCGCCGGGCACATACGCCGGGTCGACGACCTGTGGCGGCCACCCGTTGGGCGTGGTGATGTAGCCATCGGCGCTCATGCACAAGCGGGAACGAATCTGCATACGAGGTGCCTCCTCGGCGGTGTCGTCCGGTCTGTTCGATACGACGACGCGGCCGCCGGGAATTCATCGGTGACCGAGCACCAAACCCAGTAGGCGCATGGCGAGTTCGGTATCCAACTCACGGCTGCTGACCTTCCTCGACCGAGGCGCGAGGCAGCGCGAGTAGCCTCGGACCCGTGGCAGAGGTAGTGCCGGGATATCGAGAGCGGCCGTCGCGGCTCCCGGGCGCCGTGGTGTGGACGAATACCAATGTCACCGGGGCCGCGGGCTTACCGGTGTTGCCGGACGGATGTATGGATCTGCTGTGGAGCAAGGGCAGGTTGCTGGTGGCCGGACCGGACACCCGGGCGTATATGGCCGATGGTGCGACGGGCACTCGATGGGTCGGGATTCGATTCGCACCGGGCAGCGCGCCCGCACTGCTCGGGGTACCCGCGCACGAATTGCGCGATAAACGGGTGGAGTTGGCGGATCTGTGGCCCGCGGCGGCGGCTCGGCGACTCGCGGAACAGGTCGGGGCGGCAGTGGATCAGACCGCCGCATTGGAGGCGATCGCAATGCGGCGGGCCTACGACACCGAACCGCCCGACCCGGTATTGCGGCGGATCGTCGATGCGCTGGACGCCGGATGGTCGGTCGCGGCGACGGCCGACGCCGCGGGGCTCGGTGCGCGGGTGTTGCATCGACGCTCGCTCGCGGCCTTCGGCTACGGGCCCAAGACACTGGCGCGAATCCTGCGGCTGCAGCGGGCGCTCGCGGTGGCCCGCAGCGGAGTACCGCTTGCGGACACCGCATTTCGTACCGGTTTCGCCGATCAAGCCCATCTCGCGCGCGATGTGCGCGAACTGGCCGGCATGCCGTTGAGCGAGTTGCTCACCCGCTCCTAGCGGCGGCTCAATCCGACAGCGGGGCGTACAGATCGATGCTGTTGCCGTCCGGGTCCAGGATCGTTGCGTAGCGCTGGCCCCAGAAGGCGTCCCATGGCTTCAGTTCGCCGCGGTATCCGGCATCGATGAGTTCGCTGTAGACCGCATCGACCTCGGCGGGGTGCGCGCACTGGAAGGCCAGGCCGAGTCGCCCCGCGGACGTCGGCGGCTGCCAGCCGGAGTGGAACGACTTGATCACGGCCTCGGTATCCAGCGTCAGACGCATACCGCCGGGCAACGGTGCCTCCATATGCCCGTCATCCGTCTCCGGGAACTCGAGACCCAGGCGTCGGTAGAAGGCGAGCGAGGCAGCCATATCGCTGACGACAATGCCGATGACATTGAATTGTGGAGTCATATCCGCAGCGTATGCGGCACTTCGTCAGGCGTCTTGAACAAATCGGACTCAGCAGGCTGTGGCCGGGATCAGTTCCGCGATCAGGTTTTCCACCAGGATGCGGATCCGGTCGCGGATCGAGCGCACGATGACGATGTCCTCGCCGGTCGCATCGGACAGCATCCAGTCGCGGTAGCTGATACCGGGGAAGAACGGGCACGCATCACCGCAGCCCATGGTGACGACCACATCGGACATTGCCACCGCGTCCACGGTCAGCAGCTTCGGCGCGTGCGTCGAGATATCGATACCGAGTTCGGCCATGACCGCCACGGCGGCCGGATTGATGACGTCGGCGGGCGCGCTCCCGGCGGAGTGCACATCGATGCGCTCGCCGGCGAGCGCATCGAGGAAACCGGCGGCCATTTGCGACCGGCCCGCATTGTGGACACAGACGAACAGCACGCTGGGCTTGTGAGCCATGTGCGGGAGTACCTTTCAGGCTGGTGAATCGGAGCTGTGCCGTGGTTCTGGGCGCAATGTCGGGATTGTCGGGGCTGCACCGGGTCTGCGTCGTAGGGTGCGTGATACGTATACCAGGACGGGTGGAATATGTTTCGCGACGAGGGGGGCGACTTTGTCCGCCAAGGCATCTCGAGGCTTATCGCTCGAGAGTCGTTGCCGCACGCGGGATATCGACCGAGAAGAAACCGGTCGGTCAGGAAGTCGGCATTTTGCCTGGATACGACGCGGCCCGCGGTGCCGGAGCGGCAACCGCGGGCCGTGGCCGCGCGCGAGGCGTCACATGGGACGCAGATTGATGACCTTGCGCAGACGCGCGCGATCGCGCTCGAGCCGCCGCGCCTCGTACGCGATCGGGAAGTAGCGCACCCGCTCCGGCAGCAGCGGCACCGTGCGGGCGATGAACCAGCCCAACGCCTTCAGCTTGCGTTCATCGGACTCCGACCACGTCAGGCCGAGCTTGCGCCGGGCCGCCTCCGGGGTGGTGCCGACGGTGACGAAATACTGCAGCCGACCAACCGGTGCGACCATGCGCTTCCAGGCCGGGCGCATCGCGCGCGGCAATTGCCTGGGCGCCGCGATCGACTGGATCACCCGCAGGTAGTCGTGCGCGGTACCGGTCTCCTGCAGGTGGTTCTCCACAATATCGGTGAAAAACTTCTCGAATTCGGCGTAGTTCGCCGGAATCTCCTTGGGTGCCACCATGAAATTGCGCATGAGCTGCACCGTTTCCTGGTAGTACGCGTCCTTCTCGGCCGGGGTCAGCGGGCGGCGGGCGAAGTATTCGGCGTTCTCGGTGAAGGCGAAGGTGCCGGTGTGCAGCACCCAGGCCCACGGACCGGAGGCCAGCGCCTTGTGCCGGACACCATCGGCGGTGGTGGTGTTGAGCGAGGCGTGCATCTTGCGCAGGCGATCCGCTTCGGCGATCGCCTCGTCGCCGCCGTAGATCCACATCATCACCGAACCGATGCTGCGCACCGCGCGTCCGAGCGGATCGGTGCGGAAGGTGGAGTGTTCGTCGACCACGGCGGCGATGGTCGGTTCCATGGTCTGCAGCAGAAATGCCGAGCCGGCGGTGAGGGAGAAAGTGATCAGGCCGGTTTCGTCCCACATTCGAGTACCCGGTGCGAATGGGCGGCGCTCCGGTGCGGTCCGCGAATCGGCATCGAATGCGGCGGCGGTCATTGCGATCTCCTTTGATCAACCATCCAAGAGCTTGAGAGACTTAGTGTAACAATCTCTCATGACCTTGGCATGTCGATCGCGTGCCCTGGGCACCGATAACGCTGCCCCCTAGGCTGAATCGATGTGACGAGCGACTGGCGCAAACGGGACGGGCGGATCGGCGTGCTCACCGGCGCGGGCATCTCCACCGATTCCGGTATTCCCGACTTCCGCGGCCCCCGTGGCGTATGGACGAAAGACCCCATCGCCGAACTGTTGTCGACCTACGACGCCTACCTCGCCGATCCGGAGCTGCGCAAACGCTCCTGGCTGGCCCGCCGCGACAATCCGGCCTGGCAGGCCCAACCCAATGCCGCGCACGCCGCACTGGCCGACCTGGAGCGCGCCGGACGCACCATCACGATCATCACCCAGAACATCGACCGGCTGCACCAGCGCGCCGGATCCTCACCCGGCCGGGTGATCGAAATCCACGGCAATATGTTCGAAGTCGTCTGTATCGGTTGCGAATACCAGACGAGCATGGCGGCCACCCTGGCACGGGTGGCGGCGGGCGAGGCGGATCCGCCGTGTCCGGCCTGCGGCGGCATCCTGAAATCCGCGACCATCATGTTCGGTCAGCAGATGGATCGCCGCACCATGACCAAGGCCGCGCTGACCGCCGAGGCCAGCGATATCTTCCTCGCCATCGGATCCTCGCTGCAGGTGGAGCCCGCCGCATCGATGTGCGCGATCGCCGTCGACAGCGGCGCGGATCTGGTCATCGTCAATGCCGAACCGACGCCCTACGACAGCATCGCCACCGAGGTCATCCGCGAACCCATCGGCACGGCCTTACCGCGCCTGGTCGCCGAGATACTCGCAAGCTGAACCATGCGACTCGGCCACCACGGAGCGAGTCTTACGAGCGAACACACCGCGCCGCAGGCGCGGCAAATTAGACACAGCCGAGTACCCGCTCGACGTATGCGTTGGCGAAGCGGCCCTTGGGATCGAAGCGGCGGCGCACTTCGGTGAAGTGATCCCAGTCCGGGTAACGCGCCCGCAGTGTTTCGGCGGTCTGGAAGTGTCGCTTGCCCCAGTGCGGGCGGCCGTCGTACTTGTCGAAAACCGATTCGCAGGCGCGGAAATACGGCTCGAAGTCCATGCCGCGATACTGGTGCACGGCGATGTAGCAGGTGTCGCGGCCACCGGCGGGGGAGAGGAACGCGTCATCGGGGGCTACCCAGCGCACCTCGATCGGCATCGGCGTATCGAACCGCGTCGCGAGGTCCTTGATCTCGCGGATGGCGGCGGTGGAATGTTCGCGCGGGATCGCGTATTCCATCTCGGTGAAGCGAATCAGCCGGGGCGAGGCGAAGACTCGGTAGGAGCGGTCGACCTGGCGGCGGTAACTACCCGCATACGCCGCGCCGCGATGGATCCACGGCACCAGCCGCGGCCGGCGCTTGCCGAGTCGGCACAGCGCGTCGAATGCGTAGTTGGACATCAGGATGTCGGCGAACCAGTCGGCGGCCCGGCCGCGTGGCTGTTCCGGCAGGTCGACGGGGTTATTGCGCTTGGTCATCGCCAGCGGGCTGTGGCCGAACATGTAGAACTCGAAATGCTGGTTGCCATCGACATAGGCGTCCAGATCCGCGAGGACCTCCTCGACCGGCACCGGCCGCTCGATTCCCTCGAGCACGAACGACGGCACCAACTGCAGGGTGACCGCACTGACCACGCCGAGCGCCCCGACGCTGACCCGCGCCGCGCGCCAGCCGTCCGGATCGGAATCCTTGTTCAACTCGACTCGGCTGCCATCGGCGAGCACCAGTTCGATGGATTGCAGAGCGGCCGAGAGGTTTTGCAGCGTCGCACCGGTGCCGTGGGTGGCGGTGGCGGTCGCGCCCGCGATGGTTTGCGCGTCGATATCGCCGAGATTGGGGAAGGCCAAGCCGAGCGGATGCAGTGCATTGCTCGCGGCATTGAGGGTGATACCCGCCTCGACTCGAACGCGGCCGGTCTCCCGGTCCACATTGAGGATGCGGTTCAGTTTCGCGAGGTCGAGCAGGATGCCGTCGGTGAGTACGGCATCGGTGAACGAATGACCCGAACCGGCGACGCGTACTGTCTGTCCGGTGGTGGCGGCGCGGCCGATGATCTCGGCCAATTCCTCGGTATTTCGCGGGGCGGCGACGGCGGCTGGCGTGCACTGCTGATCCCCGGCCCAGTTCCCCCACGAGTTGGTCATATGTCCAACTGTAAGGGCTGGCTCAGTTGAGCGCTAGATAAGTTCGGGTTTTGCGCTAGCGCTTGCGGCCTGCGCAGGCGAACGACTTGGCCTGTTCGACTTCCTCGTCCGTCAAGGGGGGTGCCGGTAGTGGCCGGCGCGGCGCGTCATCGCTGCGTACGCCGTTGAGGGCGATGGCCATATAACGCTGCCAGGTGTTCGGATTCACCGGCTTGGAGAACTCGGCGAGCGCGTCGACCATGTGGATCAGTGCGAAGAAGTCCGAGGGCTCGATATCGGGCTGAAGTGCGCCGGCCTCGCGCGCGCGATCGATGACCGCGGCGATGGTCGGCTTGATCCGGTCGCGCAACTGGGCAAAGCGCTCCAGATCCTCCTCGAGTTCGAGCATCACCTCGCTGAAGCCGCGATTGGTAGCCAGATGGGTGCAGGCGTACTCGAAGAACTGGACCAGTCCCAGCCAGGGATCGGGATGCTTGGCCGCGGTCTCGGCGGCGACCGCGAATTCGCCGACGTTCTGTTCGAAGACCTCGGCGATCAATTCCTTCTTGTTGGCGAAGCGTCGGTAGACGGTGCCGACGCCGACCCCGGCGCGTTCGGCCACGTCGTCGAGGGTGATCTCCAGACCGTGATCGGCGAAGAGCTGACGGGCTGCCTCGACGATGCGCTGCTGATTGCGGGCGGCGTCGGCGCGTAGGCGTCGAGGTGGCGGCACGGTAGTGGCGGGATTCACAGGCACATCCTAGCAATAAGCGGGATTAAGTGGAGGAGTTGTCTCCGTTATTGTGTTAGCTTATCTCGGTAAGCGGAGGAACCTCCTCCGGATCAAGGTCCGAGCAAAGGGGACACATGACTACCACGTTGGACCGTGGGGCACCCGCCCCCGAGAAAACTGACTCGGGCCGCCGCGGCTCGCACGCCCTGCGCTGGTGGGTGCTCGCCGTACTCGGCGTGGCTCAGCTCATGGTTGTGCTCGACGCGACCGTCGTGAATATCGCGCTGCCCGCAGCGCAACAGGACCTCGGTTTCAGCGATGGCGATCGGCAGTGGGTCGTCACCGGTTACGCGCTGGCCTTCGGCAGCCTGTTGCTGCTCGGTGGCCGACTCAGTGACCTGTTCGGCCGACGTAACACCTTCATTATCGGCCTGATCGGATTCGCCGTCGCCTCCGCCGTCGGCGGCGCGGCCACCAGCTTCGAAATGCTGATCGCGGCCCGCGTCGGACAGGGCGTCTTCGGTGCGCTGCTCGCGCCCGCCGCACTGTCGTTGCTCACGGTGACCTTCACCGAACCGGGTGAACGCGCCAAGGCCTTCGGCATCTTCGGGGCGGTCGCCGGCGCCGGTGGCGCCATCGGTCTGCTGCTCGGCGGCATGCTCACCGAATGGGCCTCGTGGCGCTGGGTGATGTTCGTGAACCTCGGCTTCGCGGCGGTCGCGCTGGTCGGCGCGGTGCTGTTGCTGGCCAAGCATGTGGTCGCCGAGCGGCCCAAGCTCGACATCCCGGGCACCGTTGTGGTGACCGCCGCACTCTTCGGCATCGTCTACGGGTTCTCGCACGCCGAGTCGACCAGCTGGGGCAACCCGGTCACCCTCGGTTTCCTGATCGGTGGCGCTGCCCTGCTCGCGGTGTTCGTGTGGATCGAGACCCGGGTCGCGAATCCGCTGCTGCCGCTGCGCATCGTGCTGGACCGCACTCGCGGTGGTTCGTTCCTGACCGTGTTCGTCATGGGCATCGGAATGTTCGCGATCTTCTTGTTCCTGACCTACTACATGCAGCTGAGCATGGGCTACTCGCCGATCAAGACCGGTCTGGCGTTCCTGCCGATGGTGGCGGGCATGGTCGTCTCCTCGACCACGGTGCCCTCGCTGCTGCTGCCGAAGGTCGGTCCGAAAATGGTGGTCGCCGGTGGCTTCCTGGTCGCCGCGGTCGGCATGGCTTGGCTGACCCAGATCAGCTTGGACAGCAGCTACGTCACGAATATCCTGCCCGCCCTGATCCTGATGGGTCTCGGTCTCGGTGGTGCGATGTCGACCGCCTTCCAGGGTGCGACGGCCGGGGTGCACCACGAGGACGCCGGTGTCGCCTCGGCGATGATCAACACCAGCCAGCAGGTCGGCGGTTCGATCGGCACGGCGCTGCTGAGCACCATCGCCGCCTCGGCCGCGACGGACTACCTGTCGTCGCATACGCCGGGTCCGCTGGCCGTGGCACAGGCCCAGATCGAGAGCTACACGACCAGCTTCTGGTGGGCCACCGCGATTTTCGTGGCGGGTGCGGTGATCACCGCATTCCTGATGCCGAATACGGTTCCGGCTCCGTCGGAAGGCGAACCGGTAATCGTGCACTGATCTGTTCGGTGTTCGAATTGCAGCGGCTGCGGCGCTGCGTGTTCGCGGCCCCCTGGTGGCTCGCGTCCGACCGATCGAGACTCGCGACTTCGTCGCATGCGCTTCGATCGGCCGGACGCGAGCCGGGCCGCGAACGTTGCTCGTAAGATTCGCTTCGTGGTGGTCTCCTGAGTCGGGGAGCGTTGTTACTGATTGTCAGCAGTTGCTGGGCGCCGGCAGTCCCGCGAACCGGTCGGACAGGTAGTTGAATGCCCGTGGCGCACCGGCGAATATCGCCGAAGTGTGGTCGGTGCCCGGAATCAGGTCGAACAGCACCGGCGTGCCCGCCGCGCAATAGCGGCCCACCACCTCGCGGGCCAGCCACGGATCGACCTGCTGATCGTTGGCGCCATGCCATTCGTAGATCGCAGCGCGTGGTACACCGGGATATGTCTCCAGGCTGTTCTCGTCCATGACCCGGATCGTGGCGTCGTCGGCGTCGAACATCGAGCCGCTGAAGACATCGTCGAAGTCCTTGTTCGCGCCCGCAGCGATGATTTCGGAGGTGCAGGCATTGGCGACCTGGTTGCGCAGTGCCCAACCCTCGGGATTGAGGAACCTCTCTATCGACAGCTGGGCCGGATATTCGCGCTCCAGACCGATCGTCGCCGCGAATCCGAGGCCGAACAGCGGGTTCGGCTGCGAGCCGGCCTCGCGGGCCAGCTTGCCGAGGTTTACCGGAACCCCGCCCTGCGCGACCCCGACGATCGGCAGTTCCGGCGCATACTCCGGTGCCATTGCCGCCGCGAATCCGGTCGCCATGGCGCCGCCCGAGTATCCGGTCATGCCGACCGGACCAGCCGTGAGATCGGCTGGCGCGAAACGCTTTACCGCCCGTATCCCGTCCAGGGTGAGCCGACCGCCCAGGCGGGCCGCGCCATAGGCGCTGGTCGGCCCGAGGTGGTCCGGAACCGTGACCGCCCAGCCGCGAGCCAGCAGCAGATTCAGCACGGGCGCCTCCTGCATGCCGCCGTCGAAGAGGCTGTGCGACGGCGCGCACTGGAGGCCGAGCGAATTGATGAACGGCTGATACGAGACCAGCGGCCGGTTGAGTCCACCGCCCACCGGCAGCAGCAGGGTGGTCACGGCCGCGATGGGGCCGCCCGCCGAATCGGTCGACCGGTACAGCAACTGCCATGCCGTCGCGCCGGGAAAGCCCACCGCGTTCACCGACCGACTGCGGATCACATCGCCGGGCTGGAAGGTGCCCACATCCGGTGGCGCCCAATAGAAACCGTCCGGATCCGGAATCGGATAGATCGGCTGCGCCATGGCGGGCGGTGCGTAGCCGAGTCCGGCCAGCACGACCGCCAACGCCGCGATTGCGAGTCGCCGGATCGAAAACCTTTCGCCACGAATCGATCTGCCGAACAGTTGCTGGGGCCCGTCTCTCGCCGTCTTCCGAGGCGCTTCGGGTATCGCCGACCGTGCCGCCATCATCGCTCCCGACCTGTGTCCGTATGGGTGAGTGGGGAACTTCGGCCAAACCTTCCAGGCATTCGTACGTTCTCGGTGCCGCCGTGTCAACGAACGACGCTGGTCATCGTGCGTGCCGTCGTCCCGGATGTTCGGGCCCGCCGACCCGACCGTTAGCATTGCGCCGGTGACATTCGGCTCGGCAGGAGGTCAGCGCATGGGTCAGCGGGCCCGCACCTCTGCCGTCGAGCCGTCGGTGCTGGTGGTGATCTCGCTCGGCGGTGGACTCGGCGCGCTGGCGCGCTACGGCATCGGCGTGTGGTGGCCTGCGCAACCGCATCAGGTCCCCTGGTCGACGTTCACGATCAATGTCGTGGGATGCTTTGCGATCGGAATTCTGATGGTTCTGATCACCGAAGTATGGGTAGCCCACAGACTGCTCCGCCCATTTCTCGGCATCGGCGTGCTCGGCGGCTTCACCACTTTTTCCACCTACAGCCTCGAGGTTCGTAGACTGCTCGAATCGGGTGCGGCGGTCGAGGCGTTCGGCTATCTCGGGGGGACGGTGGTGGCGGGCCTGGGGGCGGTCGTGCTCGGCATGTTTTCGGCGCGGTGGGCTACTGGTACGGCACGGCGGACGAGTTGAATAGTGGACAGCGCGACGGAAGGGGGTCAGGCGATGAAAGATTCACCGACGGGCACTGGTCCGGCGGCGGGACAGTGGCAGCCGGCGGCGCGGCTGACGGTGCTGCTCGACGAGGACGACAACTGGCGGCACGGGCCCCTGTACCACGAGATCGTGCGGCGCGCCCGCGACACCGGACTGGCCGGCGCCAGTGTGTGGCGCGGCGTGGAGGGTTACGGCTCGTCCTCGCGCATCCACACCAGTCGGATCCTCGATCTGGCCGAACACCTACCCGTGCTGGTGATGATCATCGACGAGGCGGAGCGGTTGCGCGCCTTCGTCGAACAGAATTCCGAGTTGCTCGTCGCGGTGAACGTCGCATTGTCCGAGGTCGAGATCTGGCAGCCGAGCCCAGGGGTCGCCCGATGATGGTGGTGCTTGTTCTGGTCGGCGGCATGCTCGGTGCCCCTGCGCGATATCTCATCGACCGCGCGGTGGCTGCGCGATTCGAATCTCTGCTGCCGCTGGGCACATTGACCGTTAACATTGTCGGTTCGGCGTTGCTCGGTGGACTGATCGGCGCCGGCACGAACCACTGGCTGCTGGCCGCCGCGGGAACAGGTTTCTGCGGTGCGCTGACCACATTCAGCACCTTCGGCTACGAGACGATCAGGCTCGCGGCCGAGGGGGCCTATGCCTATGCGGTGGGCAATGTGGTGCTCAGCGTCGTGACCAGCTTGACCGCGGTGTTCGCCGCCGCGGCCACGACCCAGTGGTTGTGGACATGATTTTGATGACGAGCCGGGCGCAGCCGACACGGAAGGGAGACCCGAGCATGGCCCATGATCGAGCCGGGCGACCCGCGCGCCCCACCGACCTGGAGGACATCGCGCGTCTGGTGACGGCCTACTACAGCCGCATCCCGGATCCGGCCGAGCCTGCGCAGCAGGTGGCGTTCGGCACCTCGGGGCATCGGGGCTCCAGTCTGGACACCGCCTTCAACGAGGCGCACATCCTGGCCATCACCCAGTCGATCGTGGAATACCGTGCCACGCGAGGGATTACCGGTCCGGTGTATCTGGCCCGCGATACCCACGCATTGTCCGAACCCGCGTGGACCACCGCACTCGAGGTGCTCGCCGCCAATGACGTGACCGCGATGATCGACGCGCGCGATCGCTACACCCCGACGCCCGCGCTGAGTCATGCGGTGTTGCGGCACAACCGCGGTGGGGCAAAGCATCAGGCCGATGGCATCGTCGTCACGCCGTCGCACAATCCGCCGCGCGACGGCGGCTTCAAATACAACCCGCCGCACGGCGGTCCGGCCGATACCAAGGCCACCGACGCCATCGCCAACCGCGCCAACGAACTGTTGCGCAACGGCTTGGCCGGGGTGCGGCGGACCACGCTTCGGCATGCGCTGGAAAACTGCGTCGAGCGCTACGACTACCTCGACCACTACATCGCGGATCTGCCGAATGTGTTGAACCTGGACGCCATTCGCGGCGCCGGGATCCGGCTCGGCGCAGATCCGATGGGTGGGGCCAGCGTCGACTACTGGGAGGAGATCGGGCAGCGCTACGACCTCGAACTCGAGGTCGTCAACCCGTTCGTCGATCCGACCTGGCGGTTCATGACACTGGACTCCGACGGCAAGATCCGGATGGATCCGTCCTCGCGCTATGCGATGGCCTCGCTGATCGCCATCAAGGACGACTACGACATCTCCACCGGCAACGACGCCGACGCGGATCGGCACGGCATCGTCACACCCGATGGCGGACTGATGAATCCGAACCACTTCCTCGCGGTCGCCATCGAATATCTGGTCGCGAACCGGATGGGCTGGGATGCGCTCACCAAGATCGGCAAGACGGCGGTGAGTTCGTCGATGATCGACCGGGTGGTCAGCGTGCTCGGGCGCGATGTGTACGAGGTACCGGTCGGCTTCAAATTCTTCGTGCCCGGATTGTTCAGCGGCAGTCTGGCTTTCGGCGGTGAGGAGAGTGCGGGCGCATCGTTCCTGCGGATGGACGGCACCGTGTGGACCACCGATAAGGACGGCATCCTGCTCGCCCTGCTGGCCACCGAGATCGCCGCGGTCACCGGCCAGAGCCCGTCCGCGCGCTATGTCGAACTCGAGAAGCGCTACGGCAGTCCGGCCTATGCCCGCATCGACGCCGCCGCGACCCCGGAACAGAAAGCACTGCTCGGGAAGTTGACACCGGACATGATCACCACAAAGGAGATCGCCGGTGAGCCGATCACCGCGGTCCTCACCCGAGCCCGCGGAAACGGCGCCCCCCTCGGCGGCCTGAAGGTCACCACCGAAAACGCCTGGTTCGCCGCCCGCCCCTCCGGCACCGAAGACAAGTACAAGATCTACGCGGAGTCCTTCCAGGGTCCCGAACACCTGACCCAGGTCCAAGCGGCTGCGGAAGAAGTGGTTGGGCAGGCGCTGTCCGGTGAGTGATAGATCGACTGCGGGGTCGTCGGAGTCGCTAGGTTCGAGAGCTTCAGCGGGGGAGGCGGGCGCGTTAGGCGCGGGAGTGCCAGCGGGGTCGGGTCAGGCGTGGGGGTCGGCCGAGTCAGCGGGATCGGCAAGGACGTCGCGATCGGCTGAGGCTGCGGCGTCCGGTTCGGTGGGGACGGGATCGCTGAGCTCGGCAGCTTCGGCGGGGTCAGAGGGCACGTCGGATTCGGGAACGGCAGCGGGTTTGGTGAAGGCGTCGGGCTCGGCGGGGTCGGTGGCGGCGTCGGGCGGGTCGGGAGCTTCAGTGGGAGCGGCAGGCGCGTCCGGGGCGGGAATGCCTGCGGGGTTGGCGAAGGAGGGGAGATCGGCGGAGACCGCGGTGGCATCGGGTACCGATGGGGCGTCGGGTGTGGTCGAGGGGCAGGGCGGGGTGGCTGTTGGATGGAGTGGGGCGGCGTCCAGGGCTTTGCCGGTTGAGATTTGGGTGTTGGTCGGGGCTTCGTTTGTTATCGCCGTCGGGTTCGGTCTGGTGGCGCCGGTGTTGCCGCAGTTTGCGCGGGGGTTCGGGGTTGGGGTTGCCGCTGCTTCGGCGATTGTCAGTGCGTTTGCGTTGATGCGGCTGTTGTTCGCGCCGGTCAGTGGGCGGTTGGTGCAGCGGCTGGGAGAGCGGTCGGTGTATCTCGGTGGCTTGTTGATCGTCGCGGTGTCGACCGGGGCCAGCGCGTTCGCCCAGAGTTATTGGCAGCTGCTGGTTTTGCGGTCGGCGGGTGGGGTCGGGTCGACCATGTTCACGGTGTCGTCGCTGGCACTGGTGATCCGGATGTCGCCGCCCGCGCAGCGCGGGCGGGTGTCCGGGCTGTGGTCGACGAGTTTTCTGATCGGATCCGTGAGCGGGCCGCTGGTCGGTGGTGCGCTCGCGGGGCTCGGATTGCGGGCGCCGTTCCTGATCTACGCGGCGGCGCTGCTGCTCGCTACCGCGGTGGTCTATGTGAACCTGCGGCATTCGACCCTGGCCGCACCGGAACCGGTGGGCGGGCTGCGGCTGATGTCGTTCCGGGAGGGACTGGCACGGTCGGAGTATCGGGCGGTACTGCTGTCGAATTTCGCCAATGGCGCGGCGGTATTCGGCGTTCGGATGGCGTTGGTGCCGCTGCTCGTTGTCGAAGTGCTGCATCAGCAACCGGGCATGGCCGGTGTCACGCTGACGGTGTTCGCCGCGGGCAATGTGGCAGTGCTTTTCGCATCCGGCAGGCTTTCGGACCGCTTCGGGCGCAAACCCTTCCTGATCGTCGGATCCCTGATCTGTGCGGCCGGAACCGCGGGACTCGGTCTCGCGACGAACCTGCCTTGGCTGCTGGTGACCTCATTCGTGGCCGGGCTGGGCTCGGGCATGTTCACCCCCGCCCAGCAGGCGGCCGTCGCGGACGTCATCGGACCGAAGGCCCGCGGCGGACCGGTCCTCGCGGGCTTTCAAATGGCGGCCGACCTCGGCACCGTCATCGGTCCGGTCGCGGTGGGCGCCGTAGCTCAACAATTCTCCTACGGCCTCGCCCTCGCCCTGACCGGCGCACTACTCGCCGTCGCAGCCGCCATCTGGGCACTCGTCCCGGAACCATTGCACCGACGCGGTGTGGAATCGAAAGTGGAAGCCATCGCGGACAGCCCACCCGCCTACACCTACGGCCCCGAACGCCTCGTCGACGCCCCCGACCCCCAAGACCACAACTACGCCTCCCGCTGATCTGGACGTCCGATCAGTATGTAACCCTGGAGGCGCGCTCTCAATGTTTGCCTGCATCAATGCATGGTGATCAAGCACCCCGTGCATGGGGTGGCGTGTGGTTGGGGCAGAGTGGTCGGGGTGAGCGAATCGGGATCGAAGTACACGCCGCGGCCGATGTCCAGTGCGACCACATATGCCCTGGGTGGCGTGGCGCTCGCGCTCATCGTGTTGATCGTGATCCTCGCGTTCCGGTGGGGGCGCGACGACGCCACGATCCGCAATGACGGCTATGGATCGGTGCACAGCGCGGACGTGCGCGCGGTCCTGGACCAGAACAACGGCACGATTCTGCTCGGTCGCCCGGACGCGGCGAAGACCATCGATGTCTACGAGGATCCGCTGTGCCCGTCCTGCGGCGCGCTGGAGCGGCTCTACGGTCAGGAGATCGCGCAGCAAATGGACGAGGGCAAACTCGCCGTCCGCTACCACCTCGTGACCTTCCTCGACCCGAAGTCGAAGAGCAAGGATTATTCGACCCGCGCGGTCGCCGCGAACGAATGTGTCGCGGATACCGGTTCGGGGCCGGTGTATTCGAAATTCCACACGCTGTTGTTCACCTCGAAGCAACCGGACGAAGGCGGCGCGGATCTCAGCAATGACGATCTCGCTGATGTCGCCAAGGAATCGGGCGCCTCGCTGGCGGCGGTGCAGTGCATCAGCTCCGGCGCGAAACTCGACGCGGCGAAGATCCACGCGCAGATGGCACGTGCCGCGCTGACCGATGCCAATGGCGAGGTCGCCACGCCCGCGGTCTTCGACGGCAAGAACAAGATCGACGTGAACAACCACGAATGGGTCGTCGACCTGACCAAGTGATCGTGCCGGGCGGCGGTACCGCCCGGCACGACGCCGCTAACCGGCGGGTTCGGGCTCCGGCTCTTCCTCCGCGATCGCGGCCAGTTCGCGCTCGACGAGTTCGTCGTGTGCCTTGGCCTCGGCGGCCGCCTTCTTCGGGCTCCAGTGTCCGGCCATCAGGAAGACGAACGGCAGGAATACGACCTGTGCGGCCAGACAGATCCACCACCAGCGTTCCCACTGCTTCGGCGAATCGGCTTGCGCCTGCTGCACTTCCTTGGCGTGTGCGGCCAGATAGGCCTGATCATCGGCCGGAATCGTGCCGACCGACTGCAACTGCGTACTCGCCTGCGCCAGTTTGGGCCCGACGGTCGCCGCCACCGCGAGATCGGCGGCCGGAATCTGCTGCACGGCTTGCAGGCGCGCGATCGCCTGATCCACCGGAATGCCGAACTTCTTCGCGACCTGTCCGACCGCCGCCAGGCCCGCGTTCGCATCGGCCGGATTCGTGGTCAGCGTGGCCAGTGTCGCCGAATCGATCGCCTGCAGCGTCGCCAATTCCTGCGGGTAGCGGGTGTTGAGGCCGACGGTCGTCTGGATATCGGCCGGTGACGCGCCGGTCAGCTTTGTCAGCGCGGTGACCTGTGCGACCTGATCATTGGGGTTCTGCTGCAGTGCCGCAAGGGTTTCCGTGCCGACCGTCTGAATGGTCGCGAGTTGCTGGGCGTATTTGTGCGCGATCTCCGACAGCCGTGGTCCGTAATTGACCAGCGGACCGGCCGCGTTCACCACGATCAGCAATCCGAACAGCACCACGGTGACGACGCTGCGCAGCGTGCCACCCCACACCGCGAGACCCACCGCGGTCGCGGCCGGATTACGGGCCTCGACCGTCTCGGTGAAGCTCGCCATCCAGGTGGAGTAGGCGATGCCGGTGCCGACCGCGATCACCACGAAAACCGTTGCGAACGAGTAGTAATCGGTATCGGGTTGATCGGTGTAGCCGATGAACAGGTACATGCCGACGATGCTGATGAGCGCGCCGACGATCATGAACGGCTTGCGCACCTTGAGTCTGTCCGACACGATGCCGGCCAGCACCAGCGCTATCGCATTGGCGGCCCAGTACCAGTTGCCGAGTGCATTGGCCTTGGCCGGACTGAAGCCGAAGTTCGTCGCCATATACACCGGTAGGAACGACACGATGGTGTAGAAGAAGGCGAGGAACAGGCTGATCGCCAACGCCGAGCCGATGATGTTGGGGCGCAACATCTGTCGCCATACACCCTGCTCGAGTTCCTTGACATCCAGCCCGCGGGCCCGGGCCTCGATCAGCGCACGGTCGCGCAATGTCACCATGATCTGGTCGCGCAGTTGCGGACTCAGCTCACGTAATCCGATCACCGCGACCACCGCGATGACGAGGCTGATCACACCACACAGCCGGTAGTGGTACTGCCAATCCGGATGCGCGTCGAGCGTGTGGGTGGAGATCTGTGTGGTGACCAGGGCGCCGATCACCGGCCCCAGCGTCCAGAAGCCCATCGCCGATGCCCGGTCCAGCTGCGGGGAGAAGTCGCGGATCAGTGCCGGTGTGGCCACCAGCACCGCGCCCTCGACAATGCTCACCAGGCAGTACACGAACAGGTACTGCTCCTTGGTGGTCGTCGCGGGAACCGCGAACAGGGTCAGCAGCGAGCAGATCACCACGCCGTAGGCGACGATGTTCGCCCGGCCCCATCGATCCAGCACGCCCGCGAGCACCGAGGCCACCGCACCGAAGGCGGCGCCGATGATGAAGATCCAGACGAAGTAGGCGAAGGACAGGTCGAAGTAGCCGATGAGTTCATTGCCAACGGCGCCGGTGACGAATAATTGGTAGTAGAGCGCGATCGAGGCGATGACCACGACGGCCAGATACCAGGAGCGGGCGGGTGTATCGGGATAGTGCGGTAACTTGCGTTGCCACAGCCCCGTGAGCAGGGTCGGCGGATCTGCGGTCTGGGTCGAGCTCATGGTCGAGATGCCTTTCTAGCCACGGCATTCGTAAAGACCTGAACCGTGTGTGGATCAGGACGAGTTACCGGGTGGACACAGGGTAGTGAGATGGATCACTCCCCGCAGGTGTTTCGGACCATGAGAACGCTCGATTTGCGGAATTGAAACAGTCGGTACCGATGAGTGGGACTCTCGGTTGACGTCACAGGCATCTCGAGCTGGGGTGGGAGTTATGAATTCTGCCGCCGCGGAGGGGTTTTCGATCCCGAAGTGGAGCGTGCGGTCGGTTGAATTGTACGGCGGTTGCTCACGTGGTTGCTGGAAATAATTCCGGCACCGCCGAATTCGTTTGATGTCTACGACCGTACTGACGACAACGGGGCCCGTGCTCGATGGCACGGACCCCGTCAGGTCTATTCGGGCTTACAGGTAAGCGCCGCACACGGGCCAGGCGCCCGGGCCCTGGGTGGCGAGCACATTCTCCGCGACGCGGATCTGCTCCTCGCGGCTCGCTCCGCTCGGGCTGCCCGAGCCGCCGTTGGCGGCCCAGGTGCTCTGCGTGAACTGCAGGCCGCCGGAGAAGCCGTTGCCGGTATCGGTGTTCCAGTTGCCGCTGCTCTCGCACTGAGCGACGGCGTCCCAGTTGTGGCCGGAGGCCGATGCGGTGGCGGTGGACAGGCCGAACGGAACTGCGGCGATGGCACCGGCGACGGCGGCGAGACCAAGGGCACGGGTGAGCTTGCGGTTCTGAGTCATGTGGATTCCTGGCTGCGCCCGCTCGGCCCGGCGGACTTCCGCCGTGTCCCTGCCCCCAGCGATGTCGGGGACCCTCGAAATCGCGGGGCAGGGTTACCGGCGTTCAGCGATTCGAGTTCGAGCCCGTCGCGTTGATCCGGGCTGCCGACGACGCTAGCGAAGAATTCGCGACAGATCACGTTGGGGTAACGCCCGAATTGCTTCGACCGCAACTTCGGATTATCGGCATTCGCGCAGTTCGAATGCGCAAAAATGTATATATACGATCGTTCGTGATAGTTACGTTATGTGTTCGGGATCACTACGAAATAGTGATCCGGATCGCGTTTGAGCGCTGGAACCTGCGAGGTATGTCCGGTTGTGTCGCCGGTTCGATGCACCTGCCGTGCGGTACGGATGGTGAAATTGTTATCCGCTGGGGTCCTTGTGAATCCCGCTGCACCCCTATTCGAGCTTCAACGAATCGGAGCGATGGACACGCCAGGTATTTCGGTGACGCTCGCGCGGGGGTGTTTCCCGGTGTTGCCGACGTGGGTCTGGGCGCACAGCAGGTCACCAGGCGGGCTTCGGTGGTGTCTCGCATGTCTGAGTGATGCCGACGGCACATAGCTCTCGGCGACGGCACACGTGCAATCGGATACATGCGGTCGTGGACGGCGATATCGGGTCCCGAACGGCACTGTGCGGTCGTAAACGGCGGTATGGATTCGCTGTCGAGCGCGTTTGCCGTCACTTGCGCGCGTCAACCCGCAGCTTCGGGCCGGGGGAGAGCCTGCGAGTCGCCTGGATCGGGTATCCGGCCCGCCTTGCGAGCTGCTCGCGGAGCGGACATCTGGGCAGCCTTGCGAGCTGCTCGCGGAGCGGACATCTGGGCAGCCTTGCGAGCTGCTCGGAGTGGAGCGGCCATCTGTCGGCCCTGCGAGCTGATCGGAGTGGAGCGGTATCCGGATGCCCTTGCGGTCCGCTCGGGGTGGATCGGCACGCGGGCCGCCCTGTGCAACCGTCCGAATGGTTCGGTACTCGACAGCCTTGGTGACCCGTTTGGAGCGGAATTGCCCGGTCAGCTCACGGGAGGCACTTAGTGGATCCAGGGCAGTCGGACAAAGGTGTGAGCCGCTCGGAGTGGATCGGGCATCTGGGCAGCCATGTCCTGCTCGGAGTCGAGCGGTATCTGGGTGGCCTTGCGGCGCGCTCGGGGTGGATCGGCACGCGGGCCGCCCTGTGCAACCGTTCGAAATGGTTCGGCACTCGACAGTCTTGGCGACTCGCTCTGAGCGGATGGCCCGGTCAGCCCCGCGACCGGCACTCGGTGGATCAGGCACTCGGACAAACATGTGAGCCGCTTGGATTGGATCGGGGTGTCTGGTCGGCCCTGCGAACTGCTCAGAGCGGACCGAGTATCCGGTCCGCCTTGCGAGCTGCGCGGAATGGATCGGGCATCTGCCAGCTCATGTGCTGCTCGGAGTCGAGCGGTTTCCGGACGGCGTTGCGACCCGCTCGGGGTGGATCGGCACGCGGGCCGCCCGGCGCGCCGCTCGAAGTGGATTGGCACTCGCCAGCTTTGGTGCTCCGTTCGGAGTGGATGGCCCAGTCAGGGGGCGGGAAACCGGGCTGGCTGGGGGTGGTCGTCTGGGATCTCGTCTTCGGGGCGAATTCGCCGGAGTTGGCCGTGGACGACTACGTAGCCGTCGAGCGGGTAGGCGATGTCTTCGGCGGTTGGTCGGTCGGCGGGATGGATGGGGATTGCGGGAGGAATTTCTGGCGGTTCGGATCTGTAGTGGCCGGTGTAGGGGGCAACGGGGGCATCGGTGTCGGTGCGCGGAAATAGGTATCGCGCGCCCTCGCGGATCGTGGTGTGGATATCGCCGGTCGGCACGGTCCATTGGAGGCGATCCGGATCGGCGCGCCAGATGCGCCAGGGGAGTCTTATGTTGTCCGCCAACGTTTTCAGGCGATGGTGCCTCGTGCAGAGTGTGGCCGGATTGGTGCGAATGGAGCGTCCGCCGCGGTCGGGGCGCTGGTGGTCCAAGGGGTGATTGTGGTCCAGTTCGGATTCGGCGGCGGGCATGACGCATCCGGGAAAGCGGCACATGCCGTCCACCGCCCGCACCTCGCGCTCCAGTCGCGGCGTTGGCCGCCACCGCATCGCCTCGTCGACAACGGCCGCCTCGTCGTCGGCGTTCGAGCGTTCCGGTATGACCTGGAAGCGTGCGTGTTCGGCGAGAATCCGGGCTAGCGCCGCGTCGATCGGCCCGTACCCCGCCAGAAATGCCGGTGCCTCCTGAATCCCGAGCAGCGTGTCCGCCGGAATCCCGATCTGGATCAGGGGCCTGCGCGGCTGCTCGATCGGCACACCGAACTTCGGGCAACGTTCACCGCGTCCGCACTGGCATTTCAGCCGTCCGGAACCATCCGCGAGTGCCACGAGAGCGTCCGCCCGTCGCTGCGGCATACTCCGCGGATCCGATGCGCACACCTGCGTACTCATCTCGCGCAGTCGCATCGCCACTGTCTGCGCCCCCGGCGCGGGCAGTAATCCATCGAATACCGCCATACTGTCTTGCACCGCTCGCAGCCGAACGTCGCGCTCGTCCTGCCGCAGTTCCCGCCGCCGCTGCGTGCCGCCTGGATCCAGCCGCGCCGCCCACCGCCGCGCCGCCTGCCGCAGCCGCACCGGATTGTTTCGTCCCGCCGCCTCGAGCAGTCGCGGCTCCAGCGCGTCCAGCACCTCCCTGGCCACCGCTCGGGTGCTGTCCACGATCACCCGCACCTTGGCCAGATCGATCCGTCCCGCCGCGAAAGCCGCCCGCGTTCGCGGCAACGAATCCTCCAGTGCCAGACCGATATCGATCAACGCCCCGGCTGTCCCCTCGTCGACCTGCAATGCCACCGCGGCCTCGCTGGCGGCGAACTCGCCGGCCCGCACGCCACCCGGCCCCGGCTCCGCACTCTCGGCCCGGTGCCGTCGATACAACTCCCGCACCGCGAACACCTCAGCGGCCTGCGCCACCGCCGCCCGCCCATGCGCCGCCCGCAGGGCCTCGATCAGTCCCTCGTCGGTCATGGCCCCGAAGTTCACGGATGAGAGATCATCGCCATCGAACATGTGTTCGATTCTACGATCGAACAACCCGCTCCGCTACCCCCGAATCAAGGCGATTTGGTTGCCGACACGCCAGTGGTGTAACTTCGTTCAGGCAGTCAGGGAAACCTGACAGCGACCCACTCGGGGCTATGGCGCAGCTGGTAGCGCACCACACTGGCAGTGTGGGGGTCAGGGGTTCGAGTCCCCTTAGCTCCACTGAAATCCCAGGTCAGGACGGGTATTACACCGGTCCTGACCTGTTTCATTTGTCCCAGCCCCACGGAAACACCACGGTTTGGGTTTCATATTTCGTTCGGCCGGGTGCGGGCATCGGCCGACTAGGTTCTGCTGCCTATTCGTGGGACTGGGGTGGGTTGGCGAGGGCGCTCAGGACGCCTTCGTACCATGCGTGTACGGCCAGCCAGATGTACGGGGGCTGTCCTTCCTCGTCTTCCAGTTCCTTTGCTTTGCGGACGAGGTGTTCGAGCATCGGGTTGTCGCGGTCGGGGAACGGGTACGGGAAGGTGTTGTCCGGCTCGGTGATGCTGTCGGCTCTGTAGTCGCGGTATCCGTTGGCGATGATCCGGGTCGACTGCCGGGTGATGTAGTCGGTTGGGATCGTTGCCGGTCCGTCTAGCTCCATTGGATGTGGCCCCGGGGTCAAATGAGTTGTGGTGTCGATTGCTGCGGCTAGTCTGACATGCCGATCGGTTGGGCTGGGTGCAAGGCGAGATGTCGGGGTTGGTGGAGGGCGAGCTGGCGTACCTGTGAAGGTGTATGTGGCGTCGCGCTGATGGCGGCTCGTCGTCGCCCGCACACAATGTCGACGGCATGTGAATGGGCGTGCCGTCGACGCCTCTCGCGGTCCGGTGTCAACTGGCTGCTGACAGTCCAGCCGGTTCCTTGGCGGCGTCGCAGGTTGGTGCCCTCGGCAGGGCACGCAAAACATGGGCAACTGAAAAACGCCTGGTCATCGTGGGTGCGTATCCCGTCTGAGGGATCGTGATGCCCTGCGGAAGTAGGGCAATCGGCCCCAACTTGATGGTGCCGTGGGCTGGGCAACCTATAGACGGGACAGGGACCAGCGGTTCTCGTTGGCCAGTTAGTTGTTCAAACTGA
This sequence comes from Nocardia sp. NPDC102475, assembly GCF_055584605.1. Classification (NCBI taxonomy): domain Bacteria; kingdom Bacillati; phylum Actinomycetota; class Actinomycetes; order Mycobacteriales; family Nocardiaceae; genus Nocardia; species Nocardia sp. NPDC102475. Next base: position 12,687 of record NZ_JBVJLS010000039.1, on the reverse strand, counting down.
TTTCACGTTGTCGGGCGACTGATAGGGCGGGATCGGGCAACACCCGGTCCGCGCAAGGGGTTCATGTCGGGAGGGGGACACATGCGCTAACCACAGAGATCGACCTGCGGAAACGGTGAAATCGGCCGCTGACCCGCGCACGCTTGGTCGAAACAGACCTGAAAAGTTCTCCAGCGAGGCGGCGGGCTTCGGTGTCGTCGACATCGATCCGGAGCAGGTTCTCCAACGTGGCAGTGGCCGAAAGGTTGTGCGCGGTAGCGTCTTCCAGCACTTTGTGTTCGATGTAGAAACTTCATCCTGTCGGCGACCTCGTGATCGATCACCGCGTGCACGGCGACCTCCACCTGATCACGGTGGTTGCCTATTCCCGGCGGCTCATCGGGCTCGCAGCATGCGCCGTGTGGTCGGGAACGCAAGAACGGAACTGGTTGTCGGTATATGGAACTACAGCGGACGCTGATGCTGACCAAAACCCGCCGGTACGTCAACTGATCGCCGAGCGCGCGTGGACTCCGGTTCGCTATCCCGGTGCCGTCCGCGGCCCGATTCCGTGCCCGGGATTCGCGGTCGCCGAGACCTCTCGGGAAAGTGAAGGTAAGTCGGTATTCGCGGAATGTCGAGCGTCAGAATGCCGGCGTGGCGACGTGATTCGTCATTGCGCCACGGTGAGTTGCGCGAAATACCTTGCGCCGCTGAGGGAGTGGCGGGTAGCTCCGTACCGCGGTCACGACTGCTCCGTCAGTTCCCGGGAAAGCGGCGGCACGTTGCTGTAGCGCTCCTTCACCGTGACCAGATGCACCCAGCTATCGACCTCGAGCACCGGGCGTAACGCACGCACCGTGTCGAGCGCGCCGACGACGTCCTCCAGCACGGCCGCGTGCACCGTGCCGACCAGATCGAACCGCCCGATCGTCGCGGCCAGGAAGCGCAGGCCGGGGAGCTCGGTGAGTAGCGGCGCGAGTCCCGCGGTGCGTCCGCTGGCACGCACGCCGAATCCGACCGCGAATTCGGTATCGCCGTGCCCCGGTCCGGACAGTGCGGCGACGTGCACGATGCGCTCATCGATGAGGCGCTTCACCCGCAGCCGAGCGGTGCCCGCGGAGGTACCGGCCGCGGCGGCGAGCGTGGCGTAGGAGGCACGCCCGTCCTCCTGCAGCACCGCCAGCAAACGGGTATCCAGCGCATCGATCGAGGCCGCCGATGCCTTCTCGGGACGGCCGACGTCGATGATCAGGTCCGAATAGAACAGCGTGTTTGTGTCTCGCACACCGTCGATGCTCCGGATCCGGTCGAGCGTGGCCGTGAGCTGCGGCGGGCCCTGAGTGCGGATTTCGACGACCAGCGGGTGCCGACCACTGGTCAGCGACACATACGGAATGTCGTGCAGTGCGGCCACCCGCCCCGCGACCTGCCGAACGGGTTGGTCAACGCTGATCGACACGTGGGCAAGCGCTTCCAGCCCGATCGTCGACGGATGCACGATCCCGACTACCTGGGCACGCCCAGTGCTGAACAGCGTGTTGAGGCGTTTGGAGATCGTCGGACGTGACGCGCCGAGTTTCGCAGCGAGTTCGTTGCGGCCGATCCGCCCGTCGAAGCGCAGTTCCTCGAGGATGCGGGCGTCCAGCATGTGGGTGGCCGATGCTGCGGTCATCGGAACTTAACAATCGACTTCCGAACCGAGCCTTCTTTACCGATCATCAGTATTTTCTTTCTCCAACAAGACTCTCGCACGATTCATCGAGCAATGGTTTGCATAACGTCAAACAGTGGCGCTCGTCGCTGAGCTTCCCGTGTGGACTGAACCTATCGCAGTTTCTATCGTGCATCTCAATCGAACGAGCATCAATCAGAGCAGGAACGTTGACCATAACGCCACTGCACTGGCAGGAGATTGAGCAGATGAAAAAGCTGGGACTGGTAGCCGTGGGAACCGGTGCGGCATTGCTGATCGCCGGCTGCGGGAGCGGATCGGGCGGTAGTGCGGCCAGCGGCGCCGCACCGGCGGGCCTGATCCGCGGCGGCGAGGTTCGGATCTGCACCGATCCCGAATACGCGCCGATGGAGTACTTCGAAAGCGGGAACACCACCGACCCGGTCGGCTTCGACTCCGATGCCGCACGCGCACTCGCCGACCTGTGGCAGGTGCGGCCGAGTTGGCAGGTCACCTCGTTCGACGGGCTCATGCCCGCGCTGCAGGCCCAGCGTTGCGATGTGCTCTGGTCCGCGCTGTACGTCAGCGCGGAGCGCACCGCGGTGGCCGATGCCGCGCCGTTCCTCGCGACCGGACCGGGACTCATCGTCCGCAATGGCGAAACTCGGATCGCGACCGTCGACGACCTGTCCGGCAAGACCGTCGCGGTCCAAGGCGGTGGTGCGAACGAGAAGACTCTGCAACAGCTTTCGGACCGATTCAAGGCTGCCGGCAAATCCACGATCACGATCCAGGCCTACCCCAAGACCGCCGAAACGGTTGCGGCGGTGACCAATGGCAAAGCGGACGCTTTGATCGAGACCGACGTCGCGGTGGTCGATATGGTCGCCAAGTCCGGCGGTGCGCTGACCGCGATTCCTGGCGTCTTCACCGCGGAAACGGTTTTCGGGGTCTTCACCAGGAAGGGCTCGCCGCTGAGCGGCCCCGTCGCCGCGGGCATCCGGACTCTGACCGAGAACGGCACCCTCGCGAAGATCGCCACCAAATACGGGCTCGATCCGGCCCGGATCCGCCCCGGAACAGCACAATGACCTTCGACCGGGATATCTTCCTCGACGCCCTCACCTCGTCCGAATTCCTGCACGGCGCTTGGCTTTCGGTAGCCCTCGCGGCCGTGTCGATGATCTTCGCCACCGTGCTCGGATTCGGGGTGGCCCTCATGCGCATCAGCAAGGTACGGACCCTGCGCGCCGTCGGCGGCGGCTACGTGTGGTTCTTCCGGGCTATCCCCACGCTGCTGGTGCTGTTGATCATCTGGAATGCCGGGCCACAGCTCTTTCCCGGGCTGCGCGAGAACTGGTTCACGCCGTTCATTGCTGCCTTCCTCGGTTTCGCGGTGGTGGAGGCCGCCTATATGGCGGAGATCCTGCGCTCGGCGCTGTTGAGCGTGGACGAAGGGCAGCATCTGGCGGCCCGGGCGATCGGACTGCCACCGCGCCTGGTCTTGCTGAAAGTCGTACTGCCACAGGCGGTGAAGGTCGCGCTACCGCCGACCGGCAACGAGTTCATCGCGATGCTCAAATACACCTCACTGGCGTCGGTGATCTCGCTGCGCGAGTTGCTCACCACCGCGCAGGTGGGGGTATCGGTGACATTCCGGTACGCCGAGTACTACAGCGCGGCGCTCGTCTACTACCTGGTGATCGTCAGCGCCCTGATGGGTGCGCAGAGCCTTATCGAGCGTCGCTACCGATGGGTCTCATCGGGTGCGCCCATCCCACGGAAGGACCCGGTGTCGGTATGACTGATGCGCCCCTGCTACAGACGGTCGCCCTGCGAAAAAGCTATGGCCACAACCTCATCCTCAAAGGGGTCGACTTCGCGGTCGCACCGGGCGAGGTCAAGGCCGTGCTCGGGCCATCCGGGTCCGGCAAATCAACCATCCTGCGGCTGATGGCTTTGCTCGAGTCCGCGGACGGTGGCTCGATCCTGCTGCACGGCAAAGAGATCGGAGTCGAGAGCGGACGGAACGGTCATCCGGTGCCGATGCCCGAGCGGCGGCTGGCGCGACAGCGCACCGATATCGGCATGGTCTTCCAGCGCTTCAACCTGTTCGCCCATCTCGATGTGCTGCGCAATGTGATGCTCGGCCTGACCGCGGTGACCGGGCTGAACAAGGCCGAGGCCGCGCATCGCGCTGAGACCATGCTCGAACGGGTCGGCATGGCCGGTCATCTGCGGCACTATCCCTCGGAGCTGTCGGGTGGACAGCAACAACGCGTCGCCATCGCGCGGGCGCTCGTCCTCGAACCGTCGGTGATGCTCTTCGACGAACCGACATCGGCACTGGACCCCGAACTGGTCAACGAGGTGCTGTCGGTGATGGAAGACCTTGCCGCACAGGGGATGACGATGATCGTGGTGACCCACGAGACCAGATTCGCCCGCCGGTTCGCCGACGAGGTCGCACTGTTCGACTCCGGCGTCATCGTCGAGCAGGCGGCGCCCGAGCAATTCTTCACTCAGCCCGAACAAGAACGAACCCGCGCGTTCCTGTCCCATGTCCACTGACTCGGAACGGATTCCGCTATGTCAGCTCCGATCGCGGTCTACACCGATCTCGACGACCTCGACCCCGCACCGGGCGTAACCCTGTTGGAGACGGCGGGTTTCGAGGTACGGGTGCTGGAGACCCGAGACCCCGACAGTATCGCCGAGGGGGCCGCCGATGCCACCGCACTGCTGGTCGGCTACGCGCCTGTCGACGCGGATCTGCTGGCCCGCCTGCCCAGGGTGCGAATCCTGTCGATGCTCTCGCGCGGCCACTATGCCGTCGACGTCGATGCGGCAACGGCCCGGGGCATCTGGGTCGCGACCATCGGCGATCTCGCCACCGCCGAGGTCGCCACGCACACCTGGGCGCTCGCCCTGGCCGTGGTGCGCCGCCTCGACTTCTTCACCCTGCACGGCCGACGTGGTTGGCTGGACCGGCCCACATCCGGGCCGCGGCGACTGTCCGAGATCACCCTCGGGCTGGTCGGGCTCGGCCGCATAGGCGCCAAGGTCGCCGAGTTCGCCGCCGGGTCCGTGGGATCGATTCTCGGCCACGACCATTCGGGACGTGCCATGCCCACCGGTGTCAGCGCGGCGTCGCTCACGCAGGTGGTCACCCATTCCGATCTCGTTTCCATCCATCTGCCGCTCAACGCTCGCACCGAGCGGTTGTTCGACGCCGATCTCATCGCGCGGATGCGCCCCGGCTCCTGGCTGATCAACGTCTCCCGCGGTGGCATCGTCGATTCCACGGCGCTGGCCGACGCGTTGGACAGCGGCCACCTCGCTGGTGCCGCACTCGATGTGCTCGACACCGAGCCGCCCTCGGCCGGTGACCGGCTCGCCGAACATCCCCATGTCCTGCTGACCCCGCACGTGGCCTATCTTTCGGATGCGACCGCGCGAGACTACGTGCTGACTCAGGCCCGCAATGTGGTGCAGTGGCATCGCACCGGCCGCCCGCTGCATCCGGTCGCCACCCCGGCCTCGGTGCCACTATGAATCCGGCGATGAATGGGCCCCCGCGCCTCGAGATATTCAATTCGCTGTGGGCGATGGAGGATTTGCCGTGGGGTGCGCCACGCCCGTGGACCCTCGCCGAGCAGCTCGACCAGCTCGTGGCGACCGGATTCGACGGTGTCGCGGTCGACCTCGGCGCACGCGGCAGGCCCGAGGCCCACGAACTCGCCGCCCTGCGTGGGCACCGATTGCGTTCGGCCGTCTTCGCTTTCGTCGGTGACGATGTCGATCTCGATGCCGCCTTGCGCTATGCCGAGATCATCGACGCCGACCGAATGGTGGTCTGCGGTCGCGTCTTCGACCATGACCTCACAGCTGTCGCGCACACCGTCCTCCGTTGGCATCGCCGGTGCGCGGCCGCGGGTGTCGCGATGCAATTGGAAACGCACCGCAACACATTGACCGACGACATCCGCACAACCACCAGACTGCTGCATGTACTGGACGCCGAGGTGAATCTGGCAATCGACCTGTCCCACTACGTATGCGGCAGCGAATTCCCGCTGCCGCCGACCGCGGAGCTGGAAGGACAGCTCGATGCGCTGTTCGCGCGCGCCGAATCCGTGCAGGGCCGCATCGCGACTCGCTGCCAGGTACAGATCCCGCTCGGCTTCCCACAGCACCGCGAATGGGAGGCACTGTTCCAGGACTGCTGGGTTCGCGCATTCACCGCCATCCTGGAGCGCCGCCGCCGCGACGGCAGCCTGGAGCCGGTGCTGTTCTGCACCGAATTGGGCACCACCCCATATGCCATCACCGACCGAAACGGGCGCGAACTTTCGGATCGATGGGCCGAGACACTCACCCTGCGCGACAGGGCCGAGACAGCGTACGCCGCTGCCGTGCACGGCACTTCGATCACCACATCCCGAGGAGGAATACGTTGAGCGACATCCAATTTCCCCTATCCGAACGGATGACCTCCACCGGGAACGTGGTCGTCGACGGGCCACTGCCCGAGCTGCCGATCGGCCGCGCACTTGTGCCCGCCCGCGCCTACACCGGCGCCGCGGAGTTCACCCTCGAACAGGACCGCATCTTTTCCAGCGGCTGGGTGTGGGCCGGTTACGCACACTGGGTCGATGAGCCAGGCGCCGTGCACCCGGTCACGATCGGCGGTAAGCCGCTGCTCCTCGTCCGCGGCGACGACGACCGGATCCGGGTCTTCCACAACTCGTGTCGACATCGCGGTATGACACTGACCGAAGAACCGCTGGTGGTCACCCGCCGGATCCAGTGCGCCTACCACTGCTGGTCCTTCGATCTGGATGGAAAGTTGTCCGCCGCACCGTATTACGGCCGTGAGCGGCGCGCGAAGGTGGATCCGGCGGCGGCCGAACGGCTCGGCCTGCTCGCCGTCGCCAGCCACGTGTGGGCGGGCATGGTGTTCGTCGACCTATCCGCCACCGATACCGACCCGCTGCGCTGCGCCGACGAGTTCGCACACCACCTCGAGCCGATCCTGACTCGTTGGGCGCATATCGATTTCGAGCGGATCCACCTCGCTGGGGAACGCCGCTACGACGTCGACGCCAACTGGAAGCTCGTCGTGGAGAACTTCCTCGATTTCTACCATTTGCCGTTCGTCCATCCCCAGGTCGGGCCGGTGACCGCCTCGCTGGACGTCGATGATGTGGCACTGCATCCCGACATCCTGGGCGGCACCTATCCGCACGGGGCGGTCGGCAAGGCGGACAAGACCGATCGTGCCCTACCCTGGCTCGGCGATGTCCCCGCCGACCGGCTCGAACACCAGGACATTTTCTGTGTGTTTCCCAATGCCCTGCTCTTCCTGGAGGCGGACTGGTTCCAGGTGATCGGCTTCAATCCGGCCGCCCCGGACAGGACGATCGAACATATGGCGGTATTCGTCGATTCAGCCGCGGCCGGAACGGAATACGCGCAAGCCCACCACCAGCTGACCGAGGTGCTCTGGGAGGTCAACGAGCAGGACATGCCGATGCTGCACCGCCTGCAGATCGGCCGCAATTCACCCGCAGCGGATGCGACGAACCTTGTCGCACATTGGGATCAGATCACCGCGCTGTTCCAGCATCGGGTCGCGGCGAAGGTAGGCTACCGATGACCGCGGTGCCGGCTGCCCGTGCGACGGAATCGCGACTGCGACGCGAACTCGCCGCCGTATACCGCCTGGTCGCCCACTTCGGAATGACCGACCTGATCTTCACCCACATCTCGTTGCGGTTGCCCGGGCCGATCCCGCAATTCCTGATCAACCCATACGGGCTGCTGTTCGAGGAGATCACGGCGTCGAATCTGGTGATCGTCGATGCGGACGGCCGCGCCATCGGCGATCCCGGGCCGCCGGTGAATCCGGCGGGTTTCGTCATCCACGGCGCGGTGCACGCCGCCCGCCCCGACGCACATTGTGTGCTGCACACCCACACCCGGGCGGGCTGTGCGGTGGCGGCCACCGCCGAGGGGCTGTTGCCGGTCAACCAGATGTCGATGGAGTTTTACGGTCGGATCGGTTACCACGACTACGAGGGCGTCGCCCTCGATCTCGACGAGCGGGCCCGGCTGGTCGCCGATCTCGGCGAGCATCCCGCACTGATCCTGCGCAATCACGGTCTGCTCACCGTCGGAGCCACTGCGGCACAGGCATTTCTGCGCATGTTCTATCTGAATCGGGCGTGTGAGATCCAGGTGTCCGCCGCCGCCACCGGGACGCTCACGTTGCCGTCCCCGCAGGTGTGTGAACGCAGCGCCCGCCAGCTGGCCGGCGACGAAACCGGCGACGATTTCGCCGATGCCGAAGCATACGACCTGGCCTGGGCGGCCCTGCTGCGGCTACTCGACCGCATCGACCCGCATTACGCGGACTGAATCCGCCTGCGTGACTTATCAATCCGAGAGGACACCACGATGACCACTGTCGGCCCCGTCGACGCCACCCGCATCCCCCGCTACGGCGGCCCGGCGACCTTCGCCCGACTGCCGCGCATCGATCAGGTCACCGCCACCGATATCGCCATTATCGGTGTTCCGTTCGATACCGGCGTCAGCTACCGACCGGGCGCCAGACTGGGACCCGGCCACGTGCGCACGTCGTCGAAGCTGTTGCGGCCGTACAACCCCGCGCTCGACGTCTCCCCATTCGACGCATTGCAGATCACCGACGCGGGCGACCTGGCCTGCAATCCGTTCGACATCGAGGCTGCCATCGCCGAGATCGAATACGGCGCGGATGCACTCACCGGTACCGGCGCACGGCTGGTGACGATCGGCGGCGACCACACCATCGCGTTGCCACTGCTGCGCTCGGTCGCGCGGCGGCACGGACCGGTCGCCGTGGTGCACTTCGACGCGCACCTCGATACATGGGATACGTATTTCGGTGCGTCCTATACCCATGGCACGCCGTTCCGCCGCGCATCGGAAGAAGGGTTGATCGACCGCGAGGCGAGCATGCATATCGGTACCCGCGGACCGCTCTACAGCACCAGCGATCTCGCCGACGATCGCATGCTCGGCTTCTCGGCGATCACCGCCCCCGAGATCGAAATCGACGGTATCGCGGCGGCGGTCGAGCGGATGCGGGCCCGGATCGGTGACCGGCCCGTCTACGTCTCGGTCGACATCGATGTTCTCGACCCGGCGCACGCCCCTGGCACCGGTACTCCCGAGGCGGGCGGGTTGACCAGCCGCGAATTGCTCTTTCTGCTGCGCGCATTCAGCGACACCGACATCGTCGGCGCCGACATCGTCGAGGTCTCACCCGCCTACGACCACGCCGAAATCACCGGTATCGCAGCCGCACACGTCGGATACGAGCTGCTGTCAGCGATGGCGATGCGCACCTGAACGAGGCGGTCGGCGGCGGAAACGGTCCACAGTCCCCACCCAACGGCCAATTCCCGAATCTCTTGGCCCGCTTGGACATCGCAGGTCAGTCGGGTCGTGTTCTCGGCCGATTCGGGCTCAACGGCATCGCGCCTGCCGATCCGAAGCAGAAAGAGCGCGAAGTGGCGGCGGTTATCAGCCGAATCGAATCAGCACTTTCACCACATCGTCGAGTTTCTTGTCCGAGACCTCGAACGCCTGCTCCATGTCGTCGAACGCGAATTCGTGTGTCGTCATATGCGTCGGATCGACCCGGCGGGACTCCAGCACGCGAAGAAGACGCTCCATGCGGAGCCTGCCGCCCGGACACAGGCCTGTCGCGATCGTCTTGTCGGCCATGCCGACTCCCCATTCCACCCGGGGGATCCGGACGAATTCTCCGTCACCGAAGTATCCGACGTTGGATATCGTTGCGCCCGGCTTGGTGATCTTTACCGCGGTTTGGAAAGTGGCATCGGCGCCGAGCGCTTCGATCGCGGTATCGACGCCTTCGCCGCCGGTCAGCTCGAGTACCCGCTCGACTACATCTTCGCTCGTGAAATCGACGATCTCGTCGGCACCGTATCGGCGTGCCAGTGCCTGACGTGCCGGTACCGACTCGACGCCGATGAGCAGACCAGCACCGCGCAATCTCGCTCCTGCCGTTGCCATCAAACCCACCGGTCCCTGCGCCAAGACGGCCACGGTGCCGCCGATCGGAATGTTGCCTTTCTCGGCGCCCATGAATCCGGTCGACAGCATGTCGGCGCAGTACACAGCCCATTCATCGGAGATACTGTCCGGGATGACGGCGAGATTGGCATCGGCGTCGTTGACGTGAAAATACTCGGCGAAAACACCGTCTTTGGAGTTGGCGAACTTGAAGCCGCCGAGGGCGTCCCCCCGATTGCGACGGGAACCCGTTCTGCGCGGCCGCATCACCCCAATCTGGGGTTATCGCACCCGATAGGACACGATCGTTCGGGCGGATGCGCCGCACCTGGCTGCCGACAGCGTGCACAACCCCCACAGCCTCATGACCCAAAGTCAGGTTCTCCCGCGGACCGATACCACCCTTGACGGTATGCGAGTCGGACGTGCAAATAAGGGCTGTCGTAGTGCGAACGACGGCGTCGAACGGGCCCGGCTCCGGGACGGGCTTCTCGGTGAACCCAACCGACCCGATCTCCTTCAGGACGAACGCCTTCATCGTCCTGCCTTCCCTAACGCTCGTATGGTCGTAGAACGGCATGTCGACGGCGAATCACGGCCAATTTAGCAGGTTCGCACCCAGGCTTCGAACGATTGTTACCACCACGCGACCGCCGCTGGAGGCCGGGTTGTCAACTGTAGGGGCTCAGGACATCCTTGACCGTTTGTTCTCAAGAGACGCTTGACGTTTCGGCGTTGTTCGTGATCTTGTTCTGCCCGGTGTTGTCGGTGGTGAACGGGCGGGTGTGTGGATCAGCAGGCGGTGGCGGAGTATCGGTATCGGGCGGTGTGTGAGGTGCTGGGTGGTTCCCCGATCGGTGAGGTCGCGGTCCGGTACGGCACGACCCGGCAGTCGCTGGATACGTGGCGGCGAAGGTTCAAGGCCGAGGGCATGGCTGGGTTGGCCGACCGGTCCCGGCGCCCGCACAGCAGTCCTTCCAGGGTGGATGCCGAGGTCGAGGCGTTGATCTGCGAGCTGCGGCGTCAGCATCCTCGGTGGGGTGCGCGGCGGATCAGCTTCGAGTTGTCCTCCCAGGATCTTCAGCGGGCGCCGTCACGGGCGACGGTGCATCGGGTGCTGACTCGGAACGGGATGATTGATCCGCAGGCTCAGCTGCACAAACGCAAGTACAAGCGGTGGCAGCGTCAAGCGCCGATGCATTTGTGGCAGCTCGACATCGTCGGTGGCGTGCCCTTGGCTGACGGGCGTGAGTGCAAGCTGCTGACCGGGATCGACGACCATTCCCGGTTCGTGATGATCGCGACAGTGCTGGCCACTCCATCGGGCCGGGAGGTCGGCGAAGCGTTCACCGCGGCGATGCGTCGCTATGGGGTGCCCTCAGAGGTGCTGAGCGACAACTGAGGTCAGTTCACCGGCCGCTATATCAAGCCGTTGCCGGTGGAGGTGTTGTTCGAGAAGATCTGCCGCGACATCGGGATCAAACAGCGCCTGACCAAGCCGCGGTCACCGACCACAACCGGCAAGATCGAACGCTTCCACAAGACCCTTCGCACCGAATTCCTCGACCACGTCGCACCTTTCGAGTCCATCACCATCGCCCAGGAAGCGATCGACGGCTGGATCGCCGCCTACAACCACCAACGACCCCACCAGGCTTTGGACATGGCGGTCCCGGCCAGCCTGTTCCGCCCCAACGGACCCACCCGCGTCGACCCCCACGACCACGCACCTGCCCGGGAACACGTCGATCAGGTCGCCTCACCGCTGGTCATCGATGTGATCGAGCCGCCGAACTATCCGAGTGGGGAGGGTGCTGGAGTCGAGTTCGAGGCCCGCGTTCCACCGAGCGGGAACCTGTCGATCCGCTCGAACCGCCAAATCGTCTCGCTGCATCAGAGCATGGCCGGGCGCACCGTCACCGTCTGGGTCGACCTGCGCAGCATCCACATCACCTGCGACGGCACCGTCATCCGCACCCTCGCCTCTAAACTCGCGCCAGAAGACCTCACCTACCTGTCCATGCGCGGAGCTCGACCAGCGGGACCCGCACCGGAACGACCAGCACTGCGCCGCGCCAACGGCACAGCGGTCATCCAACCGGGTCAGACCATCGAGATCGACCGCACCGTCAACCGGCACGGCCAGGTCGCACTCGGCGGCACCAGCCATCTCGTTGGCGCCGCCTGGGCCGGACGACGGATCACCCTGCGCATGGACGGGCACCTACTGCACGCCATCGCCGACAACGCACTCATCGGCACCTGGCCCTGCCCGATCAGCATCGACCGGATCGGCAAACTCACCGGCGCCCGAACTCCTTCCACACCACTGCCGCCGCCTCCGCTACCCGCCGGATCCCTTCGCGCACAACGCAAAGTTCATGCCGACGGCCGAATCACGATCGCCGGGCAGAAGATCAGGCTCGGGCTCCGTCACAGCGGGAAGATCGTCACCGTCGTTGTCGAAGATACCCACCTGCGCATCCTTTACGGCGAAGAAGAGATCGCCGCCCGACCCCGCCGCAGCACCAAACCCATCACCCGGTTCTACGTCACCGGGGCTGGCGTCAAACCCGAGAAGGAGTCAAGCATCTCCTGACGACAAACCGTCAAGCATCTCCTGAGACCACACACCGACACGGGTCCCGGCCATCGTGCGGTCCAGGTGATCGGTGCGATGCTCGCCACAATCGAGACCTACAAGGACATCGCCACCTGGGCATGCGCGGACCTACCCAAAGGACCTGCACAACGCCCTGTCCGCACCCAACGACGGGCTGATCTTCGTCGAAGCGATCATGGATCGCCTCGATTTTCCCTGTCTCGAGTCAAGATCATGGCAGGCTTCAGGACTGGTCGGCCTCAAATTGTGGTGACGAAGCCGCCGTCGATCCTCAGATCGGATCCGGTGATGTTGGCGGACCGGTCGCTGGCCAGGAACACGA
>NZ_JBVJLS010000038.1:0-70491 GCF_055584605.1 Nocardia sp. NPDC102475 | reverse complement strand
CTGCCCGCGGCCGCCTGGATCAACGAACCCGCCAAGGAGAACATCAACACAGAATTCGTGGCCTGAACGGTCTCACCGGGTTTGACAGATTCCGCGCGGCCTTCTCCGCCGCCACGCGTTCGGCGGCCGAAGCGCGCACGGCCGCTGCCACTGCCCGTTGCTGTTCCCGCGCGCAGCGTTGTGCCTCCCGCACAGCCATGTTGTGCGACCGTATCGCTGCTCGTTGTTGTTGTGCCTGCCGCTGCTGTGCCAGCCTGTGCTGGTGTTGCAGTTCAGCAAAGAACCCCCTGCGCCGCGCCACCCAGCTCCACCCCTCTTCCGATACTTCGACGTGATCCGGCCGTACAACTACGGCCGCAGTTACTGTCGCGACAGAGTCAGCGCCGTTACACGCGCCACATGCCAGCTTGTCCGGCTATCAGTGGTCGAGCTTCGCTGTGGGCGGGCGAGTTTCGGTGGTCCAAGTCCTGGAACTGGAACGCGACACCCGGCCCGGCGAGTCCGTCATCGATGCGCCGGGACGCTCCCGTTCAGTGTCAACGTCGGCTCCCTTGTGCCCGCACCGAAGGCGTAGCGCGCCATTCGGCGCCCGGCGTTCTACATAACGATGTCGCCGAACAGGTCGAGCTGATTGCTGCCGACCTGGCGATCAATTCGATCGGATTCCTTCACGGACGACTGTATGCCCGAGGTCGGGTCAGGCTGATGTGGTAGGTCTGTCTCATCCGATGTCGTCAGTGCATTTTGTTCACAGCCCTATGTCGTCGTAGCCGAGGGACGGATCGACGAGCGTCTCGGGCTCGAATTCTGTGGTGTCTTCGGTGATGTCGTGGTGCTGGTGGCGGGCGCGTAGGGCGTGTTCGGCGGCGGTTTGTTCGGGTGTGAGTTGGGTGCGGCGGTGGTGTTCGGTGTTGAGCTCGACGAGTTCCTCTTGGAGCCAGGTGGTGGTGTCGGATGCGGCTGTGTCGGCGGCGCCTGTGCCGGGTGCGGGTCCGTAGATGATGGCTTCGGTCTCGGCGAGGTCGATGCGCTGGCTGATATCGGTGATGGCTTGGGCGAGTTGGTCGTCGGTGAGGATCTGCACCGGATCGGAGACATCGAGGAGAAGCTCCGACGGTGGTGCTGATGGTTCGGTCGAGGTGTCGGGCAGGGGATGCTGTTCGACCCAGGTTGTGATGGCGAGGCGTTCGGCGAGGGTGCGGGCGGCGTGCCAGTCGCGTCGGAGTACGCCGAGGATGGTGTTTGGTGGGTGGGTGTTGGCGATGTGGTCGCAGCGCGCGCGGATGTGCTCGGTGGGTGGGTGGTCGGGGATACCAGGTTGGTTGTCGGTGCGGCATTCGCCGCAGAGGCCGTCATCGCTGCGGCGCGGCGGGCGCGGTCTGCTGTCGATGCGGGCGCGTGTGATGCCACAGGACACGCACGGCAGCGCGTGGGTTTTGTCGGTGGTTTGGCGGTCGTAGTCGGGTGCGGTGGAGTCGGGATAGCAATCTTCCCAGAGCTTTTCGCGGTAGTAGTGGTGCGGGACTCCGTCGGGTATCGGTAGGTGTTCGGGGTCGGTGTCGTGGTCGCTGCGGGTGTCGAGGTAGTCCTGGCTCGCGCGTTCGGCGGCGATCTCGGTGTCGGTGCGGGGCGGGTGAATTCGGGTGGGGTCTCGTCGGTCGGGGTAGTGGTGGGTGGGACGGATGTGCTGGTCGGGTCGGTTCGGTGGCTGGTGACGGTCTGTGTCTGATTGGTAGACATGGGGGTCGGTGGCGGGTGTGCAGTCGCGAATGAGTTCGCGGTGCTCGGGGTATTGGTCGGCGGCCCACCGTAGTCGCGCGAGGGCGACGCTGAAGTGGTTGCGGTAGAGAGTGGTCGCGACGTGTTCGATGATGTCGCGTTGCTCGTCGGTGAGGGTGTCGGCGAGATCGCGAAAGGCGCGCCGCGCCGTGCGCAGGTCACCCGCCTGGATCAGTGCGGCGATGGTTGCGGCGCTGTCGGACAGTGGGGTTTCGTCAACAGTGCTGGTGGTTGGTGGCCGGATCGGCGGCTGGGGTGGCGGTTGTGCGGTGGTGTCGCGGTGCTGGGGATCGTGTGGTTGGTGCTCGGGTGGGTGCAGGGTGGGCTCCGGGGAGGGGTGGGAATCGGGTTGGGTGGGGTGGGTGTGTTCGTGCAGGAGTGCGTCGATACGCCAGGCCAGGGCGTTGGCGTACTGGTCTGGGCGCAGGTTCGCCGCGTCGTCGGGTTGGGCGGCGAGGATGAGTTCGTGTGCGGTGGTGAGGAGTTCGGCTGGTGTCCAGTCGGTGTTGGTGGCGCGGTCGATCGCGGCGACCAGGCGCGGCCAGGCGGGGTCGTTGATGACGCGGTGCGCGGTGTCGGCGCCGAGGATCTGGTGGAGTTCGTTGGTCCAGTCGGGTGTGAGGTTGCCGGTGCCGGTGGCCTCGGCGGCGGAGAGTTCGAGCTCGAGTCGCGACCACAGGGCCGCGGCGGGCATGTCGTCGGGCAACGCTCGGAGCGCTGCGGCGTGGGTCAGTCGGGTTTGGATGTCGATTCCGGAGCGGTCGGCGACCTCGATTTTGTCGGCGAGGATCGGCCACCACGGGTCGGTGAGGATGCGGGGTTGCAGGCATGTGATCAGCGGCGCCCACTTGTTAGCGGGCAGGTGGATATCTCCGAGTGTGTCGGTGACGCGGGCGTCGAGTAGCTGTTGGTGTTCGCGTTCGAGCACGGTGTAGCGGGCGGGTCCGGTCGGGCGCGGATCGCGGTCGTCGATGTGTGAGGAGGCCCGCCACACGGCGAGATCTTCGAGCAGCCGCGGGTCGGAGCCGATGAGCGGGCGAGCCCAGTGCGGTGCGGAAGCTGGTGTCCAAGTCCGTACGTCGGTGCGGATTTGTGTGGAGAGGTCGGCGACGATGCGCGCGCGGGCAGTGACTTGGGTGGAGTCCAGTTCGGTGCGTAGCCCGCGCGGGATCCCCGACGCCCATGGCAGGGGTGCGTCGGTGGTGGAGTGTGCGCCGGAGGGATCCAGACGCCAGTCCAATACGGCGGCAACATCATCGGCGGTGTCGAGTTCGCGGGCGTTCGCGGCGGTGTGTAACGCGGTGATCGGGTCGCGCCCGGACAGCGCGATCGTCGCCAAGTGTTGACGCAGCACGGGGTAGGCGGGGCTGTCGGTGAGATCCGGGCGCAGCGCTTCCGCCGCGGCGTCGAGGCGTTCGAGGCCGTCGGTGCCGAGGGCGTTTTCGGCGGCGACACCGAGGGCGTCGAGGTAGATATCGAGCGCGCGACCGATCCGCTGGTGCGGATCGAGGGCGTCGCGCAGCATGGTGTGCGCCGATTTTTGTGCGCCGTCGCGCCCGAAAATGCGCACCATTATTTCCACGGCGGTGCGCGGATAGGCGGCGGGTTCGGACCAGAACGAGCCTTCCGAACCGTCCAACGCGGTCGGTAGGTAGGCGTGGTTGGCGTGAATTCCGCGGGTGAGTGCGACGTAAAGCTGTTGGCGTGACTCGCCTCCGGTGAGCGCGACATGACACGAATCGGCGGTGATTCCTTGCGCGGAATCGATCGTTGTCGCGTACCCGAGACGCACATGGGTGGCCACGTAGTCGGCGGGAAGCCACACACTGTGACTGAGTTCGTTGTCCGAACGCAGATGTTTTGCGGTCAGACTTCCGTCCGAATGCACGGCGGTGACGGTCCAGCGGTAGCCGTTGCGGACCCAATCGTTGTCACCGAGTCGTAGTCGGCGGTTGTTGCGGCGGGTGCGGATCGTGTCCCCGACCGATGCCCGAAGGCCGTCGGCCAGAACAGTTTCCGCACCGACCACGCCGCCATTGCGAGCGATGCGATCGGCGCGAGCGCGAGCATTGAGTTCGGTGACGATGTCGTGGGTCGCGGCCAACATGATGGCATTCCGGCCGGCGAGGTGGTCGGTGATCCAGGCGGTGTAGGCGTCGTCGTGGGTGGCGCCTTGGTGTCCGGCGTGGATGCGGCCGTTGTCGAGATACCAGCCCAGCGCGGCCGGGTCCCCTTCGCGTAGTTGCAGACTCGCGGTGGCTTCGGCGTTGGAGGCGAATCGCACGACATGGGTGAGGGTCATGGTCGCTTCGGGTGCGGCGGCGTCCATGTCGGCGTCGGCGCCGCCGGCTTCGATCGGTGCGAGTTGACGGGGGTCGCCGATGCAGCGGATCGTCGTGCCGCGGTCGTGTAGGAATCGCAGTAGGCGTAGGCGTTTGAGGTTGCCGATCTTGACGTGCTCGTCGACGATCACCAACGTGTCGGGGTCGATATCGAGGATCCATTGCGGCAGCGACGGCGGCTGCTCGCGGTCCAGGGCGGGGTTGTCGCGGCCGGGTGTATGCCGGTCCAGGACGTCGAGGACCTTGTCGACGGTCTCCACCCGGGTGCCGATCGCTTTGCCCAACTCGGCGGCCGCGGCCGCGGTCGGCGCCAACCCGAGGACCCGGCCGCCGCTGGTGTGCCAGGCGTCGGTGAGCACCGCCATCGCAGTGGTCTTGCCCGTTCCCGCCGGAGCGTTGGTCGTCCGCACCCGCAAACCAGACGAGGCGAACCCTCGGATCACGCCGATCTGCCCGGCATTCAGCGGCCGATCCGGATGCCGGGTGTTGTAACGGTGTACCGCCGCGGTGACCGCATTCATCGGTAACTGTCGTGCGCCGGGCTGCACCGACAGGTCGATCAGTTGCTGTTCGACCGACAACATCCTGGCCGAGGTGTAGACCTGCGCGCCGGCGCTGGTGTAGACGCTGGTGCCGTCGCGGCGACGCAACAGCTCTGGCACCGTTCGCAGTTCGGGTTCGTCGGTCAGATCGGGGTCACCGCGCGCGATGACATGCTCGGGTGAGAGTGTTTCGGCCAGGACCGCTTCGGCGGCCTGTTCCCAGTGCCTGCGGTGTACGTGGCCGCGGAGTTGGCGTTCGATTTCGGCCCGCAGGTTGGTGGCAGTCCAGGTGGAGCGGTGCTCGGAAACCACCTCGATGACCCGCTGCGCGGTCCGGTTGATCCACGCTGTCGTCACTGCGACACGCTGGAGCCGTATCGGATTCAAGACGGCGACGATCATCGACGTGAGTGCTTCGCGGCCGCCGAGCAGTGCCATCGCTTGGGATCGCCAGGTGCTGCGTTGCTCGGCGAGTGACCGCAATTGGTGTTTGGGCGGTCGGGTTTCCAGGGTGGCCTGTTGGGCGAGGGCATACGTTTCGGTGGGGGTCGGTTCGCGGTCGAACCGGTGTTGGAACCGTGCGGCGAGGTCTCCGACGCGTTCTTTGATCGCCGCTTCGCGTCGGGACCATGCGTGGATCAACGGGGTTGGGATGCCGACGATTTCGCGGATCGGACGCTTGGACGGATCGGGTGTGGGGCGTTCGGCGAACTCGACACCCACCAGATCTTCGAGGTGGTGTTCCAGTCGGGTGTTGTAGATCTCGGAGGCGGTGACCACCGCGCGGTAGATCGCGGTGCCGTCGAGGGTGCGCCACCGCCCGTCTAGGGTGCGGACCCGGTTGGCGATGAGCACGTGGGAGTGCAGGTCCGGGTCCCCGGCGCGGCTGTCGCGATGGGTGAAACACGCGGCCACGATGCCCTCCACATCGACCTGGCGCACACCGTTGCGACCCAGTCTGGTGAGGATCGCGTGCTGTTCGAGCCAGCCGAGGGCGTCGCGCACCGCACGCTGGTGCGCGAGCTCAACCTTCTCCGCGACCGCCCGTGGCGCGATCGCCCACAGCGTCGACACCGATTTCACCGGGGAGAAAGTGATGTCGAAACCGGCGACCGCGACGGTGTTCGGGCGCGAGTTTCTCGCCACCCACCCGGATAATTCCCGATCATTCAAGGGCGCGCGATCGTACTGTTCGTGAAACATTTCGAACGCGACACCGGTCCGAATGTGTGCACGTTCGTCATCGCTAATGGCGTCATGAGGGTCGAATCCGTGCTCGATATTGTGTCGCATGAAAGCGTCCGCGCACCGTTTACGGAACTCGGAAACCTCCGCATAAACCCGAAACGGATTACCTAAACGCGACGCCTGATCGGCGGCACGCGCAGCGTCTTTGTGCTTGGCTCCCTTGCCGATCTCGGCGTCGTAGACACGGGCTTCGATCACCTCCGCGTTCGGATGACGCCCCAGTCCGAACAGGGATTTCATCTGCTCCTCGGTGACTTCCGCACCAGGTTGCAGGCCCAAGGCGTCCAGGCCCGTGCCATGCCAGCGGCCCGGAGCTTCCCCGTGAGCGGAGTAATAATCGGCGAGGCTGGAACGGCCACGAGCCGACACATCATTCGCGGCGACATTGCGCAGATAATATTGATACCCATTGCCTGCCACGACTTTATGGATCGTCGCGGTCATATATCCATCAAGCACCCCACCGGCCATTTACGCCAGGGTTGGATTTGACTATTTTTTCGTCAAATCAAGCAAAACACCTGGTCTTTATCAAATCGTTACCTCGAATGAAAGAGGTGTGCTTGTGAGAAAGAGATAAAGAGAGGGGAGTAGGTGAGTAGTAGGAGGAGGAGAAGAAGTCGCTGGGTGGTGATGGGGAGCGTAGTGGAGGGGGTGGCGAGTTGTGAGGTGATGGTGGAGGGGATTGGGTTGAAGGGGCGCTGGTAGCTGGTGGTGTCCGGTCCGTCGCGGGAGTGGGCACCGCGACGGACCGGGGTAGCGAGAGACGCTGGTGGTCTGGGCGGCGGGGAGCCGCTGTGCGCGAGCGGTTCTGGACTACCTCGTGCCGGGCTCGGTGGTGGTGGAACACCGGCAGTGGCGGCGAGATTCGGTGAGGGGGCGCGCCCAGTGCACGCAGATGGCGAACCAGCACAGGACCCAGATCGAGGAGTAGTGGTCAGAGAGGAAGTCGAGCCAGGGGTGGGGCACGGCGTGTACCTCCAAGTCGGAGCGGGAGTGAGGGGATGTCGGTGGTGGCGTCCGGTCCGCTGTTCGAGCGCTCAGTCGAGTGGTGCGGCGATGCGCATCCACCCACTGGACTCGCAGGCGTAGTAGCGGTCCTCGATGGCGACGACGTCGCCGACCGACAGCGACCGCAACGGTTTCTCGGCCCACGCGTCGGCGTGGGCGTGGTCGTCGGGGTGCTCAGGGTGGCTGTTGAACGCGGCGAAGGCGCGTTCGAGGATCACCGCGTCGGCCGGGGCAGCTGCGGTGGTGACGTTGTATTCGTAGGCGAGGACCAGCGGCGCGTCGCGGGTGTAGCCGTGGAGCAGGGAGTGCGGGTCGCGGTTAAGGAACACTCGCACGGTGACGGCACGGCGGTGCGGTGCGAATGCGCGGCGCAACGCTCGGGTGAGGCGGCGGAGGCCGGTCGGATATCGGTGCATCACGAGAGCTCCTCGAGGTTCGAGTTGGTGGTGGACCGGTCCGCCGTGGGCGTGAGGCAGCCACGGCGGACCGGCGATCAAAGGGAGACAGCGGATGTCGGGTCAGGCCGCTTGGGACTGACGGGGCCGGGCGGGTACGAGGCCGAGATCGATCCGGCAGGTGAGGCAGTAGTTGTCGGTGTGGATGACGGTGTAGCGGGTGCAGCCGTCGCAGCGGCCGTGACGCTGATCGGCTCCCAACTTCGCCCGCCGGTTCCGCGCGGCGGCGCGGGGACGTGGTGCTACCTCGGTGGCGGCAACCTCGGCGGCGCGTTGGAGCGGCTTGGCCGGGTTCGGGGTCAGCTCGGGATGAGCGGCGAGGAAGCGCGTGATGTGGCGGCAGATCGGGTGCGGTGCCGCCCGGTGCCACACCTCGACGATCAGAGCGTGCGCGGCCGCAGGGTAGGTGGCGGCGAGGAATTCACAGCGAGAGACCACGAAGTCCTCGGTGGTGAACTCCTCGGGCAGCGGCGCGATCCCGGGACGGGCGTCGGCGCGGCAGGAATCGCAGAGCCCGTCATCGGAAACCAACTGTTCGCCTCGGATGTGGATGGGCCGCTGGTCGGTCATGGGTCGTTCGATGAAGCAGGACACGCACCGCCATCCCATGACCGGGACCATCGCTGCGTTGTCGTAGTCGAGGCCGTTGCCCTGGTTCGGGATCTGCGGACGGGCGTCGTCACGCACCCGCAACCCGGTGCGGGCGTCGGCGAATGCCTTCGCCTCGTCCTCGGTGATCCGGCCACCGCGCCGCGGCGCACCACCCTGCCCGCGTCGGCGCGAGCGCCGATCCCGCGCCGCTGTCTCGTCGTGGCTGTCGAAGTAGTCGCTGGCGCGTTCGTCCAACGTCTCGCCGTCGCGCTCGCCCTCGTGTTGGGCGTTCCAGGCGGCGCGGTGCTCGGTGTCGTACTGGCCCGCAACATAGTTGACGTAGACGCGGTCCCACAGCTCGGTGGCTTCGGCGTGGTCGCGGGCATACCGACGGCGCTGCCGCTTGGCGCGCTCCTCGTCGGAATCGGGATCGGGCACCGGAACATCGATCGGGCGCTGCGGCGGTTCGGGCGCGGCGTTGGGATCAGCGATGGTGGTGCCGTCGGTGAACATTGTGCCGGTCACGTACCCGGTGAGGATTGCCTCGGTCGCGATCGCATACGGCAGCAGGTGGGCACGGTGATCCCCAGGAGTGCTCGGCGTCGGGACCGGGCGGGCTTGGGTGCGCGCGGCGACCTTGTCGGGGGCGAGGCGGGCAGCGTCGGTGGCTCGCGAGGGCGCACGCTGGGTGATCAGCGGCCGGTAGCGGTCACGTACTGGCATCGGCGGGAGTTCGGCGGCGGCGAGAGAGACTTCGAAGATCTCTGGTAGCTCTCGGGAGTGAAGGCCGGGGTCGGTGTCGGGGGTGCAGCGGTTGATCAGCTCCCGCCGTTCTGGGTCGGCTGTCTTCCACATCGCGTCGAGCCGTTTGTGCGCGGTCGCGAACGGGTAGCGGGTGAAGGTGTCGGTGAGCTCGTCGAGGAACGCACGCTCGGCCGGTGTCGCGAGAGCGAGTACATCGGGGAACATTTCGCGCGCGAGGCGCGGGCTGTCGAGGTGGAAGAGGCGGTCCAGGTGGAACAGAGCATCGAGGAAAGCACTGGGCATGACGAATGTCCTGTCTCGCGAGGAAAAAGGAAACCCACCCCGAGAGATCGCGTGCGCTTTTCGCAACACGAGGGGTGGGCGGCTGGTCGGGTGACCCGCCTGAAGGGCGATCGACCAGGGTGGTGAACGACGCGGCGGAGGGAACGCGCCGAAACGGGTGGGCGCGAATTTCCCGCGCACACAACCCAACCCACACCTGAGCGGCTGGCGGTCTCGCCGGAGGGAAATTCGTGCACGCACGGGCGCGGGCCCGCAGGCGCGGCGGACGCCACCCTGGTAGCCCTTCAGTCAGGCGGGGCGCTCGACCAGACGAACACCCCGGACACCCACCCCAACCGCTTTCCTTTCTGCTTCTTCCTGTGCGGGAAGGTCAGGCCACCAACGGTGGTCGCTGCGCGAAGTAGGCGTCCGCGTCGGCCTCGGCGCGGCGGCGACGCTGGGCGGCTCGCTCGTCGCGGGCGCGATGCCGCAACACGCTCGGTCCGAGAGGGCGCGGGGTGTGGCGTGCGCGTCGGGCCGCGACCGCCTCAGCGGTCTCGCGCCTCGCGTCGGTGGTCGTGCTCGGGGTCGCGTGCAGGCGAAGATCGTGACCGGCCTCGCGGACGGGAGTGCGCGCCCACGGAGCGAGTTCGTCCTCCACCGGGATCTCGGCGGCGTCGGCCAGGGCGTAGAGGCCCTCGCCGGGATCTGTGCTGGGGTCGGATCCGGTGTCGGGCTTGCCGATACGGGTGTTGGCGATCGAGACCACCCGCGCCAGTGCCGTTTCCGGGGTGTCGGCGAACCCACGGTGGATGAGACCGAGAAGCGCCCAGTCGGCCGGGGTGAGGATTTTCAACGCCTGCCGGAACTGTTGGCGGGCCCGAGCGGGATCGGTGTCGATCAGCTCGTCGAGGGCGGCGATATCGGTCAGCATGGGGTCACCGCGATCGCGGTGGGGAAAGCAATGGTCACAACAGGTCTCCTGATCACGGAAGTGGAATGGACACAGCGGGATTCGCGTCAACGGTCGACACGGTGCCCGGCGACAACCGCCAGGCACCGCTCACGTGCGAGGGAAAGTGAATTAGAACTGGGGGTCGTCGTTGCCGGTGCCGCCGCCGAAGGAACCCGCGGTGTTCACCGCCCACGGATCGGCCGACCAGCCATCCCCGCCGCCGGTGGCCGCTGCCGCGCCGACCAGGTCCCGGGCGCGGTCACCGGTATCGGAGCGTCCGGCCGAGGATGAGCCGTTGCCGTTGCCGTTGCCGTTGCCGTTGCCGTTGGTGTTGCGTTTGGTGCGAGTGACTTTCGCGGTGGCGAAACGCAACGAGGGCCCGACCTCGTCGACCTCGAGCTCAACGACGGTGCGGTTCTGGCCGTCGGGGGTCTGCCAGCGGCGTTGCTTGAGCCGACCGGACACGACGACCCTGGCTCCGCGGGACAGGGACTCGGCGGCGTTCTCCGCCGCCTCGCGCCAAAGGTTACAGCGCAGGAACAACGCCTCGCCGTCTTTCCACTCCCCGCTGCTGGGGTCGCGGTAGCGGGGAGTGGAAGCGACGGTGAAATCGAGGACCGCCACACCATTGGGCGTGAACCGAAGTTCAGGATCCGCGGTCAGATTCCCTATGACCGTAACGACCGTATCTGCAACCATGCCGAGTACTCCTTCGAATGTTAGTGGATGAGAACAGCAATCGCGCACCCAGGCCCACACGGACCGCGCGATGGCGGCCACCGCTGAGGGCAGCCAGCGGATCGGACGGGGTTCAGGCGACGGAACCGACTCCGCGGTAGCTGAGGAACCGCCACGGGCGGTGTAGGTGTGGATGCGGGCCGGGTCAGTGGGGGATCGGTCCCAGATCGACGCCGAGGTCGGCGGCGATGCCGCGTCCGGTGTGGGCGAGTCGGCGCACGGTGTGCGGGCGTATTCCGCTGCGCAGTGAGGTTTCGAGGAGGATCGCCATCGAGTGTGTCGGGTCGGTGTGTAGGGCGGCTTGCAGGGCGATACCGGCGAGCGGTCCGTCGCCGCGGATGTAGGCGCTGTAGGCGAGAAGTGTTGCGGCATCAGCGCGGTCGCAGCCCGACAGTGCCCGAGCCGAAGCCAGCCACAGCCGTTCGGCGGCCTCGGCGTGCTCACCCACCGCAAGAGCGAACAACGAATCACGCACCATCCGATCCCGCAGCGCCGCAGCCAATTCGGCGTACTGTCCTGCGGTGAGCGCGATCCCGGAGTCGGTGTCGGCGACCCGCCACAGCACCCACTCCACCCCCTGCCGGTGATAGCTGTCGGGATCGCCGCGGCGCACGGCCTCGGCATACCGGTCGTACGCCTGCCGGAGGGCCTCGTCGAGATCCGCGGCGACCTCGGTGGCTAGTTCGGTGTCGGGGGTCAGCAGTTCGGTGAGTTCGGAGCGGGTGCTGCGGATCGGCCGCCCCCGCAGCACATGGGCGAGGGTCACCATCGAGGCGGCCGGATCCGGCAGTGTCCCATGACTGTTGGGTCCGAGCAGATCCCACCAGCGTTGCCCCGGTTCGAGGGCGCGGACCGCCCACGCGCCCGCGACCACGATGTCCTCCTCGGCCAAGCAACTGGTGAACGCGGCGATCAGCCGCCCCCACGGCCCGATATCCGAACCGGTCGGGGGCTGTGTGTCGTGGGGTTCGCTCATCCGGTCATCGACGATGACCGCGAGCACCATGGTCGCGTTCTCGGTGGCGCAGATCGTGGCGACGGCGTCGGCGTAAGCATCCGCCCGACCCGGGTGGCTGTCGTCGATGTCGAGATCCAGCCGCAGCACCGCGTCGATGACGGGAGCTTGGCGGGGATCACCGGATTCGCGAAGTACTGCCGCCACCAGCGAGCGTTCGGGGACGAACCCGACCATCGCGGGCACCGCCGCGATCAATTCACCGGGGTCATCGACATGCAGCGACTCGCCCGGAACACAATCCCGGGAAACCCGATCCAGATCACCGGTCAACTGGTCGAATAAGCGCGATAGAGCGTCATCGGTGTCGTCGGGCATGGAAGTCCTCTCTGTCGCGGGATGTGTGTGCGATGACCGGGCGCGCCTGCGGCATGAGCGGTCAGTGCGTCGGCTGGTCGTGGGGGTCGATGACTTCGGTCAATCGGCGCAGCGGCAGCACACCTCGGGCGCGGGCGTGACCGATGACGTTGTCGTGGCGGTGCGCGGCGTGGACGCGGCCGCGGTCGTGGCGGTGCCCGTCGGGTCCGTGTTCGTCACCGCAGCCGCCGCGCGGGGGCAGCCGATGCGGTTGGACAGCGAACAGCCACACCAACTCGGGTGAGCTTCAGGTCGGGGTCGGCGGTCAGAACCGATCACGATGAGGACAGGTGTCTGCGGCCATGAGGGTGATCTGTTTCTATTCGGGTGAGTGACGAGCACCGGCCCACCACGAACAGATCCGTGGTGGGCCGGTGCGGGTTGTGGTGTGCTGGTTCAGGACTCGATGTCGATGTCGTGGTAGTCGATGAGTTTGGCGGCGGCCTGTTCGACGTCGACCAGGGCGAAGTCGATGTCGGGATCGGCGGTGGCCTCGTCGAGGAACCGCAGATACCGCTGCGTGGCGGGCAGGGCGTCGCGCCACAAGCTCTTGCCGATCGCGAGTTCGGCGCAGGCGATCTGCATTGCGAGCACGATCATCCACGCCCGGTTGGGTGAGGCGTTGCTGATCGCGGTGACCAACGCCTCGATTGAGGCGTCGATCCGCAGCAGTGAGGCCACTTTCGTGCGCTCGACGGGGTTGAGTTTGTGCGCGAGGGCTTCGGCGACGAACCTGGCAGTGGCCCGGTGCAGGGTGGCACCGGCCACCAGTTGCGGCAGGAATTTGTTGCGGCGATCGTTGGCGGCCTCTCCCCGCACGTTCAACTCGATCACCCGCCGCCGCGCCAGCCGAGCCTGCTCCCACTCGGCTGCGATATCGGCTTCGACCTGCGGGTCGGGTTCGACCACCACGACCTGGAATCCGCTACCCGCCAGCGCATCCTCGGGCAGGTAATAGGTCGGGGTCCACCGATCCGCGCGCTGCACCGACTCGGCGTGGCGCAGTCCCTCGCCAGGTTCGGCGTCGGGGTTGGCGCGGGTGTTCCAGTCCACGGCCTCGGATTCGACGAGCGCACCGGTTTCCTTATCGACGAGCAGTGCGTTCTTCTCCACCGCCAACCACACCACCCACTGCTGCGGGTCGGCATGCAGATCCTCGGCGGTGACCGGATCACCGGCGGAGGTAGTGAGCGTGGCGGCGGGCACGAATCCGGCATCGCTGTCGGGTTCGGCGGTCAGGATGCCGAATCCGTAAGCGGCATACGGGAGTGCGGCTTGCAGCAGGGCGCGGGTCGCGGCGCGTTCGTTGTCGATGCGCTTGTGCACGTAGGTGAACTCGTAGCGTCCGGCGCGTTCCAGGCGCGCCACGGCGTCGGTGTCGCCGCGGCGTTCGTAGTCGGCGATGATCGCGAGCTGATCGAAATCGAGCTGCCGCCCCTCGGTCAGGAGCCGTTTCGCGGTCGGTGACGCCCCGATAGCGGCGGTCTTGGTGATCTCGGATCGCTTGCGCTGCAACCCTTCGGCCACCCGCGTAGGGCTCGCCCCCAACTCCAGGGTGAGCGCGACACCGCTGGCGCGGTCGGCATCGAGTAACGGGATCCGGCGGTCATTGAGGTTGATCTGGTCGATCGTGCGCGCAATGCGGCGTTCGTTGTCCTCGACGGTCAGGTCGGCATCGGTGATCCACACCGGCACCCTCGCCAGGCCGACCTCGCGGGCCAGCAGCACCCGCAATTGGCCGTCGTAGACGTGCACCGACCCATCGGGCTCACGCTCGGCCAACGCCGGGGCCCGCACCCCGAACATGCTGATCGACGCCTTCTCCTTGGAATAGGCATCCAGATCGATCGTCGTGCGCACGTTCTCGTCTATCAGCAGCGCATTCGGATCCATGTACGCCGCCTCAGCCTGCGGTGGCGGTGACACGATCGGATCGGAATCGGTGGGGGCGTCGGGCTCCACATCGGTGCCCTCGATATCCACGATGTCGGGCGTGGGGCTCGTGTCGGGCTGTTCGGTGCTGGTGTCGGGGACGACGGACAGCGAGGCAGTGCTCACGGTGATCTCCTCACATAAGAGACGGCGCGGCACCGCACCCCGGACGTCCGGGGTGCGGTGCCGCGCCGAAAATGCGGATACGGGATAGGCCCAAGCGCGCCTGGGAATCTGGGGCCGCGGGTAGGGGCCGGGTGTCAGGCGGCGCGGGTATTGCGCTGGCGGGTGAGGTTGACCGGTGCCAGCCGCAGCACGCAGCGCTCGTCTTCGGTGAAGGTCCAGTTCCGGGCGCGCCAGTCCGGGAACTGCGCCCGCCAACCCTCCAGCCCCGGTGTGTCAGGGATCGCGGTGACCGGACCGGCACAGCCGCGCTCGACGAGGGTCTGATACTCCGCGCGGGTCATGCTCTGCACGGCAACAGGATTCGAGGACATCAACAACCTCCAACACAATCGAATCGGATGAGGGCGCTGCCGCCATGGACAGCGGTGACAGCGACAGGAAACGCCATAGCTGCGGCTGAGGGATCATCGAGACAGTGAGTCGATCGCTGCCAGAAGGGCAGTGGCGGTGGTGACCGGCTCGGCGCGGCGGTCCTGGATCAAGCGGTGACAGCCCGCTGAGGCTGCGGCGTCGGCGGGTCCGGGTACCGCGAACACCGGCCGGTGCAGCCGGTGGGCCCATCCGGCGGTGTTCAGGGTGCCCGACCAGCGACCCGCCTCGGGAACCACCACCGCATGCGACAGCGCCGCCACGCCGGTTGCGCCGCAAGAACCGGTCACGGCTGGGTCCGCTGCCCGGCGGGTACTCCGACACAATCGCCCCCGACTCGGCGATCCGGTCGAACAACTCCCGATGCGGATACGGGTATGCGCGATCCACGCCGTTGGCCAGGACCACGGTCGTGCCCGCCGCGTGGGCGAGCACGGCCCGATGCGCGACGGCGTCCACGCCATAGGCGCCGCCGCTGACGATATGCCAACCACGCTCAGCCAACACGGCGGCAACCTCCCCGGTGATCCGTTGGCCGCGTTCGGTGATCGCCCGCGCCCCGACCACCCCGGCCCGCAGGCCGGTCGCTGGCACACCGTGGCCGCGGACCCACACCGCGACCGGAGCGGCGTCGGCGACGGTGAGGTCGTCGAATCCCAGTGCCGCCCAGTGCGGGTCGTCGCGGGTCGGCAGCCGCGCCCCTACTTTCGCTGCGCGTTCGAGATCCTCGGCGGCCAGCTCCCCGACGGTCGTGCGGGACATGGGGTCCGGTCGTCGACCGGTGAGCTGGTCGGCAAGGTGTTCGACCGAGTCGAGATCACCCGGCGCCGCGCCCACACCGTTGACGCTGTGCAGGACGGCGCGGGCGAGGATCGCCCACGCGAGCTGGCGTTCCTGCGAAGGTGTGGCTGCGGCCACGGTGGTCCTCCCTGGGAATTGGTGAATGAAGTGCGGCTCAGGCCGAGGGCGACACCGGATCAGGTGCGCCGGCATCGGGTGTGCGAGGCCGGGCACGAATCAGCGAGTTGGCGAAAGTCGGCGAGCGACCAGACGCGGGGGTGTGTGGATGCGAGGGCGGCGGCCGCACAGAACGCAACAGGTGTCCGGCGCGAAGGAGGGGGAGATAGTGGATACACTCCGGAGGGGTTGGCGTGCATCCACTCTCGCGCCTCGTGTCAACAGCACGTCAATCCTGACCCTTTATCAGCACGCAGTGATCAGTTTTCCCGTGCCGCCGACACCTCGGCGCCAATACCGAAAAGGCATGGACGCGGGCAGCATCGGAACCGATCAGTGGGCTGTGTGAAGCGTTACCCCCCGGGCGACCCGACCCCTGCTGTCCAGACTAACGCTGGCGTCAGCGGGATACGGCGGTACTCGCCAGTTCAGGAACCTATCCCCAAACGCGTCGACAGTGCCGGGTGCACTCCTCGGCGGCGGTGGTGTTCGCGCGGTGAGGATCGCCGGTCGCTGCGGCGGGCCGCAAAGATGGACAGACAGGGTGAATCGACCGGTTTGCAACCGCATCTACAGACCGTGCAGCGGCACAGCGAAAATGTTCAGTGCTGGCGGGCGGTGAACCGGTGGGTACTGCTACCTCTCTGGTGTGGGGCGGTCAGGCGACCGGCTGGTGTGGGTGGCGGCGTAGGTGAGGCCGTCGCCGATGGTGCGTGCGGCTTCGGTGTCGGTGAATCCGTCGATACCGACGTGCTGTGCCGCAGCATCGGAAAGGACGCGGTAGGCGTGGTCGCGTTCGAGTAGTCCCTGCCCGACGAGGCGTCCGAGGCTGTTGGCGGCCAGCAACACCGCGCGATGGCGTGTACCGGTGCGCGCGAGGCGGATCCGGTCGGCCTGGTTACGCAGCGCCGCCGCGATGTAGACGTCCGGGTGTGTGATATGGGCAGCCGACCCCACCGGCAGCAGCGGTGGCAGCGGTGGTGCGAGGAGTTCGGCCAGCCAGCGGGGTAGCGGGATCGGGTCGCGGTCGTCGAGGACCCGGTACCGCCCCGACGGCAGCGCGGAGCCGGGGCCGACGACATAGCCGCCGATACCGCGGCTGTCGATGCGCCACCCGAGGCGGGCGATGGTGTTGCGCAACAACGGGGTTGGGGGTGGCCGGTAGTACAAGTGCATCCCGCCCGAGGGTGTAGCGACTGCGAAGGTTGGCACCGGGACCGGATGCCCGGCTTCGGAAGCGAGGCGTGTGAGGACGTCGCGGCCGTCGCGGGCTCCGGCCCACCGCGGGGGTGGGGGCTGGTCGTGGCTGGTGTCGAGGTCGAGCACGTGTAGTCGACTGGGCCCGCAGGCGATACCGATGTTTCTCTCGGGCCAGCGCAGCCACCACGAGCGAATGCGGGCGGGATCGACGGTGGCGGCGTTCTCCCAGTTCTCGATCGCGGGTGCCTTGCTGCCCGCGTGCAAGGGAAACACATGGAACCCGCGGGCAGCGCTGTGGATCGCGACCCCGACCCGCGAGGCGTTGGGGCAGTGGTGCACGCGAGCGTCGGCCGCGGCACGCGGGGCGGGGTTCACACCGTTCCCATCGTGCGTTGCGCGGCGAGGTGGCGGGCGAGGTGGAGAACGCGGCCGCCGCCCAGGCGCAGCTTCACTTCGGCCTCACCACAAGCACCCGGATCGAGGCAGATACCGGGTCGGTGAGATCGCCGAAATCGATCCGGTCCTGGCGGGAACGACGAACAGGTGCCAGCACGGCGGCCAACTCGTCGAGCACCGCGTCGCGGCGGGCGAGGACGGCCGCGTCTTCGCGGGCCCTGGCCCGGTATCGGTCGAGGGTGCGTTGATAGCCGGGGAGCAGACGTCGCGCGATGTCCGCGGCGATCCGGGCGGGTGGCCGATGGGCGGCGACGGTGATGACATGGTCGGGGTCGCCGCGATAGCGGTGGGCGCTGAACCGGGTGTAGGTGCCTTCGATGCGCAGACGGCCGTGATCGGCGTGGCGTGAGGAATCATCGCCGTGGGTGATCGTCAACGACTGATCCGCCGGGCCCGCGAGCACAGCGTGGCGGCGGGTCATGTATCCCCCCTCTGCGCGCCACCCGTCTGCGAGCTCGGCCGCGATTTGATGGGTGAGGTCGAGGAAATCCATACCAGCGCAACTCCTTTCACATGGTGGATGGATCAGTGGTGTGGTCAGATCCCGAACACCTCGCGCAGCGCGGCCAGCATCGCCAAGGGTTCCGGCGGCTGATCCCCGGAGGGCGTGGTGGCAGCGTCGCGGATTTTGCGCAGCTTCAGGAACCGGACACCGGTGAGGTTCACTCCGACTGCGGTGGCGACGTGCTCGCTGCCGGGGTCGTCGATGATGCGGTAGTCATCGATGTGCAGCCATGCCTCGTACCAGGCTTCCGCCGGTTGCCCTTGCCGGGACGGTTCGCGGGGGTCGGGGTCGCGGGGCTGCCAGTACCGGCATTGGCAGTCCGTGTCGTCACAGTGGGCGAAGCGCACCGTGGGGTTGGGGTGGTAGTGGTGTTGTTGTCCTGCCAGCATCGGGCACGCGAGGCGGCTGTAGTGCGCGCACTCGGGATGCAAACCCGGTTCGACCGCTAGGCCGCGCAGGTAGTCGATCGAGCGGATGAACACGATAACCCGGTCCTCGAGCCGTTGACCGCAGATCTGACACCGCTTGCCCCACAAGATCTCCCAGGCACGGCGCGGATCCAGCATTCCCCAGACCGGTCGTGCGGGGTCACGATGGGTGAGAGTGATGTGCGGGACGACCAGTCCCCGCGCACGCGTAGCGCCGGTGAGGCGGGCGGGGACCGGGACCCGGTCCGGGCCGGTCGCAGACGATGGTGTGGAAGTCAATGCTCACCTCGAATCTTTCAGTGGACAGGTTCGGCGGTCAGGGCGACGCTGACCCGCCGGTTGGGGTGTCCGGGGCTGTGGATGCCGACCTCGATGCGGGCTGTCGGTGCGCCGGGTGCGGCGGGGCCGGTGGTCCAGGGGTGGAAGTGGTCCTCGTCGAGGTCGGGCAGGTTCGCCTCGATCCAGGCGATGAGGTCGCCGATGTGGCCGATCAGGTGCTCGGCCATCGGTTTCCGGTGTGCGGGTCGTGGTCGTGGACGGTGACGACGGTCGGGGCACCGGGTACCTGGGTGGTGAGTGAGCGCGGAAGCACACCTTGTCGGCCACCGGCGGCCCAGCACCCGTGTGCGATCACCCACCGGCCACCAGTGCGTTGCGCGGGAACCAGCCGCCACCCGAATTCGGGCAGTCCGATACCGAACGGGTCAGGGGCCCAGCTGATCTCGCTGCCACCGTCGGGGGCGACGGTGGTGATTTCGGTGGCGTACTCGACGCGCACCAACGCCAGCGCAGCGGTGCCCTGTACGAGAGTGCGGTTGGGCAGGCGGTCGAAGACCGCGATGGGGGTACCCGGTCGCGGGCCGGTGGCAAACGCCGCGTGATATCCCACGACCAGCATCGACAGCAGCCGCCCACGGTCGGGCAGGTACGGCGCGTGGTACGGATCGACCTGGATACGAGCGCTGAAGCAAGACAGGTCAGTGCCCATCGGGATCACCCCTCGACGCCTGGAATGGGGGAGTTGCCGCTGTCGGTGAACAGCAGCGTGAGGGACTGGCGGCGGTCGGTGGGGAACGGGTCGGTCATTGGGGTGTGGGCTCGGTCATTGGGGTGTGGGCTCCTTGTCGGTCGAGGCGGGGGTGTGGGGGTGGACTGCTTCGATGAACCGCAGCGGCAGCAGAACCCGGTCGCGGCCACCGAGGCGGTGCAGGACCGTGTGGTGGCGGTGGACCGCGGCGACGTGGACGCGGTCGTGGCGGTGTCCGCCGCGGGTGGTGATCGTCGCGGCGGAGCCGCAGCGACGTAGCCGATGAAGTTCGATGGTGATGAGTGCGATCACCGGATCGGCGGACTCACCGCCACCGTGACCGTCGTCGTCGGTGGCGTCGGTGTCGGCGAGCACGGTGACCCGCTGGGCGATGACTGCGCGCAGGCGGCGCAGCCCGTCCCACGGGGCGGCGTCCCGCATGAGGGTGTCGAGGCGGTCTAGGACGTGACGCAGCAACCGGATCTGTGTCTGGGCTCCGTTGTCGGCGATGGTGTGGTCTCCGCTCATCGGTTCGCTGCCTGCCGCCGACGCCGCGGCGTGAGCCACCGCACCGGGCGGTGTCTTGTCGCGATCGCCGTGGTCAGGGCGTCGGCGGTCTCGGGGGCGCGATCGGCGTAAAACCGTTCGGTTGCAAGCTTGTCGGTGTCGCGGATTCGCACCCGGATGCGGTGTCCGTCAGTGCTAGCGATGACCTGGCGGTCATTAGTGTCGGGGACACGGATCAGGGCGCTGGCCTGGTTCAGGCGCTGGGGCATGACAGACGTGCTCCTTGTAGGCGGGTTGGGGTAGGGAAGTACCTGGGGTTCAGGCGTTTTCGATGTCGAGCAGGTCCGCGTAGCGTTGGCGGCCCGCCAGGTCGGGGCAGGCGCAGTGGGGGAAAAGTTGGTAGCAATCGGCGCAGAATCCGCAATAGCCGCAGTGCGGGCCGAGGCGTTCGCTGTCGTCTTCGCCGCAGCAAAAGCAGTAGTCGAGTTCGCCGTCGTAGACGTAGCCCCAGCGGTAACCGAGGTAATCGTGGTTGGAGTACCAGATACCGGTGCCGGCGCCCCAATGCCCCCGCGCCTCGTTGAACAGATAGGCACGGTGGCGGTAGGCGGGATCGACGGTGAGCAGCACGATCTTGTCGCTGCCCAGCCACCGTTCCAGGCCCTCCCGCCCGGTCCAGGAGTCCAGCGACCCGAACGGCGTGGTGGGCAAGAAATCCTCGGCCGCGATCCGGGTGTCGGAGCGCTCGTCCCCGGCAGCGGGGTGGACAGCCGAAGGCAGGATGCCGTTGTGGGCGAGCACGGTTCGCTCGTCGCCGCCGACCAGGAAGGGGTGACAGTTGTCGACGGTGTGCTGGCCGTGGGTGGCGAAGCGGGAATGGAACAACGCCGGACCGTCGGGGTATTCGCAACGCAAGGCGGCGAATTCACCGATCGCGGTCTCGGCGTCGAGGCTGTGGCCGGTGGTGATCGTGTCCGCGGTGATCAGGGCGTAGCCGTGGCCGTGCGGGTTGGACAGGGCCCCGTTGCGCAGCGCGGCGATGTCGGGGGCGGCGCCCGGTTTGAGGAATGTCAGCATGCACATCGCAGGACCTCCAACTCGGTGAGCAGATCGGCGTAATCAGGGCGGGTGGACAGCCAGGCGGTGAACGCCGACCACTCCCAGCCGCGGCGGCGCGCGACTTGGGCGGCGGTGAGGGTGCGGGTGTATTCGACCGACGCCGCCGCGAACGCGAGCGCGGCTTTGACCTGGTGCGGGTACAGGGAGCTGGCGAACACGCGCAGTTCGAAGGTGTGGGCGGGGTACACATTGATGGCCTGGTAGCGGCCCCACCCGTTCGTGCTGCCTTTGGCGAATTCGGCGGCGCTCGAGCGGGCTTCGGGGGAGAACTCCGCCCAGTCCCGCGAGCGGCGTCGCGCCAGCGTGGTGACCTGAGATTCGTTGCGGTAGACGAACTTCAGCCACCGGTAGATGTGGGCGGGGGAAGAGAACCCGGCCCGGGAGACGTGCACGTGGATCCCGACGCTGCTGTCGGTACGGCAACCCAATAGCCGCAGCTTGTTCAACAGCTGCCACGGGAACCGGGTGCGCGCGTAGTCCCACGACATCGGGTGGGTGACCAGCTCGAACCCGCACGGACTGATGGAGCTGTCCTCTTTGAGGTAACCCAGGTCCCCGAGCTGGGCGACCGCGAGTTCGACCGCGTCGTCGAATTGCGAATGGGGGGTGATGAGTTCGAGTTCCATGCCCAAAAACAGCGGGCCCTCGCCGTGGAACAACGGTTGCGGGCGGTAGTCGTAGTCGTGGACCAGGTGGTGGCCGCCCTCGTGGTAGCAGTCGTCGCAGCGGTCGTCGCTGAGCGGGATGAGGGTGTCGCAGTCCTCGCAGTAGTGGTAGTCATCGAAGCGGCACGTCGAGCACACCTCGTTGCCGCCCTGCACGGTCTCGGTGTGTTCGGCGTACGCGCCGCACTCATCACAGCGGTCGTAATTTTCGACGCAGGTCGGGCACACGTCCGGCCCGTCGATCACCGCGGTGATATCGCGGGTGAACAGATCACAGCGGTCACAACGCGACCAACCGTCAAGGCAGCGAGGACACAGCGCGGTGTCGGTGACCGTGTAGCCGACCTCACGGGTGTGGATGGCGCAGCCATCGCACAACGAGAGACCGGTGGCGCAGTCACCGCAGACCCGGTCGCCTTCGACGAGGGTGACGACAGTGTCCGAGGCGACGATGAGCGCGCAGTCCTCACAGCGCGTATCGGGCACGGTGGTGGTGGGCATGGGGGATCACGACCTTTCGACGGGAACGGCAAAGCCCCCGCACAACCGCCGGAAAACCGGTGGGGTGCGGGGGCTTTGACAGGTGAGGTGGAGATCGACAGTGGCGCGGGTCAGGCAGTGTCAGGTGCGCTCGTGCGGGCGCGGTGGTGACCGGTGCGCCGGGTGCGGGTCAGCGCACTCGCCTCGCCACTGCGGCCTCGGGTGGCGTGAGGGGAGTAGCAATCACAGTGCGGGAAGGGCTGCTCGCAGTCGAAGCACCAACCGCACCACGTGCAGTGACGGCCTCGCCGGTCGAGGTCGAACTCCCGGCACCCACCGCAGCGCAGCCGGTAGCGGTCGGGCCAGCGCCGCGACATCGGCTGATAACTGGTGTTGGAGTACCAGATCCGGTCCTCCCAGATCCCGGCCTGTTCACCGAAGAGGTAGGCGCGGTGCTGGTAGGTGGGGTCGACGGTGAGGATCAGCAGCTTGCTTGACCCAAGCCACGACGCCAGACCGCGGGCCCCGCGGTGGGTGTCGATCGACCCGAATGGCTGTGCGGCCAAATATTCCTCGGCCGCGATCCGGGTATCCGACCGCGGATCGTAGGCGCGCGGATGTACCCGTTTGGGCAGGGTCCCGTTGTGCGCCAGCACCGTTCGTGGATCACCACCGAGCCGGAACGGATGACAGTTCTCGATCGAGCGGACACCGCGTGTGGCGTAGCGGGAATGGAACAACGCGTACCCGTCGGGATACCGCGCACGCAAACCGGTGAACTCTTGGATCAACGGCTCGGAATCCATGCTGTGACCGATGCGGATGCCGTCGCCGATGATCAGGGCGTACCCGTGGCCGTGATGGTTGGTGTGCGCGCCGATCCGCAATGGATGCGGATCAGGGGCGATACCGGGCGGGAAGCAGGTCAGCAGGCACATGCGAGCTCCAATTCACGCAGCTGTTCGGTCAACGGCAGATACGCCGGGCGCTCATCGACCCACGTGGCGAATCGCGTCCACTCCCACGCGCCTGCGCGTACGTCGGGGATGCGCAGGGCGCGGGTGTAGTCGATCGAGGCCGCGGTGAATGCCAACGCCGCCTGCACCCGCCCGACATCCAGCGACGCCGCGAAGATCCGCAGTTCGAGGGTGTGACGCGGGTAGGGGTTGATGGCCTGATACCGGTCCAGGCCCAAGGCGTGGACGTGGTTCTTGGCGGTGTCCTTGACCCTTGAGCGCGCGGCCCGGTCGAACGGGGCGTAGCGGGAGCGTCGCCGCGCGAGCCTGGTGACCTCGGATTCGTTGCGGTACAACAACTTCATCCACCGGAACACATGCGCCGGGGACGCGAACCCGGCGCGGCTGGCGTGCACATGCAGCCCGACTCCGGCGTTCGTGCCGCAGCCGAGATCCTCGAGTTCTTCCAGTAGCGGCCACGGGAACCGATCCAGGGCGTACCGGTAGCTCATCGGGTGGGTGACCAGTTCGAAGCCGCCGGGCTGGATCGACGAATCCCGCTTCAGATACCCCAGCCCCGACAGTCGATCGGTTGCCACTTCCACCGCGGTGTCGAGGGTGTCGTCGGGGACGACGATCTCGAGTTCGAGCCCGAAAAACAGCGGCCCTTCGCCGTGGAAGCGGGGATCGGGTTTGAAGCTGTAGTTACGTACCCGCGCCGGATGCGCGCACAGCTCACACGAGCGTTGCCCGCGCAGCAACGTCCCGCACTCCCGACATGAGCTAAACCCGGCCGCGCAGCGGACACAGGCTCGCAGCCCACCGGAGACATAGCGGCTCGCGGCGCTGTGGCGGCCACAGTTGAAACACCGGTCGAAGAACGCGTCTGCGCATCGGTAGCACACTGTTTCGTCGGTGTCGGTGCGCTCGTACGGGTGGGTCAACCGAGCACACGACACACAGCCGCTCCACCCCGCCGTGCAGGTGCTGCACAGTCGACGGTCATCAGCGGTTTCGGTGACATGCAGCACTCGGTTTGCGCAGCCATCACACGACGGCAGCTCACCGAGACACGGTGGGCACACCGACTGGTCCTCGACCGGATATCGCGGACCACTCCGGCGGGTCCGGCACACCGCACACGCGGTGGTATCGAGTTCAGGCATGACAGAACACCTTCCGCGGAAACGAAAGAACGCCAGATCCGAGCGAGGGGATCGCTCGAACCTGGCGTTCGAAAGGACAGAACAACGGCAGACAGACGCGGCGACTGCGGACCAGCGGGGGTGTGGTGCGTGGCTACTAGGAATGGAGCTGTGCACACCGGCGGCTCCGCAGCAGCCGATAGAGGAGATGGGCGGAGTGGATGCTCATACCCCACGAATCAGGGGACCTGCCAACAACACTGACCACGCAGCTGCTCAAAGCGGGTCAGACGCAAGGATTTGAGAAACCTTCGACAGCAGATCACCTGCGCCGTAGTTTGATTACAAGACCGGTGCAATGGGAGGGACCGCGATGCGTGTCGATGTCGAATTCACCAGTGGCGCAGTGACCTTGCGGGGTTGGCTGTATCGGCCCGAGCAGGCCTCAGGCGTCGTCCCGCTGGTGGTGATGACGCACGGGTTCGCTGGAGTCAAGGAATGGGTTGCCCCGTTCGCCGAAGTGTTCAGCAAGGCTGGTTTGGCTTGTCTTGTCTACGACCACCCTGGATTCGGGACCTCCGATGGTGAACCGCGTTTCGAGGTCGACCCCGCCGCGCAGATCGAGGGCTACCGCGATGCAATCACCTTCGCGCAGACCCTCGACGGCATCGACCCGGAACGCATCGGCATCTGGGGAACCAGCTTCGCCGGCGGCCACGTCCTGGTCGTCGCGGCGACCGACCGGCGCGTGCGTGCGGTCGTATCACAGGTGCCACTGACCAACGGGTGGGCCAACTTCCGCAGCTTGGTGCCCACCATCATGCTGCCGACCGTGCATGCGGCCATCGCCGCCGACCGCCAAGCCCGCGCCTCCGGTAAACCACACCAGACGATCAAGGCGGCCTCCGATGATCCGACCGAACTCGTCGCCATGCCCGGTATCGAGGTCTACAACTGGTTGATGGCCAACGGCCCGCAAGTCCCCACCTGGCGCAACGAGGTCACCCTCTCCAGCATCGATAAATTCCAGTCCTACGCCCCGGAAGCGTTCCTGCGCCGCGTATCTCCGACACCGTTGCTGATGGTGATCGCCGATCAGGACACCCTGACACCCGCCGATATCGCGCTGCAGAGCTACGCCGAGGCACTGGAACCCAAACAACTGGCGCTGATCCCCGGCCCGCACTTCGCCGTGTACGAGGAGCAGTTTCAACGAGCCGCCGGCGTCGCCCGCGACTTCCTGCTCGCCAACCTGAACGGATAACGCCTGGATCTGGCTCGGAATTTGCTCGCGATCTGGATCAGGCGTAAGCAGGGTTAGCTGAGCGGCAAGACTGCGGCGACCAGATCACACGTGCTGGAACACTCGTCGCGAGCTTGGGCGAGGCGCAGGAATCGAATTCGACAGATCATCGTTCAAATACGAACGAGACTTGCCGCGCGAGTGCGGGAGTATGATCGATCGCGGGAGAATCAGCAGGCAGGCCCGACTAGGAGGTCGGCCATGTCGTCGCGTCATCCGCCGCGGTCACCGCGGACAGTTCGATCCCCGGAAACCCTTGAGCGACTGGAACGTTCGCGTGCGCGTATTCGTGAACGCCGAGAACAGGCACGTCAGCGGGAGCGAGCGATCACCGACGCGGTGAAGCGGTACCTCATCGATTGGCAGGCGATCACGACGTGTGAAGCCAAGCGTGACCAAGAAATCCAGGCGCTGCGCCAGCAGATCAGCGCAGTCGAATCACGAGCCAGTGAGGAGATCGCCCGCCACCGCGCCGACCAAGCTGTTGCCGCCGCAGTGATCCGTGACCAAGATCAAACTGACGAAGATGTCGCTGATCTGCTCGAAATCAGCGTCAAACAAGCCCGGCAACTGATCACCGCCGCACGCGCAACGGGCGGCACAATGTCGGCGAGCCCATCACCGAAGCCGACCGCCACACCAACCACCTCTCCCGACTCGATGTTGGATTCAGGCGCTGGCATAACCACCGGCGTTCCACACGAACCACCGGAAGTGCTGCGGCGCGAAGGCTTGCCGTGAAGGAATGCCCGGTGCTGGAGACAAGGGCCAAAACGCGACACCGCACCGATGGCAGTAGAAACCGGCCTGCCATACAGCGTGAGCGCGCCGACGTCCTCGTACGACTCTCCCGTTGCGGCGAATACGACGTAGGGCAACGCTGAGCAGGAGGCCGCCAGGCGTCGTCAGGACCACGAAGAAGATCACGGTGGAAAGAGCCGCGACCCATCGCGATACGCCGGGATACGGATCGGCGACCGAGAGGATTGCCGGAACGATCCAGCACATCGCTGGCAACAGCAGCACTAGCGCGAAGAAGGTCAGGCGCCCGGCTGGAGTACGTGCGGGCTCGCGGGCCAGACTCCGTGCAAGTGTTGTGGTGTGAGCGTGCTCAATCGTGGCAGTACCGAACACCGGGACCAGGCCAGTTGAAGCCACACCAACGCCGGAATAGACGTTCGTCCCGGAGCTGGTCGACACACCATCCGCATTCAACGCGGGCACACTCTGAACCGAGTCGAGTTGGCGGCAGTGTGGACACGTGAGGTCGATGTCCATGCGGGGGACCCCCTCCCAAGCCGTTGCGCTGTAGCGGCGCGTTTGTGGTGCTGGTACCTGCAACGAAAGCTCTGTGAGGTATCCAACACCTTCAGCGACCCGCTGTCGAGAGGTATTGGCGTGCTGATGCATTGATGAGTCCTTCCTGATGGTCGACGGTTGAGGCAGATTCGTCCGATCCAGCTGCACATGGGCCCAGACCGACAAAGGGCCGATCACCGCCTCCTACTTCTACGAGAAGGCGTGGCAACCCGCCCGGCTGTGCCTCGACGGGCTCGCGCGTGCTGCCCCCGCGTTCTAGCGCGGCGACGACATTGGTGCGCGTGGACATCTGATTCCTTCACCCGCCGGGCGTTGTGGCGGGGCGCGGACCCCGGGGAGTTAATTGCCCGTTACGGCACGGCCCTGAAGTCCCTGCGGATCAAGCATCTGACGCCGTACACGCTGCGGCACACCGGGATCTCGTGGAAATTGCAGGACAGCGTGCCGATGTTCGTGGTGTCCCGCGACGCCGGGCACGGATCGGTCACCGTCACCGACCACGTCTACGGCCACAACGACCGCCGCACCAGCGAATCCGCCGCCCAGGTCACCGCGCACCAGCTGCCCCGGTTGCGTACGAACATGCTCGTCCGGGTCGACTGACCGCACATACCAGTACGCATCGGCGGACCGAAACCCATTCCATTGCATTCCCAGCGAAACGGAATGAATTGGAAGGCAATGGAACGGATGGAAGGAATCCGCGATGCTCACGGCGGTCACCACTCACGTCGCGGCCGAGCCTCGGTCAGCGCCAGTTCCCGGCTGCAGCTGGCTCGTCCTGGTACGACAGTCGGGCCAGCGGCGGTGCGATTGTCAGCAGCCGGCGTGGGAGCACGGTCCCCCGGAAATGTCGTCGGTGTCAGCCTGTTCCGTACGGACATTGCTGGGCGCGGCGATGATTTCAGTGTCTGGGATGTCGATTGTTGCGGCGTCGCTGAGTATCCGACTGATGGTCGAGCGGCTTTTGTTCAGTTCCCGTGCGATTCGAGTTGGTGTCCACCCATCGAGGTGATGGTGAGTCAGTGCTCGGGCGACTGTGTCGGGATCACGGCGGCGGCCGGGATCTCGTGCGCACAGAAGCGCCGCCACTTCCCTGAACTCTGCGTCGGTGCGGTCGGCTAACGGCGATGGCGTACGCACATGATCGCTGTCGATCATCACCTCGG
Source organism: Nocardia sp. NPDC102475 (assembly GCF_055584605.1). Classification (NCBI taxonomy): domain Bacteria; kingdom Bacillati; phylum Actinomycetota; class Actinomycetes; order Mycobacteriales; family Nocardiaceae; genus Nocardia; species Nocardia sp. NPDC102475. The sequence continues at coordinate 42,708 of NZ_JBVJLS010000038.1, read as the reverse complement.
GTTGCGTCGCTGCCGGTGTGGCCGATGGTGTGCACGTGTTCTGCGGTGCGCACTGATCAGTGGTGACCGAACCGCTGTCACTGTGGGGGCCGGAGTGGGCGAGCGCGAGCAGTGCGACCGTCGCTTGGGCCATCGAGCCTTCGATGATCACCGGCCACAGCCATGCCTCCCCGTGCGGGACGCCTGCGGTGATCGCGAGTGACCGTAGTGCGGTGAACGACAACCAGAACGCGCCGGTCGCGATGAGAGCGGTCATCGCGGTGGCGATCAGATGGGTACTGCGGGCTCCTGCGTGCGCACGCGCAAGCACCGAAACCCCATGCACGGCCGCCAGCAAAGCAAGGGGTGGGATGATCGCGACCGCGGCAGCGACAGCGGGGAGTGCGGTGTCGTGCAGGACGGCTTGGGTGGCGTTGCCGGTGATACTGACCGCGGCTGCCGCGGTGAGCACTGTCCAGAAGAAGCCGTGCGCACGCGGCTTGGGTGTGGTCGTCTCGGGCGGAGCGGTGCGCACGACGACGGCAGTGGGTGAGGTGAGGGCGATCTCGGTCATGACAGTCCTTAGTCGCGATGCGATCAGCGTGCGGACGGCGCATGCGTGCCCGGCTGGTGTCCGGGGACGAGCGGATGCGGTTCGGCGGTGAGTATCGACAGCGCAGCGGCGACTTCTTGGAGATGGGATTTGACGTAGGTGGCAGTCGTGCCCGGTGCTTTGCCTCGGTGTCCGGCATATTCGCGGGCGACGGCGTAGCTGAAGGTGCGTTCAACCCAGGTGAGAGTGGTGTGGCGTAGCCAGTGCATGCTGATGCCCTGGGCAGCGACCCACGGCAGGACCTCGCCGACCCGGCGCCAGATGTAGTCGAAACGCCGTGCGGTGATGCGTTTTCCGTTGCGGTAGCGCAGCAGTTGCCCGGACTGGGGGCTGTTGCGTATGGCGGAGTGGTCGAGCAGGTGTCGCATCAAGGTGGGCGACACCGGTTGCCACCGGTCGGTGCCGTCCTTCTCCCGCAGATACACCAGGCATTGGTCGGGGTCGAGGTCGTGCGGGCGCAGAGCGAGCGCACCGCCTCGGCGGCAGGCGGTCTCGATATGCAGACGCAGGATCAGCGAGTCGAGTTCGGGGTCGTCGCCAGTGGTGGCCACGGTCTGGCAGATCTCGGCCAACTGGCCCGAGGGAATCGCGTAGCGGTGCGAAGGGCGCCGGACGGGCATGGTCAGTTTGCGGGCGGGGTTGTCACACGGGCGGATCCAGCCGTTGTCCTCGCCGTAGCGGTAGACGCAGCGCACCGCGCTGATGAAGTGCTGCACGGCACAGGCGCCGCCACGGGAGGCGCGGTTGGTCTGAGCGGCGGCTTGAATCGCGCGCGCCTTCTCCTCGAGATCGCTCTTCGTCGGCTCGTCGAGGCGGTGATCGCTCCACACCGCGAGGAGGTGCTCGAAGTGGGTGTTGTAGGTGCGCAGCGTGCCCTCCGACAACCGCGCCCTCACTTTGGGGATGATCTCGCCGAAGGTCGGCACCGCCGCGCCGCTGGTGACGAGATCGGCGGGAGAGATACCCATCTGGGTCAGCAGCACTCGCGCGGCGGCGATGGTCTCGGCGTTCGCCGCCGGCTGAGTGGGTGTCGTCATCGCCGCACCGCCTCGAGGACCCGCAGGCTGGCCGCGCACATCTCGTCGAGCGCAGCGGGCGGATGGATCAGTAGCTGGTTGCGGGTGCGATGCCCAATCAGCAGGGCACGATCACCGATGAACAGACTCACCCGGCGCCGCAGCCGATACGGGATACGGAAAAACCCGCCCACGGTGACAAGGACCGGCCCATCCACGGCAGGGCGGGCCAGCAGCACACCCGACTCCATGCAGGTCAACTCCAGGCGCGCGCCCGGCCGCCAGTCCAGGACGGCGTAGGCGTACTTGTCGATGACACGTCCAGCTTCCCCGACGGTGCACATCCCGTAGAAGACCTCACCGTCGGCGACACGCGTCGCGGTCGTGGACAGGGGGCCGTGGATGAGTTCTTGCAGCGGTGACTGGGGCGGGATGACGGACGTGATCACCGTCGATCACCCCCGCCAGCAAACATTCCCGAGGGCGCCGCAGAGCCGATTTCCGGCAGATGTGCCACATATCGGCGCAGGTCAGAGCATGGAATCACTGGTCAACCTCCGTGTGTGCGAGTGCACTCGCACACACGGCACCGATATCCAACAAAAATGTTGCAGATCCGTGCGCGAGAGGGGACTCGTATTCCTCGCTGCGGCAGATTTGCCTAAACCATGTGTTCGATAACATCTAACGTAGAAAATCGCACGGCCGAATTCAACCACCACCCGTGGAATGGTGATCCATGATGACTGTAGCTGCCCCCCTTTCAGATCGCCTTTACGGGCCCCGCTGAGAATCCGATTGCCGGCCATAGGATCTGATCGGTGCGTAGGCGTTTCGCCGCCGCCGCGCCCGAGTTCTGAGTATATTCGTTGCGCCGGGCGCAATACCAGCGATGAATGTGGCACGGGCCTCCGAAAACATCTGACACTCCTGCCCGCAGGCACACCGCGAGGGCGATCTGGCTCGGGAAATGGGGCTTACCCAAGCCTGGCGAGTGCCGACCGTCCTGTACCGATTCAGCTCGACGAGGACCGACACCACGCCCCGACGTGGCTGAAGCCACGTTCAGTGGGCCTTGTTGTAGGCCTCGACGATGTCCTTGTGAATCCGTCCACGCCGCGAAACTTCATATCCGTTGTCGCGAGCCCAATCCCGAAGCGCCGCAGTCTGCCGTTTGTCCGCGGTGGTCCGGGTTTCGATCGTCTTGCTCTTGCCCCGCGGGATCCGACCAACCCGCCGAGCCGGCCCGGTCCACGGCTCGAACGCTGCGCGCAGCTTGCCCGCATTCTTCAGTGACAGGTCGATCTCGTACTCAACACCATCGATGTCGAAGCGCACCGTCTCATCGGCCTTCGACATCCCGTCATAGTCGTCCACTAGCTCGACGATGACATTCTTCGCCACGAAGCGCCCTTCAATCAGCTTGTACCGGACATGGCGGAATGTTAATCCACCAGCGGGGATGCAACAAATGTTACGTGGGCGAGGACGAGGCGAACGTGGCCCGGCGGGACCCCCGGACCTTTCTCCCGTAGCGGACGGTTCGCGGAGCGGCTATGCGCAAAATCGCCTACAGAATCTGCGTGACAACCTAATCGTGTTCACGGTCGGTCGCCGCCTGGGGAACCCCTGAAATTCCTACCGCGAACAGGATTCGCTCGCAGGCAGCAGCGGCTCGCTCGAAGCGCTTGAAAATGCCTGCAACGTCATCGACCAACTTTGGTGAGCTATTGTGTCGCGGCTGAAAGGTCGATGCTGTAGCCCGCCACACGGGGTGGGAGGCCGATCATCGGCCGTCGACCGGTGGTGCTGCCGTGGGGGTGGTCGTGACGGTGGCTCGCAAACCGGAGTGTTCGTCAGGGCGTTGACGTCGGAGGACGGCCGCAAGCTGGCTCAGATCGGGTGAGGCAGCAAGCAGCCGGTCCGGCTGCAGCAGCCCCTCGTGGTGATGGCGCCCGGGCAGCGTCAGCCGATGCCGTTGATCGCCAACCTGATGCAAGTAGGTTGCGTGCCACTGAGGATTCGTTGCGACCCTCGTCGGCCGGTTCGTGTGACGCGAGGTCGACGTCGCGTCGTCCAGCTGGGCAGTTTTCGGTCCGCGGGGGATCGATCCACGGAGCCGAATGCACTTCAGGAAAGGTACGCCGCCGCTAAAACATAATGTCAATTATCAATTTCACCTCGGAGCTCGCTCTGCGTGTCTGGTCTTGGGCTCGCACCCGCGGGGAGTGGGCCGTTTGGCTTGGCGCGGCATCGCCCGGTCTCGTCGAGTCGTCTTCCGATCGGTAGTGCCTGTTTGACACATGTTTTGGAAATCTCCGCGGGCTAAGCTGGACGCGGTCGCCGCCGTGTGATCGCTTCCGAAGTCCTTGCCGATGGGGGCTGCCTGGCCGCAGGTGTAGAACCGACTGATGACACAGAACATAATCAGTGCTATGTTAGAGACGTAGGTCACCGAGATGTGGGTCACACCCGAGCTCTGGAGCGCGCGAACGATTACAGCGAGGCTTCGCGACGGCGAGCCACCGACTGCTCGGTTGAAATGAGGAGAAGAAAATAATGGGCTTTGCCAACGCCGACGAAGTCGTCAAGTATCTGGGCGGCATCTTCGAAGATGCCTTTGCCGATCCCGAACTGGGGCCGAAATTGCGGGCGACGGGTGCGCGGTTGCGAACCACATACAGCGACCCGGACGTCAGCCTGATCATCGATTTGGGTGCCGGAGAGATCCGGCCCGTCGGTGAGGACGACGCTGATGTCGCCGAGATGTTGATGAGTGCCGATACCGGGAATGCCTATTGGCAGGGTAAGGTGAATCTTCCCTTGGCTATGGCGAAGGGCAAGGTCAAGGTGTCGGGAAATATCACCTCGCTGCTGAAGATGGCACCGTTGACCAAGAAGCTGGTGCCGAACTACGTCGAACGCCTCAAAGCCGACGGTCGGACCGACCTGCTGGTATAGGGCGGTAGTCACCATGTTTCCAGGAATCTTCGCTCAGAAAACCCCGGACAAGCCCGCGGTCATCGCGTCCGAATCCGGGACGGTTATGTCCTATCGGGAGCTCGAGGATCAGTCGGCGGCCATCGCGGCGGAGCTGTACGCGCGTGGACTTCGACGCGGCGATACGATCGCGATGCTGTCGGACAATATCAACGAAGTCTTCGCCATATATTGGGCGGCGTTGCGGTCCGGGCTGTACATCACGCCGATCAATTCGCACCTCGCGCCGGCGGAGGTCGCCTACATCGTCGACGATTGCCAGGCGCGGGCGCTGTTCGTATCCGCCGCGCTGGGGGAGCTGGCGGTAGCGATCGTCGGGCTCACACCGGCTGTTGAATATCGCGTCGTAATGGGGGGCGCTCTGGAAGGCCATGTCCTCTACCGAGATGTGATCGAAACCAGCGCGCCGAGGCTGACCGACCAGCCGCGCGGTTCGGACATGCTCTATTCGTCGGGGACAACCGGACGCCCCAAGGGGATTCGCCCCTCGCTGCCGTCCATGCAGGTCGACGAGCCCGGGGATCCGATCGTAGGCATGATGGTGCAGGTCTTCGGGATCGGCGACACCGACATCTATCTGCAACCGGCGCCCGCCTACCATGCGGCTCCACTCAAATGGGCCGCTGCCGTCCAGGCTCTTGGTGGAACCGTGGTGCAGATGCCGAAGTTCGATGCGGAGAATGCGCTGGCGGCCATCGCGAAGTATCAGGTGACCCTGGCTCAGTTCGTGCCGACCATGTTTGTCCGGATGCTTCAGCTCGATGAGTCGGTACGACACCGGTACGACCTGTCGTCGCTGCGGATGGCGGTACACGCCGCCGCGCCGTGCCCGCCCGAGGTGAAGAGGGCGATGATCGACTGGTGGGGTCCGATCCTGTTCGAGTACTACAGTTCCAGCGAACAGCACGGTCTCTACATGATCTCGACCCAGGAATGGCTGGAAAAACCAGGATCAGTCGGTAAGCGGGGGTTGGGAATCGCGCATGCGTGCGATGAGTCCGGAGCCGAGCTCCCGGCCGGGGAAATCGGCACCATCTACTTCGAACGTGATGTTGTGCCGTTCTCATACCACCGGGATGCGGAAAAGACCGCCAAGGCGATCCATCCCGAGCATCCGACGTGGACGACCGTGGGCGACTTGGGGTATCTCGACGACGAGGGCTATCTATATCTGGCAGAGCGTCAGGATTTCGTCATCATCTCCGGCGGGGTGAACATATATCCGCAAGAAGTAGAGAATGCTCTCACGCTGCACGACAAAATATTCGACGTCGCGGTGATCGGTGTTCCGGATGCGGAAATGGGTCAGCGCGTGAAGGCCGTTGTACAGCTGAAAGACGGCGTGGAACCCGGCGACGAATTGGTCGAGGACATCCTCGCATGCGCTCGTGAGAGGGTGGCCGGCTTCAAGGTGCCGCGTGAAGTTGAATTCATCGACGAGATCCCCCGGACTCCGACTGGAAAAATTTTGAAACGCAAACTTATGCAAGATTCTGATCAGGAGCTCAAGGCATGACCGCCGAGTCGGTGACTCCCAGGCCCTACGATCCGTTGGATATTTCCGGATTGGATTTTTGGGCCCAGACCGCGGAGGAACGTGACAAGACCTTCGAAATCCTGCGAAACGAGCGCCCGTTGTCGTGGCATGCGCCGCTGCAAGGCGGGCTCACCATCCCCGACGTCGCAGGGATGTGGGTGGCCACTTCGCATGAGATGATCTGTCACATCAGTAGAAAACCGGAGATTTTCAGCTCCGCGCAGGGCGTGACAATGGAGGAGCTGCCCGCTGACGTCGTCGAAGCGGCCTCCTCTTTTCTAGGGATGGACGATCCCAAGCACGCCCGCCTGCGAAAGGTGGTCAGCTCCGCGTTCACACCTAAACGAGTGGAATTGATCCGTGACCAGATCAGGAATCAGGCCCGTCGCATAGTCGACGATTTGCTCGAGGTTCCCGGTGGGGATTTCGTCCAGCTGGTATCCAAACGGTTGCCGATGTGGACGATCTACGAGATGTTGGGTCTCGAGGAAGAGCATCGGGAACAAGCGGCCTATCACGCAGAGGAAATGGTTGCTTGGAACGATGATGACGTGGCGGGTGGGAGGTCGCCGCTCGAGTTGCTAAACGAGGCGTTGGTTCAGCTTCTGATGATCGGGATGGACTTCGCTGCCAGGCGGCGGTCGTCACCCAAGTCCGATCTCATGTCCGCCCTCGTGCAGGCGGAAGTCGACGGCCAGCGGCTTACCGACGATGAGATAGCCGCATTCTTTGTGCTGCTGTCCGTGGCCGGCAACGATACGACGCGGAACACCACGACGCTGACGATGAAGGCATTCCAAGAATTTCCCGAACAGCGCGAGTTGCTGTTGTCGGACTACGACGGCCGAATTGCCACGGCGGTCGAAGAATTTGTACGCTTCGCGTCACCGGTAGTGAGCTTCAGGCGCACGGTCACCGAAGATACCGAACTCGCCGGGCAGTCCTTGAAAGCGGGAGACTGGGTGGTTCTGGTCTACCCTTCCGGAAATCGAGATGCCAAAGTTTTCGACAACCCGCACAGCTTCGACATCACCAGGAACCCGAATCCGCATGTCGGATTCGGAGGCAGAGGGCCGCACTTCTGTATGGGTAGCTTTGTTGCCAAAATTCAGCTCCGTGAGATATTCGACCAGTTGTTGCATCGTGCCCCGAACCTCAGAGTGGGTGAACCGGAATACCTGACCGGATGCCTGATTCGCTCGGTGAAATCGATGCCCTGTACGGTGCGCTGAATTCTATACACGGTGAGGAAAGAAATGTCAGACTTCAAGGGAAAGCGAATCATCGTCACAGGCACGGCCTCCGGTATCGGCGCCGCGACGACTGATCTGTTGATCAAAAATGGAGCCGAGGTGTACAGCCTCGACCGTCGCGACCCGACTGGGGCAGTCGCCCGGCACATCAAAGTCGATCTCGCGGACGAATCGAGCATCGATGCCGCGGTCGCGCAGCTGGACGGTCATTTCGACGGCTTGCTGAATGTTGCCGGCATTCCGGGGACCGCGCCGGGGGATGTTGTTTTCGCAGTCAACGCTCTCGCCGTTCGCCATCTGACCGAATCGCTTCTGGACAGGCTCTCGGGAGGAGCTGTCGTCATTGTCTCCTCTTCCGCCGGGTTCGGCTGGCCGGACCGGCTGGACGCGATCAAAGAGGTGTTGTCAACCGATACCTTCGGAGAAGGCCGGCGCTGGTTTGCCGAACACACCCCTGCAGGCAACGCATACAACTTCTCCAAAGAAGTCACGACCGTATACGCGATGATGATGGGTATAGGGCTGGCGGGGCAGGGGGTGCGAATCAATGCGGTGCTGCCGGGGCCGGTGGAGACACCGATTCTCGGTGACTTCGAGGCGACGATGGGCAAGGAAGCCCTCGACGGCGTGAAAGATCTCGTCGGCCGCCATGCCACGCCCGAGGATATCGCGAAGGTCATCGCGTTCCTCGCTTCCGACGCAGCGGAGTGGATCAACGGACAGGCGATCGCGGTCGACGGGGGAATCACCGGGGCCTTGGTGACTGGGCTCTTTCCCCGGCCCGAGATCTGAGCACGCGATGACCACAGCATCGGGGACCACCGCACCTTCGGCGGGACGTCGGATCCGCGAACAGCTCCGCGAGGTGCATGCCAGTGGCCGGACGAAAAGTCTCCGCTGGCGGATCGAGCAACTGAACGGAGTCGCCGATCTCGTCGAGAATGAGGAAGAGCGCATTGCCGAGGCGCTCGCAGCCGACCTGGGCCGCGACGCGGTCGAAACCTGGCTCGGCGAGATCGCCTCGACGCGAGGTGAGGCTGAATACGCGCGCAAACGGCTGCGATGGTGGATGCGCCGGAGGCGGGCCCATATCCCGTTGACCCAACGTCCGGGGAGCGGGTGGGTGCAATACGAGCCCGTGGGGACGGTGCTGATCATCGGACCATGGAACTATCCGATCTATCTGACCCTGGGACCGCTGGTCGCGGCGGTGGCTGCGGGAAACTGCGCGGTGATCAAGCCGTCCGAGCACGCACCGCACACCTCGTCTCTGCTGGTCGAGTTGGTCGGGAAGTATCTCGATGCCGAGGCGATACGAGTCGTCGAGGGAGATGCCGAAACCACTCAGGAACTATTGGCCGCCGGTTTCGATCATGCGTTGTTCACCGGTGGCACAGAAGTCGGCCGGCACATCATGTCCGGTGCGGCTCCCACCCTCACCCCGGTCACCCTCGAGCTCGGCGGCAAGAGCCCGGTTCTGATCGATTCCGATGCCGACCTGGATGTCGCGGCCCGCCGGATCCTCTGGGTGAAGCTGTTGAACTCCGGGCAGACATGTATCGCACCCGACTACATTCTGGTGTCCGATGCGGTTCGTGATCGCCTGGTCGACAAGCTCGTCGAAGTAGCGGGCCAATTTCGCACCGATGCCACGGCGGGGTTGCGTGTTGTCGATCAACGACAGCACCTGCGGTTGTCGAAAGGCTTACGGGAGACGACCGGGAGGGTCGTTTACGGTGGCGGCTGTGACGAGCAGACTCTGACCATCGATCCGACGATCATCGTGAACCCGGATCTCGACGAGCCCCTGATGAAAGAAGAAATCTTCGGTCCCATCCTGCCCGTGATCGGCGTGAAATCGATGGATGACGCGGTCGTGTTGGTCAACAGCCGGCCCAAACCCTTGGCCGTCTACGTGTTCTCCGGCTCCCGATCACGAGCCCGTCAGCTGGTCGACCGCATCCCGGCAGGCGGGGCCGTGATCAATCACGTGGCCATGCACTGCTTGGTACCAGCACTCCCGTTCGGCGGTGTGGGCGCCAGCGGAATCGGCGCCTACCACGGGGAGACCGGCTTCAAGACATTGAGCCATGCCAAGTCGGTGCTGTCGCGGACACAGTGGCCCGATCCTCTGTTCGTGTATCCGCCCTACAGTGCACGGGCTCTCAAATTGTTTCGGCGGATGTTCTGATCGCGCATACCGGAAACGCCGCCGGTAAAGAAGGGAAATCAATGATGAAGATCAAGGTGGATCACGGGAAGTGCACCGGGCTGGGTGTCTGTGAATCCATTGCCCCGAACTACTTCGAAGTCACCGAGGACGGTGATCTCGAAGTCCTCGTCGACGATATCGCCGACGCCGACCTCGAGATGATCGAGGAAGCAGTCGCCGGCTGTCCCACCTTCGCCCTGTCGATCGAGAAATGAACAACGCCGAAATCGAGCGACTCGTCGTTGTGGGCGCCTCGCTCGCCGGTCTGCGGGCGGTCGAAGCAGCACGCAAGGCAGGCTTCCCCGGCAGGATTACCCTGGTCGGGGCGGAGGATGCACTGCCCTACGATCGGCCGCCCCTGTCCAAGACATTTCTCGCGGACCCGTTCGTGCCCGTGTCCTACTTCTGTGAACGCGAATACCTCGCAGACCAGTTGGGCATCGACCTCTGTCTCGGCACCGCAGCGACGGCACTGGATACGGTGGGGCGCAGCCTATACGTGGGGAGCCGGGAAATCGGCTACGACGCCGCGGTCATCGCCACCGGCGGCATACCCAGGGTGCTGCCCGACACCCACGGCCTCGACGGAGTATTCGCGCTGCGGACTCTGCAGGACGCCGAGCGTATTCGCCGCAAGCTCACGGCGGGGGCGGATGTGGTCGTCGTCGGTGCGGGGTTCATCGGGTCCGAGATAGCCTCCGCCGCAACCAGAATCGGCGCCAACGTGACGATTGTGGAAGCCCAGCAGACGCCCCTTGCGCGGGCGGTGGGAAGCCTGGGCTCAGCGATCGCGCTCCTGCACGAGCGCAATGGCACCGCACTACTTTGCGGGACCGGTGTCGCCGAGGTCGGAGGAGACGGCCATGTTCGGCACGTCGTGCTCGACGACGGCCGGCGTCTACCGGCGGACATGGTGGTTGTCGGGATCGGGATGCAACCTGCCACGGAATGGCTGCGCGACTCGGGTTTGCACATCGACAACGGAATCGTTTGTGACACAACCTTGTTCACTGGTGCGGCCGGGGTCTATGCCGCCGGCGATGTGGCGAACTGGCCGAATCCGGCCTTCGGCCTGCGCCAGCGAATGGAGAACTGGACTGCCGCGGCCGAACAGGGCTCGCATGCCGCGCGTAATGCGGTCACCGGCCGAGGCCTACCCTACAGTGCCGTTCCGTACTTCTGGTCGGACTGGTACGACAGCCGCATCCAGTTCGTCGGCATCGCGGACCCGGCCGACGACATTACGATCGTGGAAGGTGATCCGGCGCACAGTCATCGATGGATCGCCCTGTACAGGCTTGGTGATCGACTGGTCGGTGCTCTCACGGTCAATGGTCAGTCCGACATCATGAAGTACCGCGCGATGATCGCGAAGAACGCCGACTGGCAGGCCGCAATTGATTTTGCGGAGGCCCGGCGAATCAAGCGACTCACTCCCGTGACATGAAGTCGTCGCCTCGGACCGATCGAGTGGTCGTCGTTGCTGTCAGAGGTTTTCCTCCGCTCCCGCGTGCAACCTCGCCACAGCGATGAACTGGGCAAGGGACCATCTCAATTCGGTCGGATCCAGGTGCTGGTGACCGATAATAATGCTCAAGGCGAGTTCAGCCAGCCGGTGCGCGAGCGGCTGGGAGATGTTCAGATCGGTCATCGTCTGCTCGATCAATTGCAATCGCAACTGGTCGACGTGGTTCTGCACTTCGGCGACGCGTTGATCGGTCGAACTCCAGGCACGCACGGCCACCTCGGCCGCATGGGGCGTCTCCTGCACAATCTCGAGCATGCGGTCCAAGCGTGCGAGCGGATCCACGAGTCTAGTTGCCTCGTCCGCCGCATTCTCGGTCTTCTCGGCCTTCCAGTACGCGAGGAACTGGGCGACGAAGTCGTTCCAATCCTTGAACCAGTTGTAGAACGAGCCGGACGTCACTCCGAGCGACTTGCACAAGCTGGTGAGACGCAGGTTGCCGTACCCCGACTTTGCGAGCATCTCGAGCGCGGCGTCGAAATAGTCCTGCCGGTTCACCGTCGCCATCGCATCTCCCTCGGTTGCCGCATCATCGAGCCGCCAATCGACCTGACAGACGTCCAATTCTCGTGACAATTAGACAATACGAAGCCAGAGCTCGGTAAGGAGGTCCAATGGCGTATCAGTTGAATTGCCCTTGCGGAACCATGATCGTCGCAGCGGATGACGATCTGGTGCCGGCCGTACGGGAGCATCTACGACTGGTGCATCCCGGGCGCTCGTACTCTGCGGGGGAAATCATGATGCTCGCAATGCCGGTGCCCGACCGGATCGTCGACCCCGGCGCGTAGGTACAGCCCATGCCGAGCGCGGACGTCTGTAGTGCTGCCAGATGGGGAAGCCCATGACATATGGCCAGCTGAACATAGTGAACATTATGAAGTGACAGATCGAGGTAAGCAAGTGCTGCACCGTTTCCGCCGACCATCGACCAGAAAATTTGGAGCGTTTGCGAGTCACAAATCCGTCCACACCGGAGCTCGCCGCCCTGAAGTGGAGTAATGGCGAAGGTCCGGCTCGCCTACCCCTAGTTTGTGGCACATCTCCCATACCGTGCTGCAAGAGATGCTTGTCACAGTGGGGCCGGATAACATAAGATGCATCATGCAAGAGCGAGGGATGTTATTCCGTCGCAGTCCAGTCCGAGGCCCTCGCAGCTAACGGCCTCGATCGGATCAGCAGGTTTGTGAACGCGAGCACCCCCGGCGGAGAAATGCGGTCGCCGCGGTGCTCCCTTATTTCTCGGCAGGTGCCGGCGAAACGTTCGGATTATTCCTGTGTGCCCGCTGCTCCGAATATCACGTTCGTGGAGGTTGTGATGCAGTACCCGCTGTCCGAGATGCACCACCCGAAGCGGTTTACCACGGACGGGGCGGGCCTGTGACGACCGTGTCCGACTTGATCCGTACGCGGCGGTTCCACAGAAGCTCTTCATGGTCCTGTTTATCCGTAGCCGGGCGTCGGGCCGGGAACTATCTGCGCACCGTTCCGAGGCAGTCGATGGCGACCTTCGGCCGCGCAGTTCTTCTGTTCGGCGGTGTGGTCAGATATGCGTTCACCTCGACCGTGCAGCTGAAACTACCGGTTCTCGAGATGCTGCAGCAGGCTTGGTTCCTGCTGACGGTCACCGTATTTCCGGCGGTTTTGATCGCGCTCCCGTTCGGTACAGAAATTTCGGTACAGGTCGGTGCGATCGTCAACCAGGTGGGTGCCAAGTCGCTGGCCGGCGCGGCCAGCGGTATCGCGGTGATTCAACAGGGGGCCCCGATCGCGGCTGGGCTACTTCTCGGTGGCGCGGCTGCCTCGGCGATCGCTGCCGATCTGGGGGCGCGGTCGATCAGGGAAGAAATCGATGCCATGCGGGTTATGGGAGTCGATCCAGTACAGCGTCTGGTCTTGCCGCGGTTTCTTGCGATCTTGATCGTCTCGCCCATTCTCTGTGTGGTCATCGTCGCCTCCGCGGTGACAGCGGGATACACATTGGCGATCACTGTGAACGGCGTGATCCCGGGAAGTTTCTGGCAATCGTTCGGCGCTTTCGCGTCGAGTACGGATCTCTATTTCGCCATCGCGAAATCGATGATCTTCGGAGTGCTCGTGGTCGTGATCGCGAGCCTGCGAGGACTGGGGGCCAAAGGCGGACCTCGCGGTGTCGCAGACGCCGTCAACGCGTCCGTGGTGCTCGGATTCGTGGCGATCTTCATCACCAACCTGGTCACCACGCAGCTTCAGTCGATGTTCTTCCCCAGTCAGGTGGGCTGAGCGGTGGGTACACCGAGCACATATCAAAATCGGGTTACGCGGCTCGTCCAGGGGCCGAACCGTGGCCTGCAGACGGTCAGCGAGGCGACCGGCCGGTGGGTCCTCTTCGCAGCGCAGACGATCTTCTACCTTCCGATCACTCTCCGGCACTATCGGAAACAGACGATGAAGACCATGAATTCCATGGCATGGGGACGCGGGTCGATCGTCGTCGATGGTGGGGTGATCTCCCTTCTCATGGTTCTCGGTATCGCTATCGGCATATCCGTGGCGATCGAGGCATACAACAGCCTGAACTTGATCGGATTCGGCCCACTGACCGGCGTCATCGGGGCATTCTTCAATATCAGGGAGATCGGCCCGATCATGACCGGGATCGGTTTCGCCGCCCAGATCGGATGCCGGATGACCGCGGAGATCGGCTCGATGCGTATCTCCGAAGAAATTGACGCGACGGAGACTTTGGGTATCCGGTCGATTCCCTTTGTCGTCGGAACACGTCTCATCGGAGGTATGCTGTGCGTGATCCCGGGGTATCTGCTGTCGCTCGCGATCGGATTCCTTACCTGCAGCCTGTTCGTCAAAATATTCCGTAATGCGCCCGCCGGCACCTACGACCACTATTTCAGCCAGTTTCTGGACCCTGTGGAAGTTGCCTACTCATTGACGAAAGCGGTCGTGTTCTGCGGTGCCATCACGATCATCCACTGCTATTACGGCTTCTTCGCCAGCGGCGGCCCCGAGGGTGTCGGTCGAGCAGCGGGCAGGGCGATCCGAGCGAGCCTGGTGATGACGATCGTGCTGAATCTCGCCATGACCGTTGTCTTGTGGGGTCTGCACCCCGACCTGATCTTCAAGGGGTGAATTGTGTACTCAGGATTTCTCATCGGCTCGGAAGCCAAGCAAAGCAGGCTACTTCGCCGAGTCGGGCTGGGCAGCGTGGCTGCTGTCGTGGCTGTAGTGGTGGTGGTCGTTTCGCTGCGGACAGTGCTGCCCGGACAGCGGTCTGGTCGATTGACTTTCACCATCGACACACCTGCGGTCGGGATCGGAGTCGAGGCCGGGACACCCGTCATTCTCAACGGAGTTCCGGTGGGTCGTGTCGATGACCTGGCAATCGGTCGTTCAGGCACGGCGATGACCCTCGATCTGGACAAGAACAGCGTCGTCGGGCTCCGGCAGAATTTCGGATTCGACTTCCGGCCGCAGAACTATTTCGGGGTCAGTGCCGTCAACATCGTCGATGCCGGCAACGATACTCAACCCATCGTGCTCAGCGGCGCGCGGATCTGGCGGCCCGCGGGCGGCGATTACACGATGGGAACGATGATCGACACCGGGTCCGAATTCGTCAACGGTGCGCTGCTGCCACCGATGATGGACGCCATACGACGCTCGTTGGACTATTCCGCGTCGCTGCAACCGTTGGTCCACGCCGGGGTGGTCGTCGCCGAAACGGTGGAACGGACGCAACGGTCGATGCCCGACTACCTCATCGACCGCTACAACGATATTGCCGGAGCGCTGCCGCCGTTCACTCTCGGAGTGATAGACGCAGGCTTTCACGTCTACAATAGCGAGCTTCGTCCAGCGGGCGACGACATTCAGAACCGGTACGCGAAAGCGCTCGAAGCAATCGCCAACCAGTTCTTCACCCTCGTCGGCACTCTGCTGACCTCCAACAGATCGAATCTGGAATCGACCGTCCAGATCGTCAAGAGCGCGGCCGATCTGCTGCCTGCGATGGGGGAGGGGGCACTCACCCCCGTCACTCTCCGCACCCTTGTCAGCAATCTCGACGGAGCTTTCGGCCCGGGCCCCGATGGTGCCCGAACTCTGAAGGTCAAGCTCGCTCTCGAGCTGCTGCCGGTGCTCCAGACACCAGTAGTGGGACTCAGTGCCCCATCTGAATCGAGGCCCAGGTGAAGAAATACATACCGGTCAGGCTGGTGGGTCCAGCGTTGCGCCTCATCGCCGCAGGAGTCGTGGCCTCGCTGCTGTTCGTACTCATTCAGAACGCCATCAAGAACCCCACAGGTGAACGTCCGGCGCAATACAGCGCCGACTTCAGCGACGCGTCGGGGTTGAGACCCAATGCGGACGTACGAATCCGAGGGGTGCGAGTCGGAAAGGTGGAAGCTGTCGAGCTGCACCAGGCCGGCGACAGTTCTTTTGCGCGTGTCAATTTCACGGTCAACGACACCGAGAAGTTGACTGTTGAAAGCAAACTTGCGATCAAATACGCGAACCTGTCCGGAGTGCGCTTCATAGACATTACCGGTAGCGGTGACGCCGGAGCGCCCACACGACACATCGGACTGGACCACACAGTCCCCTCCTTCGACATCACGACCCTGTTCAACGGCCTGCAACCCGCACTGGAAACCTTGCAGCCCAACGAAATCAACGAGTTCACGCGGAACGCACTCACCCTGGTTCAGGGCGACGGCAGCGGGCTCGCGCCGATGCTCGACAGCGTCGACAAGCTGTCCCGATACACCACCGACCGCGCCGCGGTGATTTCGACGCTCGTGGCCAACCTCAGTCGCATCGCCGCGACACTGGGCGGAAAGTCGCCGCAGATCATCGAATTCCTCAGGGACATCGAACGACCGATCGACTCCGCGATGACAGTGCTCGACGAGTTTCCCAAGGCAGCCAAGTACGGACCTCCCCTGATGAGCACGCTCCATCACATCCTATCCGGCTTGGGGATCGAGCCGTCGACAGATGTCGACAAAATTCTCAACGATGCCTTTCCGACCGTGGCCAACCTCCGGTCGGCGCTGGGTCTGTTTCCCACGATCATGACCGGATTGGCCACACCGGTGGCTTCCCCGCAATCAGGGTCTGCGCAATGCAGCCATGGAGCTGCGCAGTTGCCCGCGACAGTAAGGGTTCTGATGGGCGGAAGCAGTGTGATCGTATGCAACGCATAGCGAAATGGAAGAAGCGTCGCGGACTCAGCGAACCCGTTGTCGGCGTAATGGCACTCGGGCTGGTCGCCGTGGTCACGGTGATCACCACATATTTCTATGTCACGCCGCCCAACCAGCAGATCGTGACGTTCACTACGCGTGATGCCGTGTCGCTACGCGGGGGAGAAGATGTGCGAATCGCCGGTGTGTCGGTGGGAAAGGTCGATCGTTTGAGGTTCGACGGCCGGCAAGTGACAGTGGATCTCTCCGTCAAATCGTCGGTCGAACTGGGTGATCGGACGCGGGTCGACGTTCGGCTACTCACCGCGGTGGGAGGGTACTTCGTCACCCTCGTGCCGCTCGGTCGCGCGGGACACGCTCGTCACATCTCGGTGCCAATCGAACGCGTGACGGTGCCTTATACCATCGCTGACACACTGCAGCAGCTTCCGCGGGTGACCGGTGAGGTCACCGGGGTGCCCATCGACAAAATTCTGGAGCAGATCAACAGTGGTCTCGGTGGGAACCCGGAAGCACTGCGGAATGTCGTTGCCGGAATGCAAACCCTGGCCACGGTGCTCGATCGACAGAAACAACAAGTGCAGGCGACCGTAGGTTTGGTCAGCGAGTATTCGTCCACTTTCAACGCGAGCCGCGAGTTCGTATTCACGCTCGCAAACAAAATCAACATCGTGCTGTCGACGTACTACATTTATCGAGCCGGATTCTCCGAAGCGTTCAAACAACTCGGTGAGGTTCTCCTCAGGATCGGCGCAGTGTCGGAGTTCTATGTGCACCACGAAACCGATATCGCCCAGTTGGTCGAACGCGTCAGGTCGGGCGCCGGCCAACTCCGTGACGGAATGAACGACCTGATAAACAACCTCACTCCTTTGCAGCAACGGCTGAAAGAGCTGGTCGGCCCCCAACTTTCGGGCAGCAACGCTGCGGCGGGCGAGACGATCGACGGTTCGGCAATCTGCCTGCCGGTCGCGGGAAGGGCTTGCTGATGCAACGTCGTAAGAAAGTGTTCACCTCGGTGGGAGTAGCGGTCGTGATTGCCGCGACCGTTTGCGGAATTGCGGTGTACATCAAATCCGACGACGAAAAGTCGAGCGCCACACAAGGTTACTGTGCGATGCTTCCGGACTCGATAGGTCTCTACGTGGGAAACGAGGTCACCCAGATGGGGTATCCCATCGGCACGATCTCCTCGATCACGCCCCAGCCCGACGCTGTCAAGGTCGAGTTCTCCCTGAAGCGCGGCCGCTCGGTCTCAGCCGACGTGCGGGCGGTCACCCGATCGAAATCCGTGCTCGCCGACAGATCGCTGGAACTCGTGGCACCCGAGCAGCCGTCGGCCGCGGAACTGACACCGGCGAACTGCATCAAAGTCGAAAACGCTTACACGCCGAAGAGCATCTCGGAAATTGCCGGTTCGGCAGGGGACTTCCTGAAACAGCTGGCACCGCAAGGCGACTCGCAGACCATCGAAGAAGCTGTCGATTCCATGGCCCGAAGCGTTCAAGGGGTAGGTCCCTCGGCCGCGACGCTGGTTCGGACCGCGTCGGCGGCGGCTGCTGATCCGGACAAGCTGATCACCGATATCGGGACGATCATCGTGTCCATGGCACCGCTGACGACGTCGGTTTTGAATCAGTGGTCGGATATCGAGTCCGTGGTCCGCAAGCTCCCCGATGCATCCGTCGTTGCGACCACGAAGCTGTGGCCCGGCGCTTCCGCCATGGTGGAGGGACTGATTCCACTGATCGACGCCATCAACGATGTGCAGACCAAATACGGACAGGAACTCTGGGCCGCCGCCGATGTCGCCGCCGAGGGTATTCACATCGCCGCGACACACGTTCCCGAGCTGCAGAACGGACTGAATGTTCTTCCCTCGCTGGCCTCCGTCGCCACGCTCGTGTCGCAACCAGGACGCGGCCCGGCATTTCAGGCCGCGCCGCCCATGATCCAAGTGAAGGTGGGCAACCCGTCTCAGGTGTGCGCGGCGGTCAACGAGTCCGTCCCTGCGACTTGTTTTGTCGCGCCGAACGATCCGGCGTCGATCGCAGTTCGTCTCGACGCGGTTCTGGCGATCGGAGGTGTCCGATGACGAGCGGCGGCCGAAATCTGACGCACCTCCGACGGCGGGTGGCGCCGCTACTGTGCGGATTGGTCGCCACGGTGGCGACCGGCTGTTCCCTGAATCCGGGCACGCTGGCCACCGAACTCCAGTCCACCAGTTCGGGTCAGAAACTGACCATCCAGTTCGCGACCATTCTGAACCTGACGGACGGCGCCGACGTGACCCTGAACGGCGTCAAGGTGGGGCACGTCGACTCGGTGAAACTGAGCAGCTCCAGCGCGGACGTCGTCGTCGGCTTCGACAAGAAGATGTCGATCGCCCCCGACGCGCACGCATCGATTCGCCAAGCCACAGTCCTCGGCGACTCCTTCGTATCCATCCAGTCGTCCGGATCGGCCGACACGGAAACCTCGCACAGTGCCGACACCAGACTCCTTCCACTGAATCAGACCACATCGCCGCCGCCCTTGGAGAACACGCTCGCCGTCCTCGCGAACTTCGTCAACGGCGGGAGCATCCGAAGTGCGCAAGACGCGATGCGCATGATCAACAAGAGCTTTCCGGTCCTCGAACAGACTCAGCGCGTCTCGTCTATCGCGTCGGTCGACACGCGCAACGTCGCCGCGCACACAACGAGCGTCGACGTGATGATCGACGCGATGAACGCTACCGCGGGGGCGATCAACAGCCGGGCCGACGAACTCGGCAAGATGTTGTCGCCCGAAGGTATGCACTACTGGAGTCAGCTCTCGCTCGGACTCCAGCAGGTCGGAGTGGTTCTCCCCAGTGTCGGCAGCGTATTCGAGGGCGGATACTGGCTGGTTCCGCTACTTCACTCCGCCGATGGATCGATATCCACTGTGCGCGACGGTATCGATGCAGTCGGCAGCAACGAGCAACTCCTGCAGAAATTCCTGAGCGACAACCTGTTTCCGTTCATCCGCCGGCCTGATATCACCATCGTTTCGGCAACCTCGCCCGCGGGCGATGACGTCCTCGCGAATGCCGAGACGATCCTGCGCATGCTGGGGGCAGTTCGATGAACCTGCGCAATATCACTTCCATCGGAGCGATGATCATGGTTGTCGCCGCCTCGCTGGCATACATGGTGTCGGTGGGACTTCCGGTTACCGACAAACTAGAAGTCCGTACTGCGCAATTGAAGATCTCACACAGCAACGGACTCGTCGTGGGCTCTCGAGTTCTGTATCGAGGTGTGCCGATCGGACGGGTGACCGACGTGCACACCTCGCTGACCGGCGTCACCATCGGTTGGAACTACAAGGATTCCTATACGATCCCCGTCCGATCCCAGTTCCGGGTCGACAGCCTCTCGGCCCTGGGCGAGGCATATCTGAACGTGGTTCCACCGAGCAGTGATTCGGGCCCAGGGCTGCCCGCGGGAGCGGTGCTCACCGCGCAGTCGGTGTCGGTGCCGACCAGCTTCGACGAACTCTCGCAACGCCTGGTTGAGGTTCTCGAACAGGTGCGCACAGATAAGGTCGACCAGATCGTCGCCGAAATGAACCAGGGCCTGGTGGTCGATCAGGATGTGCTCGCCAATCTCAATCGGGCAGGCGTTCTGCTGCAGACCACGATTCTGTCGACACGCGCGCCGTTCACAGCGTTGCTCGACAAGTTCCAGGATTTGCTGGACCGCGGCGCTGACGTGAGTGGTTCGCTGGCGGCGTCCGGGGACCCTGTCCGGGATCTCGGCGAACAACTCGAGGTCTTCCTCGACTGGTGCGCTCAGTTCGTCCGGACCGACAATCTGCCGACCGAATTGACCGACGGAGCCGGGCCGTTCCTCGAGCGGCTCCAGGGCTTCCTCGACAAAGCAGCCCCGAACCTCAAGGTAATCGGTGATGCGGCGTTGCCGGCGATCTCAGCGGTGACGTCACAACTACAAACGGTCGATCTGGGCCAGCTCATGCGAACTGCGATGTCCGTTTCGGGCACCGGCGACGGACTAGTAGTAAACGTTGGCGCCCCTCGGCCCAACTGAATCGAACCCGACCAGAAGGTGAGGTTAAAAATGACCACATCAACCGCCGACAGCAAGTCGCGAGCCACCAACTGCAGCGAGACGGACGAGGCCGACACAAGGACAACCGGGCGGTCCGCCGATTTGCCGTCGCCTGTGGAACCGAAACGAGACGGACGCAGACAAGCAGAGCGGGTGAACGCAGAACGCGAGGATGACAAACCTGTGTGGCGGCGTGGCTGGGCCATCGGTGCCGCAGCGGGAGTTGTGATGCTCGCTTTTGTGGCAGCGACCAGCGTCCTCGGATATCAACTCGCGGAAAAGAATCGTAGTTTGGCTGAACTGCAAGACGCGTCACAAATCGCACAGCATGCGGAACAGAGCGGGCTCACCTATGCGACTGGCGCGGCCACCATGGATTACAAGGATCTTGCGGCGTGGCACAAGAAGCTCGTCGTGAACACGTCGCCGGAACTGAGCGCGAAACTCTCCGAGGCAGCGACGTCCATGGAGCAGGTGATAACGCCGCTGAGCTGGACTTCGACGGCGCAACCGATTGCAGCGCAGGTGAAGTCGCACAATGGTGACAGTTATACCGTTGTCGCATTCGTGAACGTCACGACTAAGAACACGCAGGCGCCAGACGGTGTTCAGTCCACCGCTGCTTACACGATAACCATGGACCGCGCGAAGAATTGGCTCATCACCGATGTCGGTGGAATGGCTCCAATCGGTCCGAAGTGACCGGAAGGCGGCCGAAAGCGATTGCATCCGGCCATACCTCAGTGCCGGCGAGCAGGAGCGCCGACCGATAGCACGGCGTGTCCCGGTTCGACAAATTGGAAGGATATCGTGATGGGCGTCGAGGTGAGGACCGAAGGTGTTACAAAGTCTTTCGGTTCGCAGCGGATTTGGCAGGATGTCTCGTTGACTCTGCCGACGGGGGAGGTCAGCGCTCTGCTCGGCCCCTCCGGTACCGGTAAGTCGGTGTTCTTGAAGTCGTTGATCGGTCTGTTGCGTCCCGAGCGTGGCTCGATCTACATCGACGGCACCGATATCACCACCTGCTCGAACAAGGAGCTCTACGAGATCCGCAAGTTGTTCGGCGTTCTGTTCCAGGACGGCGCGCTGTTCGGTTCGATGAACCTGTTCGACAACGTGGCCTTCCCGTTGCGCGAGCACACCAAGAAGAGCGAATCCGAGATCAAGCAGATCGTGATGGAGAAGCTCGAGCTGACGGGTCTGCTCGGCGCCGAGGGCAAGCTGCCCGGTGAGATCTCCGGTGGTATGCGCAAGCGTGCCGGCCTGGCCCGCGCGCTGGTGCTGGATCCGCAGATCATCCTCGTCGACGAGCCGGACTCCGGTCTGGACCCGGTGCGAACCACCTACATCAGCCAGCTCCTGCTGGACATCAACGCGCAGATCGACGCGACGATCCTGATCGTGACCCACAACATCAGCCTCGCACGGACTGTCCCCGACAACATCGGGATGCTGTTTCGTCGGCAGTTGGTGATGTTCGGTCCGCGTGAGGTGCTGCTGACCTCGGAGGAGCCGGTGGTCAAGCAGTTCCTCAACGGCCGCATGGTCGGCCCGATCGGCATGACCGAGGAGAAGGACGAGGCCCAGAGGGCGCGCGAGCAGGCGCTCGCGGACGCCGGGCACTACGACTCCGGTATCGACGAGATCGAGGGCATCCCGCCGCAGATGCGCGCCCAGCCCGGGATGCCTGCCCGCCAAGCGGTGCATCGACGGCGCGAGCGCGTGCGTCACGTAGTGCACACGCTGCCTCCGGTCGCGCAGCAAGCCATCATCGCCGAGCTGAACGAGGGCGAATCTGCCGCGATTACCGAGTACGTGTAGTCGAATGCGGTCCGGACCGCCCACAGGTGCAGTTGTCGGAGGGAAGGAAACAGGTGCAAAGGAAAGCTGTGCCGCCACGTCAGCCCTTGCGAGCCAAGGTCCGGGAGTTTCTGCTCGAACAGATCTTGGACGGGCTCCTCATCCCCGGTGACCCGATTCGCGAACTCGACGTTGCCGCGACCCTGAACATCAGCCAGGCGCCCGTTCGCGAAGCTTTGCGTGAGCTGGCCTGCTCCGGGCTCGTGGAATGCCAGCCCAACCGAGGCAGCTGGGTTCGGGAAATCCGTGGCGAAGACCTTGCGCATTATCGTCGGGTCCGCGCCGTGCTGGAGGCAATGGCCGGCGAGGCGGCCGCACCTCATCTCGCCGGGGACACCCGGCGACTCGACCAGTCATTGGCCGTGATGTTCGACGCAGCACGAAACGAAGATGTGTATGTGTTCGCCCGAGCCAGCTGTGCCTTTCACCGCGAAATAGTTGCGGCTGCGAGGAATCCGGCGCTGTGGGGCGCATGGAACGCATTGGCTATCGAGATCCTGACCGTGGTGAGCCTGGCTGCGCCATCGGTCTCATTGGCGGAGGCTGCCCGGGAACACGCCCCCATCGCCGTCGCGCTGTATGCGGGCGATGCACAGAAGGCAGCCGCCCTGCTACGCCGGCACGGCGGCGAATACGGGCACACGTGCGTCGATCATGAGACGGCGTTGGCCCGCTCGGCGTGAGGCGGACGACTACCTCGGCGGTTCGGGCGAGCGGACGACGAAGTCCCGGCTCGCGGCCGCCGGGCTACCGGGCCCGACGCAGGGCGTCCACGAGTACGCCTGCTAGGTGATTCCGTCCGCCGTCCGATCAAGCCCTGCCGGGTGTGGCTGCAAGATTGGTCCAGAGTACCGATCGGACCATGGTCGCGAGTTCTGCAGCGATCGTCGGGCGTTCGTGGAGGTGGCCGATCCTGACCACATCATGGACGACCGCCCGGGCCGCGTGGACCAGGATGGTGGCCTCGATGTCGGTGAGATCGGGCCGTGCGTTTACAAGTGCCTCGGTCCATGCGTCGACGTCGGCGTCGAGGGCTCGGCGGATCGTCCGGCCCGCGTCCTCGGGGAGGCTGACGGCTTCGAGGACGTATACCCCGAACAGGAGTCGCTCGCGTACGCCCAGGTCGACGTAGATTGCGACCAGATCATCCAGGGTTACGGTGCTCAACTCGCCGCGGGCTGCCGACAGGGAGGCGCTGGCGCGGCTGAAGGCTTCGATCAATAGATCGGCTTTCGCCGGGAAGTGGTAGAGGATACTCGGGCCCGCCATGCCTATTGCGGCGCCGATATCGTCGAGACTTATTGCGGCGTAACCGTGCTCGTGAAACAACCGGATCGCTGTCATGAGTACTTCCTCGCGTCGCGCCGCCGGTACCGCGTCGTTGCGGTCGGCCGCCGCGACCGCCGGTTCGCTTACTCCGGAGCCGGGCCGGCTGGTGTCGACGGCCGGTGCGGCGGGCGTTGGAATGGGGGGCCACTCAATCCGCGAAAGTGCTGCGGCTGCGGCGCGGAGAACCCGACGTCGCTCTGCTCTCGGGCTGCGCGCAGGGTAGGTCGACTGGCTCGAAAATACCGCGAGAACGGCAGTGATCAGCAGCCGCGAGTCAGCTGGCGACAGGTCTGCTCGGATCGTACCGAGTTGACGCCGCAGTTCCGTGGTCACAGCCGTGAAGCGGCTCTCGAGTGGTTCCCGGTCGACTGGGGGGAGGTGGCGCATCTCCCGCTGCAGCAGAGCCCAGAGATCCCGGCGGTCCGCTGCCGCGGTCGCGAGCCGCTCCAGCCGGTCGTCCCAAGGTGCATCGTGTGGTTGCGTGACGGCCGCTTCCGCCAGAGACAGGCCACTGTCGATCGCGCCTACGAGCAAGGTCTGCTTGTTCCGAAAGTGCCGATACACCGCGGGTGCCGTCACGCCCACGTCGGCGGCCACGGCGGCGAGAGTGACGCGATGGAACCCGAGATGGTGAAACTGCTTCGCTGCCGCGATCGCGAGCTGCTGCCGCCGCGTTGCTGCGCTCATCCGACTTCGGGGACGCGCCGCTGCATCCTCTTCGACTGCTTCGCCCGCCACCACTTTTCGTCCTCTGCTTCCTCCGGCCGCCTCGGTTTCGAGTGCTGAGAGCCGGGGTCGACTCTACCCGGGGCTTGCCTAGTGAATATTAACTAGAATATAGTCCGATGGAAGGTGAGCCTGTGGCTCGCGGTACTTCAGCAGAAGGGCACATGACGATGTCGGTCTCTGTACCCACGTCCGAAGCATTCATCTACGACGCCATCCGGACGCCGCGCGGCCGGGGCAAGAACTCGGGGGCGCTGCACTCCGTCAAGCCGGTCGCGCTGGTCATCGGCCTCATCGATGAGCTGCGTAGGCGGCATCCCGAACTCGATCCGCGCATGATCGACGATCTGGTGCTGGGGATTGTGTCGCCGGTCGGTGATCAGGGGTCGGTGTTGCCGCGCACCGCTGCGATGGCCGCCGGATTGCCCGACACGGTCGGCGGAGTACAGCTCAATCGCTTTTGCGGTTCCGGCCTCGAGGCGGTGAACACCGCGGCGCAGAAGGTGCGTTCGGGGTGGGACCGTCTCGTCATCGCCGGCGGTGTGGAGTCGATGTCGCGCGTACCGCTCGGTGCGGACGGCGGAGCCTGGATGAACGACCCGGAGACCAACCTCGCGACCTCGTTCATCCCGCAGGGGGTCAGCGCCGATCTCATTGCCACGATGGAAGGCTTCACCCGCGACGTCGTCGACACGTATGCCGTTCGGTCGCAGCAGCGCGCGGCCGCCGCCTGGTCGGGTGGCTATTTCGCGAAATCCGTTGTGCCGGTGCGGGACCGTAACGGCGAGACGATTCTCGATTACGACGAGTACATGCGGCCGCAGAGCACGGTCGAATCTCTTGCGAATCTGAAGCCGGCGTTCGCGACCCTCGGCCAACACGGAGGCTTCGACGCGGTGGCGCTGCAGCGATACCACTGGGTCGAGCGGATCGACCACGTCCACCACGCCGGCAACTCGTCCGGCATCGTCGACGGTGCGGCGCTGGTGCTGATCGGGGATGAAAGCGTCGGCTCCTCCCTCGGGCTCACGCCCAGAGGGCGGATCGTCGCGACCGCCACCTCGGGCGCGGACTCGACAATCATGCTCACCGGACCGATCCCCGCGACCCGGAAGCTGCTCGACAGAGTCGGACTGACCGTCGACGAGATCGACCTGTTCGAGATCAACGAGGCATTCGCCGCCGTGCCCCTCAAATACGCGAAGGACCTCCGCATCCCCGACGAGAAGGTCAACGTCGTCGGCGGTGCCATCGCGATGGGTCATCCGCTGGGGGCGACCGGCGCGATGCTCGTCGGCACGATGCTCGACGAGCTCGAACGCCGTGATGCACGCCGCGCGGTCGTGACGCTCTGCATCGGGGGCGGCATGGGCGTCGCCACCCTGATCGAACGCGTCTGACCGTCGGCCGGCCACCGCACTACCGAATCCCCGAGCAGTAGGAGACCATTCGGATGATCGACCCATTCGACCACGACATGTTCCGATGGGACGTCGACGACGGCATCGTGACCATCACCATGGACGACCCGACGCAGTCGACGAATACCATGAACTCACGGTTCACCGAGCAACTGCCGGCACTCGTCGACCACTTGACTGCCGTCCGCGAGGAGATCACCGGTGTCGTCATCGCCTCGGCGAAGAAGACCTTCTTCGCCGGGGGAGACCTGGCCATGATGAAGGCCGCCACCGCTGCGGACGCCCCCACAGTCCGTCGAATGCTCGACACCATCAAGGCCGCCTTACGGAAACTCGAGACCCTGGGCCGGCCGGTCGTCGCGGTGATCAACGGCGCCGCGCTCGGTGGCGGGCTCGAGATCGCCCTCGCGTGCCACCACCGCATCGCAGTCGATTCCCCCGAGGTCATCGTCGGCCTACCCGAAGTCACCCTCGGACTACTGCCCGGAGCCGGAGGAACAACCCGCACCGTCCGCATGTTCGGCATCCGGACGGCCCTCGACGACATTCTGCTGACCGGAAGCAGATTCGGCTCGCAACAAGCACTGGGCGCAGGGTTGATCGACCAACTCGTCCCCGGTGTCGCCGACCTCGCCACTGCCGCACGCCGGTGGATTGCGGACAACCCGGACGCATCCCAGCCATGGGACCGCCCCGGCTACGTGATCCCTGGGGGCACCCCGGCCTCGGCGAACCTGGCCGCGGTACTGCCGATGCTGCCCGCAACTCTGCGCAAGCGCTCACACGGCGCACCCAACCCTGCGGCGAACCATCTGCTCGCCGCCGCCGTCGAAGGCGCACAGGTCGACTTCGAGAACGCCCAAACCATCGAGTCGCGGTACTGCACCGATCTGATCTGCGGCCAGATCTCGGCAAACATCATCGGATCAAGCTTCTTCGACATGCAGGCCATCAAGCGCGGCGCAAGCCGGCCATCGGGCTACGACCGGCACCACGCCACGAAGGCTGTGATCATCGGCGCCGGGATGATGGGCGCCGGAATCGCGTACGTCTGTGCGCAGGCCGGACTCGATGTCGTGCTCCAAGACATCAGCGTCGACGCTGCCGAGCGCGGAAAGGGTTACGGCGCCAAGATCCTCGACACGGCAGTGGCGAAGGGCCGAACCACGGTATCCAACCGTGACGAGGTACTCGCGCGTATCCGGCCATCGGCCAAGCCCGCGGACGCGTCGGGCGCCGATCTGCTCATCGAAGCCGTGTACGAAAACCCCGATCTCAAACGGCGCGTTATCGCGGAAGCAATTCCCCACCTTGCCCCGGGTGCCGTGATCGCATCCAATACCTCCACATTGCCGATCACAGACCTGGCCGCGGGCTTGGCTGCACCGGATCAGTTCATCGGCCTGCACTTCTTCTCCCCGGTCGACAAGATGGCGCTGCTCGAGATCGTGGTCGGTGAGAAGACGAGCGACGCCACTCTCGCCAAGGCCATCGACATCGCCCAGCAGATCGACAAGACCCCCATCGTTGTCAACGACAGTCGAGGATTCTTCACCAGCCGCGTCATCTTGGAATTCGTCAACGAGGCCATCGCCCTGGTCGGCGAAGGAGTCCCCGCGGCATCGGTCGAGCAGGCAGCGACCCAGGTCGGCTACCCGGTCGGCGCGCTCGCACTCGTCGACGAACTCACCTTGACCCTGGTGCAGCGGATCCGGGAGGAGACCCGAGAGGGATTGCGGGCCAACGGCGTCGAGTTCCCGGCCCACCCCGGATGGCCCGTGCTGGACCGAATGATCGCCGACTTCGACCGCAAGGGACGGTCTGCCGGCGCCGGGTTCTACGACTACGCCGACGGGCGCCGGAAAGGTCTATGGCCCGGCTTGAAGGACGCTTTCGGTGGCACGAACACCGAGGTTCCGCTGCTCGACATGCAGGAGCGGATGCTGTTCGCGGAGGCCCTCGACTCTGTGCGCTGCCTCGACTCCGGGGTGCTGCGGTCGGTGGCCGACGCCAACGTCGGCTCGATCCTCGGTATCGGATTCCCGGCCTGGACCGGCGGAGTCCTCCAGTACATCAACCAATACAGCGGCGGCCCAGCGGGGTTCGTGGATCGTGCACGAGAACTCGCAAACCGATACGGGTCGCGCTTCCAACCGCCGGCGTCGTTGGTCGCCTTGGCGGAGAACGGCGGTGATTACCGATGAGCAACCTCACTTCCCCCACAGCGATCTGGACCGAGTCACCCCGTCCGCTCCAGGGCCGAACCGTGCTGATGTCGGGCGGCAGCCGCGGCATCGGTCTGGCGATCGCCACCCGCGCGGCTCAAGACGGCGCCAACGTCGTCATTCTCGCCAAGACCGACACCCCCGACCCCCGGTTGTCGGGGACGGTGCATACCGCGGTGGAGCAGATCGAAGCGGCGGGCGGCCGCGGCCTGGCGGTCGTCGGCGACGTCCGCCGCGAGGAGGACGTGACCCGCGCGGTCGAGGCCGCAGTGGACACCTTCGGCGGGATCGATGTGCTGGTCAACAATGCGTCCGCGATCGTTCTGGCACCGATCGGGAAGGTGCCGCCGAAGCGCTACGACCTGATGCAGGACATCAACGCGCGCGGCACGTTTCTGATGATCAGCGCCGCACTCCCGCACCTGCATCGATCGAACTCCGCGCAGGTGCTCACCCTGTCCCCGCCGATCAATCTCGCACCGCATTGGCTCGGGGCACACGCTCCGTACACCCTCAGCAAGTACGCGATGACCATTTTGACGACCGGCCTCGCCGCACAGGACCATCCGGTCCCGCTCTCGGCCAACTGCTTGTGGCCGCGGACGACGATCGCAACCGACGCGGTCCAGAATATCGTGGGCGGCGAAGCCGCGATGGCGGTCTCCCGCAAGCCGCAGATCATGGCCGACGCCGCACACACGATCCTGACCCGCCCCGCAGGAGCGGTCACCGGCCGCACGCTGATCGACGACGAAGTGCTCGCATGGGCAGGCGTGACAGACCTCGCGGCCTACCGCTACGGCGACGCCGCCGAATCCCAGCTGAAAATCGATCTCTTCCTCGACGGAGCTCCGGAATGAGCGGCCACGGCCTCCGCACGGTCTACAACGCAGACCACGAGCAGTTCCGCCGGACGGTCCAGGGTTTCATCAAGACCCAGGTCACACCGAACGATGCGAAATGGGAGACCGCTGGCATCGTCGACCGGTCCCTGTTCACGGGCGCCGGCGAGCTTGGACTGCTGATGCACGCGACACCGGAGCAGTACGGAGGGCCGGGTATCGACGACTGGCGGTTCTCGGCGGTGGTCGACGAAGAGTTCGCCCGGGCCGGCCTCGCCTCGGCCGGACTCTCCCTGGCGCTGCAGAACGACGTGGTCGGCCCGTATCTCCTCGACCTCACCGACAACGACCAGAAGCAACGCTGGCTGCCCGGCCTGGTCTCCGGGGATCTGATCGGCGCGATCGCGATGACCGAGCCCGGCGCGGGCAGTGACCTGTCCGGTATCGCGACGACCGCCGTGCGCGAGGGCGACACCTACGTCGTGAACGGCTCGAAGACGTTCATCTCCAACGGCCAGAACGCCGACCTGGTGGTCGTCGCGGTCCGCACCTCACCGGACAAGCACCGCGGACTGACCCTGCTCGTCATCGAACGCGGGATGCCAGGCTTCGAACGCGGCCGAAACCTGGACAAGCTCGGGATGCACGGCCAGGACACCAGTGAACTGCATTTCGACAACGTCCGCGTCCCCGCCACCAACCGCCTCGGGGAGGAGGGCCAGGGCTTTTTCTACCTCGTGCGCAACCTCCCCCAGGAACGGCTGTCGCTCGCGGTCACCGCGGTCGGGGCGGCCGAGGGTGTGCTCGGTCGTACGGTGGACTACGTCACCGAGCGGCGTGCCTTCGGCCAATCGGTCGGGAGTTTCCAGCACAGCCGATTCCTGCTCGCCGAGCTGCAGACCGAGATCGACATCGCGCGGGTATTCGTCGACCACTGCGTGGACTTGCACACCCGCAAGGAGCTAACCGCGGCGCGGGCCGCGAAAGCCAAGTACTGGTGCTCCGAATTGCAGGTCAGGGTCGCGGACCGGTGCCTGCAGCTGCACGGGGGATATGGCTACATGCGCGAACACCCGGTCTGCCGGTCGTTCGCCGACGCCCGGGTCCAGACGATCTACGGCGGCACCAGCGAGATCATGAAAGAGATCATCAGCAAGGACATGGGCTTGTGAGCGCGCCGGATACCGGTTCCGGCGACGTCGTGATCGTCGAGCTCGACCGACCCGAGTGCGGCAATGCGATCGACCTCATCTCCGCTCGACGACTGCGCGACCGGCTGGCCGACATTGCCGCTGCTGACGAGACCGGCGCCGTAGTACTCGCAGGCCGCGGCCGGGACTTCTGCGTCGGCGGTGACGTGCGAGACTTCGCTCACGCACCAGCCCCGGCTGACTACATCCGCGACCTCGCCGATGCGGTTCACCAAGCCATCACAGTGATGCGATCGCTGCCGATGCCGGTGATCGCCGCCGTCCACGGCAACTGTGCGGGTGCCGGCCTCGGTCTGGCACTCGCCGCAGATCTCGTCGTCGCGGAGCCGACCACCACATTCCGGTCCGCGTACATCGGCGTCGGGCTCTCCCCGGACTGCGGCGTGTCCTGGGGCCTGCCTCGCGCCGTCGGATCGGCCCGGGCGTGCGACATACTCTTGACCAACAGCCCCCTCGGCGGCATCGAGGCACGCGATCTGGGCCTGGTCAGCCGGGTCGCCGACACCGGGAGCGCGCGCGCCGTAGCGCTCGACCTGGCGTCCGCCCTGGCCTGCGGACCCCGCGTCGCCGCCGGCCATACTGTCCGGCTGGTTCGCGGAGCCGGGGACAGTTCCCTGGCAGCGCAATTGTCCGTCGAGGCCACGCTCATCGCCGACGCCCTCGCCTCGCCCGAGGGCTCCGAAGGTGTCGCGGCCTTCCTCGCCAAGCGGCGCCCCGACTTCCCCGCCGCCCGGGTGCACCGCACCCCCGACCACAACCCCATCGATCCCGAGGAATGTGAATGACAACGACCGAGCCCATCGAGCACCCGCCCGTCACCGACGCGTTCATCCAGGCGTTCGGCCGGCGATGGCTCGACGCATGGAACTCCCACGACACCGACCAGGTGCTCGACCTCCTCCATCCGGACATCCTGTGGGACGAACAGGTGTTCTGGCCTGGGCCGCTGCGCGGCCGCGAGGCCGTCCGCGCGTACGTCGACGCCATCTGGAAGGCGATGCCGGACGTGCACTTCGAGGAGGTACAGACCTTCAGCGCACCCGCCGACGGCCGCGGCCTGTTCATGTTCCACCAGAGCGGCGGAGCGCCGAAGCAATTCGGCCGCACGGACAAGACGTTCGCGACCACTGGCTGCGACATCTTCCTCGCCTTCGACGAAGGCCTGCTATCCCATTACACCGCGGCGTTCGACATCGTCGGGATGCTCCGCCAGCTCGGTGTCCTCCCTCCCCGCGGTGACAAGAACGGCGGCGCCTATCTGATGTCCATCGCCCACCGTCCGTGACCCCACGCCCACCGATCGAACCGGAGGAAGGACGTCGATGACCGGCCCCCAGTACCTGATCACGACCGTCGAAGACGGCGTCGGCATCATCCAGCTCAACCACCCCGAGAAGCGCAACGCCCTCGGTTGGGAACTGCACAACGAGATCATCGCCGCTCTCGAAGGGTGGGCGTACGACGATGAGGTCGCTGCCGTCATGCTGGTCGGCAACGAGGACTACTTCTGTGCCGGCTGGGCCCTCGACGTCCTTCAGGGCACCAGTGGCGACGAGCGCATCCGATTCAACGATCTCGCGCACAAGCTCATGACCACTCTCTACGACTACCGCAAGCCCACCATCGCCGCAGTCGCCGGAGTCGCCCCCGGATATGGCATGGATCTGGCCAATATGTGCGATATCACGATCGCCTCCGAGAATGCGGTCTTCGGATCCACTCAGGTCAAGTACGCGATGAACGGCTTCTACCACGGCATCGCGCACCGCGTCGGTGCCCAGCGTGCGCGGCGGATGTTGTTCACAGGAGACCCCATCACCGCCACCGAGGCGCTGCGTGTCGGCCTGGTCGACGAGATCGTGCCTACGGGCGCGGTCCGCGCCACCGCGCTGCGTCTGGCCAAGGAAATCGCCGAGGCCGGCAGTGAGCTGACCACGGTGCTCAAGGAAGTCGCCCTGCGCGCGGACAATATGGACCACATCGGAGCCACCGCCTACGAACTACGCGTGACATCGGACCTGCTGCAGCGAGGCCTGTTCACCCGGCGCATCGCCGAAGGACTCGATCGACTCCGGGCAGGAACGAGCAAAGCCACCGAACGCCTGCGCCCGGCACCGGCCACCGAGGCGATTTCCACCAACGAGGTAACGCGATGACCTCGACACATCACCGCGGGTGGAGCGGGCTGCGCATCGGCGACATGCTCGGCGACCAAGCCGCAGCCAACCACGATCGAGAACTGTTCTGTTTCGAAGATCACCGCGTCACCTACGGCACATTCCATGCCTGGGTCGAGGATGTCGCCGCAGACCTCGTGGCCAACGGTGTCCGGCCCGGCGACCGCGTCATGGTGCAATTGCCGAACTGTCTCGAGGCACTGGTGCTGCAAATGGCGGCGTTCCGTATCGGCGCGATCAACACCCCGGTGGTGCCGATATACCGTGAACACGAAGTCCGGCAGATCATCTCCGACTGTCTGCCTGCGGCCATCGCTGTAGGGGAAGCATGGTCCGACCGTGACCCGGCGGCCGAGATCGACGCCCTCCTCGATGATCTCGGGCACACGCCGAAGGTCCGGTACCTCGTCGGCGCACACCGCGACGGCTGGAGTCGGCCACCGGCGATGGTGCCCGCGGAGCAGGAAACAGCCGATCGACGATCCGCGGATCTGCCTGAGCCGCGGGATCCGGAGGAACCCGCGCTGTTGCTCTACACCTCGGGAACCACCTCGGCGCCCAAGGGTGTCCTGCTGACAAGCAGGGCACTGATCGCGCATCTGCGAAACTTTCAGACCGCCCTGCGGGCAGGCCCAGACAGCGTAATCCTCGCTGCCACACCGCTGTCGCACCTCGGCGGATTCATCGCGGGCGTCGTGTTCCCCGCCTTCCTCGGCGCACGTTCGGTCGTGATGCCCGCGTGGCGATCCGACGAAGCTGTCGATGTCATCGAACGCGAACGCGCGACCATCGCCATGGGAGCGACCGTCTTTCTCAGCGATCTCGTGCACCGCTACGAGGCCGGTGCTGCGCCGCACCACCGACTCAGCCTGTACGCCTGCGCCGGAGCCACCATCCCGCCGTCCGCGATCACTCGTGCCGAAGCAGTCGGTGTCGAGGCGATGCGCTGCTACGGCATGACCGAGACCGCGGGGGTCTGCGCGGCGGCTCCCAAGGACGCTCCGCTGTACCGGCGGGCCGAATGGGACGGGCGAGTCTTGCCGGACATGCGGATCGAAGCGGTGGACCATGACCGGCAGCCCTTGCCCGCCGGAGAGGAAGGCGAGCTACGAATTCATGGACCGCAGCTGCTCACCGCCTACACCGACCCGGGCTTGACTGCCGCTCAGATCGACGACGAGGGCTGGTTCTACCCCGGTGACGTGGGCATCGTCGACGACGAGGGCTGGGTCCGCATGACCGGCCGGATCAAAGACATCATCAACCGCGGCGGAGAGAAATTCTCGACGCTCGATATCGAGGCGGCCCTCAGCTCACATCCCGACGTCGACGCCGTTGCGGTGACCGCGATCCCGGACGACAGACTCGGAGAGGGGGTCGGCGCCTGGCTGGTCCTGCGCGCCGGCGCGCCCTGGAACGGGCCCAGGACGTTGATCGAACACCTCGAGGCAGTGCGCCTGGCGCGCCAGAAGATCCCGACGTACTGGGAGATCGTCGACCACCTGCCGAGCACGGCCAGCGGCAAGATTCGCAAACAGGAGCTGCACGTCAGCCCTGAGGGGGTGCGCATCACCCGATGAAACGTACCGACTACGGCCACGACCTCCCGGCAGGACGGGTCGGCATCCGTGGAGTCCGTCGACGAACTGCCTCGCACACGCACCGGCAAGCTCATCAGGGGCCGCCTGACCACGTAAGCCTGCACTCCGCAGCGATATTCACATGAGGAGACTCGACATGACCGACCATGCCATCCACGCCGCCGTTTCCGGCGGCGTCGGGACCATCACCTTCAACCGCCCCGAGCGTCGCAACGCTCTCAGTCTGGAACTGTTCGGCGCCATGGGTGATCAACTCGATGCCTGGCGACACGACGACGACGTCGCAGCCGTGGTGCTCACCGGCGGCGAAGACGTATTCTGCGCCGGCCTCGACCTCGACCTGCAGTCGGGCTTCACCCCCGAGACCCGCAAAGCCTACGGTGATGCCTGTCTGCGGGTCTACGGCGCACTGCTCGACTACCCGAAGCCGACCATCGCCGCATGCGCGGGCCCCACACTCGGCGGCGGCTGCGATATCGCTGTGTTCTGCGACATTCGCATCGGTGCGCAGAACGGCCGGTTCGGTTTCCCGCAGGTGAAGTTCGGACTCACCCCCTACTTCTCGCCGCTGTGGAAGATCGTCGGCCTGAGCCAAGCCAAACTCCTCACCCTCGCCGGCGATCTCATCGACGCCGACGAAGCACTCCGGATCGGTCTGGTGGACCGTCTCGTCCCCACCGGCTCCGTTGTGGATGAAGGCACTCGTGTCGCCGCCAGCATCGCCGAGACGACAACCAAGTCCGCGATGTTCAACAAGGAGATGATTCTTCGGTCTCCGGCCATGGATCCGATCTCCGCGCTGTCGTTCGAGACCATGGCCTACCGTGAGATCGTGTGGCACCCGGATGTTGTCGACCGTGTCGGGACCGCCTTCGCCCGTATTCATCGCAATCGGTGACACCACTGCGCCGCTAGTCGCCGCGGGCACCCAGACTCCTCGGAACGGGATGCCCGCGGCGAGCTGTCCGCCACTACTTTCGAGGACTCGTATCGATGTCACCAGCGCTGCATTCAGATCCCTCGCGGTGCGCTTTCTCCGACGACTTTGCCCGGTGTGCTCGCAACAACCATGGAATTTTCGGGCCCACCGGCCTGCCGGACGAACTGTTCGGCGTTCGGTTCGTCGGTGACGCAATGCCTTGCAGCGCAGCTGAATGCGTCAAACCGGTTCCGGCTGGCAATCCTGGATGGCTGATGCCGTTGATCGATCTGGTCCTGGCGCGCAGCGCATTGGGCGACCACGCACCGCGCAGCTGTGTCACCCGGCGCATCGACCTGCACGTCCATCCGGACAGACTGAGCGACGCAGATACGGTGCGCGGTGTGGCGCGGCGTTCCTTCGCCACCGGTGCCATGCTTGTGAGCACCGCCGAACTGCGCAGCGCCAGCGGCATGGTATTGGGCACGGCGACAGGGAATTTCGTCGCAAGCGACTCCTTCTTGCCGCTACCTTACGAAGCAGATCCGCCGCACGTCGAAGCCGGTTCGTTGATCGATCTGCTCGAGCTGCGGTTCGATTCCGATCCCCACACCGGGACGCTTCCCATCGGACCTCGCACCGCGAATCCGTCGGGCGTCGTCCATGGCGGAGTCCAGGCTGCGGCGCTGTGCGCCGCCATCGAACATGTGGCGCGTACCGGCGATGGTGTGCAGAGCGACATCGTCAGTGTCGGAGTGGATTTCGTGCGACCACTCCCAGCGACCGAGACGCCACTGGTATTTCGCGTGACTCCGCAGCGGGCAGGGCGACGATTCGTGACTGTCGAAGCCAGTATTTTCACGGCGGCAGGGCAGATCGGGACGCGGGTCGAGGCGACCCTGTACCGACGGGGTAGGTAGCGCCCTGGGGCGTCGCTATCCTGCTGTGCCGTCACAGGCTGCGCGCAGTGAGTCGGTGATCGAGGTGGGGTTATCGGAGCCGACGCCGTAATCGGCGATCCGGCTCCACTGCGCCGCGACGTCTGCGCTTGTCGCGCCTGACGGCAGGCGCACGCCCGCGGCCCGTTCCCACCGCACCGTGGCGGCCCACCCGCCGCCCGTCTCGATAACCTCGCCGCTGAGCGGGCAGCTGTCATGGGCGAGGGCCAGCGCATACGGCACCACCGCGTCGGTGCCGAGCTTCGTCAGGGGACCGTCGCCGAATACGTCGGCGGTCATGTCGGTCAGTGCCATCGGTGCCACGGCATTGACCCGTATTCCATAGCGCTTACCTTCGAACGCGAGACTCTTTGCGAGGGAGATGATCCCGCCTTTGGCCGCGGCGTAGTTGGCCTGCCCGATATTGCCGTGCAGTCCCGCGCCCGAAGTGGTCAGCACGATCGACCCCGCTCCCTGCTCGACGAAATGTGGCCATACCGCCGCGCAGCCGCGGTAGGCGCCGTCGAGATGCACTCCGAGGACCTCGTACCAGTCCTGCTGGGACATCTTCCGGAAGGTCCGGTCTCGGGTGACACCGGCGTTCGCGATCAGTGCGTCGACCCTGCCGAACGCGGAGACCGCGGCCGCGACGATGCGCTCGCCTTCACGTGCATCTGCCGCGACGGCAATTGCGCGGCCTCCACCCGCGACGATGTCGGCGGCCACCGCCTCGCTCGTTTCTGTGCTCCGAGCGTTGACCACGACGCATGCGCCGGCGGCGGCCAGACCCAACGCGTAACCACGTCCCAAGCCACGCCCCGCTCCGGTCACGATGACGACCCGGTCGGTGAAGTCGAGCCCGACGTCTTGTGTCATGAGCAGATCACTCGCATATGGAGCATCGGTTCGGCCCTCTCCTTCTGCATGTGTCAGTGCTGGCCCGGCGAGAAGCCCAGCGCCGAAACAACACCCATCCCCGTCACTGCGACGTCGAGACTCGGCACCTGTCCTTCCGCTGAAGATCTCCCAACAGAACTATAGCCATAAAATATGTGCAACTCTAGAAGTATGTCCACTATTCGATTCTGGTGGGCGGTGCGGACGGTTGTCTGCACTGCCCGATACGCTGCCGGATAGTGAACAACGCTCCGGAAACAACCCGCCGCAACGCGGGAGGCGGCGCCGCGCAGGTGCCCTCGTTGCTGCGTGGCCTCCATCAGGGCAGCGCGAAGGCGCTCTTGCTAGTCGTTCTGGGGGAGTTCGTCTGGCCGCAGCGGCAGCCGGTGTGGTCGGCGACACTGCTCGCCGCACTGGCGGAGTTGGGCATCGAGCCGAATGCTGCGCGCAAGGCACTCAGTCGTACAGCAGAGTCAGGGCTGATTTCTCCCGAGCGATCGGGGCGCCGCGTCCGGTGGGCGTTGACAGAGCGAGGAAACCGGATAATGCAGTCCGGCTACGTCCGAACCTACGGCTGGGGCACCCGCGAAAACGATTGGGACGGACGGTGGGTGCTGCTATCGGTCACGATCCCCGAGGCTCGGCGGGCCACGCGCCAGCGCCTTCACACCCGGCTCGGGTGGGCAGGGTTGGGAAGTCCCCTTCCCGGTCAATGGCTGACCCCGCACTGGGAGCGCGGTGCCGAGATCGTAGAAATCGTGACCGGTCTCGGGCTCGAAGAACATGCCCACGCGGTCATCGGGCCGATCGGACCGATCGGGAACGAGCACAGACTTGTTTCCGCTGCTTGGGATCTCGACGAGTTGCGTTCACGGTATGGCCGATTCATCGCGACCTACTCATCCGCAGAGCCTGCTGGTGACCGAGCCTGCTTCCAGGCACGGATAGCTCTCGTTCAGGACTGGCGATACTTCCCGTACTCCGATCCTGATCTGCCACCGCGCTTCCTGCCTCGGGGATGGCCGGGAGATGAAGCTGCGCACGTTTTCCATGTTCGCCATCGCGATTGGGAATCGGCCTCGCAACGCTACTGGACGCGAATCATCGAGTCCGTCTAGGCAGCTGGTCTGGACGGGCATGTCCCTGGCGGGCCGGGGCTGATGACGTCGAGTTCCTCGACGCGGGCTCGATCCACTCGGCGATTGCAGATCGTGTCCGTCGGCGATACCGAGCAATCTTCGCGGAGATTAACGCCCAACTGGCTATGAAGGTTCCAGTTCACGTCAGCCGGACCTACATTGTCCGGGGAGCTCGACACATCGCCTCGACCGCCGACTCTGGGGTGTTCACGGGCCGCCGGCCGCCGGGGCCGAACTGGTGGGGTTCGGTCGCCGGCGGGGCAAGCTGGTGTCCGATGTTTCGGGAGCCGGTGGTCCGTGTTCAGCTGGACTTTTTGTAGGCGTCGACGATGTCGGCCTGAAGCCGGCCCCGGCTTGATACCGTATATCCGTTGCGACGTGCCCAGTCCCGGATCGCCGCAGTCTGCGCCCGGTCTACTGATGTGCGAGCGCCAACAGTGCTCTTGCCCTTCGGGATTCGGCCGACGTGTCGTGCCGCCGCGGACCACGTCTCGAAGACCTGACGCAGCGCGGCGGCGTTCTTCGCCGACAGGTCGATCTCGTATTCCACGCTGTCGAGACCGAAGCGCACTGTCTCCTCGGCGACCGACTCACCGTCGCAATCGTCCACCAGCTCAACGACGACCTTCTTCGCCATACCCGGACCCTTCACTCACACCGACAAGAGCAACAACATTAGTCATGCCACGCCATCGATCCGCCTCCGGTTGTCGAGTAGGCGGCGGCGCCGGGGTAGCGGTGGGAGGCCGCTGTCGAGGCTGGTGGGTGCGGAAATTGGCGGATGAGTCAGGATCTTGGGTGCAGGGTAGGACTCGTATCCCTCAATGCGGCAGATTTCCCTAAACCATGTGTTCGATGACATCTAACATAGGTAATTGCAGCGATATTTTCAATGTTGACGGGCTTGTGTCTATGCCCTAATGGTTTGCGGCTAAGTGTATTTCATATCGACTGCGGTGAATAGGCGCCTCCTGGCGATTGATCGTTGTCGTGCGGGACGTTTAGGGGCGACCACAGGAGTAGCGAGTTGTCGGAAGTTTGTGCCCTCGGCGGGGCACTATGAACATGGGAACGGGGTCTGACCTGAGATTTTCTGTCGGGCAACTGGTCGTTGAAGCGGATTTCCAGTTGTGAAGTACGGGCGTGGACACATCGAACATGGCAACGGGAATCGGTTTTCGGGGTCGGTGGGTGATCGAAGGTGGCTATCAGTTGGCCACCGGGGGTGCAGCGGGACACGGAGCCGCTCGGTAATGCTGGAGGTTCAGGATTCGACCACTTTGGTTGGTATGTGTCGGCGGGTGAGGAAGTCGTGGGTGGCGCTGATCGTGTCTTCGGGGAGTGCGAGGATCAGGAGGCTGCGTGCGCGGGTGACGGCGACGTAGAAGGTGCGTAGTTCCTCGAGCTCGCTGGTGGTGGTTGCGGTGCCGGAGAGCCACTTTTGTAGTAGCGAGGTGTCGTCCATTAGGACGCAGACCGCGTCGGCTTCGGTGCCTTTGGCTTGGTGCACAGTGGTGAGGATGGCGGGCGCGTCGAGACGTTTGGAACTGCTTGCCGTGGTGACGTTTCCGCCGAGTGTGCGGGTGGGGCGGGTTGGGGGAGCGGTCGGTGGTCGCCACCAGGTTTTCAGGCAGGCATTGACCTGTCCGGCCCAGTTCTTGGTCGGTGCTGGGAGGTGGGCTAGCAGTGTGTAGGCGTGCCGGCGGAGCGTGGCGGGCGAGAGGTCGGTTTCTCGGCAGATCTCGGCGATGCTTCCGGAATGCTCGGGGTACCAGTGACGTAGTAGGACGTGTTCGGCTTGTCGGCACGCGTGGTCGAGTTCGGCGGGTTCTGCGACCCCGAAATGAAGTGTCTGGTGTGCACGGGCGAGCCGGGTGATGGTGTTGGTGTCGTTTTCATCGCGGCGCAGCGCGGGTGGTAGTTGGGTGTGTTTGCGGGCCAGGAGCATGACGGTGGGGTCGGGATCGGTGGTGTCGTTGAGGACGGTGGCCAGCCGGTGGGTCAGGTCGAGCAGGGATTCGCCGGTGTGGGTGTGGGTGTTCTTGCCGACGTTCCCGAACTTGGTGGGCACCAGGTGGATTGGTGGGCCTGCGGTGCGGATGACGGATACATCGGGTGGGCGGGTGCCGGCCCGGATTGTGGCCGCGAGGGCGCAGATCGGTGGTGTGCTGCGGCGGTTTCCGCTGAGCGTTACCGGGGTGGTGAGGTTGTCGCGGAGCTGTAGCAGCCGCGTGACGTCGGCGCCGTTCCAGCCGTAGATCGACTGGTCGGGGTCGGCGACAACCATCAGGGGGATCCCGTGGCGGCGCATCGCGTCGAAGAGTTCCAGGTCGGCCACCGAGCAGTCTTGGGCTTCGTCGATGACGATTTCGGAGAACCGCGAGTGCAGCGTGTCGAGCACGTGCAGTGGGGCGCGCTGGAGGTTGCGGTGTGCCTGTCGTCGAACCTCGTGGCCGGTGAAGTAGCCGCGCTGGAGCCAGTGGTCTCGACACCGGATCGCCGCGGTGACCCACTGTGACTGAGTAGACGGCGAGTCGGCGATGGTCCGTCCGGCGGCGGTTTTGCTGCCGGGGACGGTGACGATTTCGGTCAGTGTGGAGAAATTCAGCCTGAAGCCGAAGGCCGCGAGCGGCACCGCACGGTTGCCGATTTTGGCTTCCGCGTTCGGGAGATGCCGCCAGGACTCGAGGCGTCGTGCGATTTGAGGTTCGGCCAGGTAGGGCAAGACCATGAGCTGCCAGATGAACGCGTCCAGCGTGCCGATGAAGTGGGGAAACTGGGTGAGTTCGGGATGTCCCGCCGCGACACAGCGCGCGTTCATTTGATCGCGTGCGTTGCGCGTGAAGGAGATCAACGCTCGACCGCCACGCAGCGTGGAGGAGGCGGGGTGCTCGATGTGGCGGGACACGATCACGTGGGTCTTTCCCGCACCAGGACATGCCTGGACGAACAACGGTGCCTGGGTGTGGATCGCCCGCTGCTGTTGAGCGACTGCCACTGCGAGGTCGTCACTCACCGGCGGTGTCCGATTGACTGGTGCGGGTGATGAATTCGAGTGCCTGCGCCAGGTAGTCGGGGCACTCGAACGTCCGCTCGGGTTGTGTTGTCAGGATATCAGCGAGGGCTTGGGCGAAAGCCGGTTTGGAGACCGCGGTCTTGCCGGTCGGTATTTCTCCCTTGTCGTCAACGTTCTTGGCGGGATCAAACAGCCCCCAGAAGGCGCGGGGTCGGTCGGGCGAGTCCAGAACCGTCTGCCAGCGGTGCTCGGACTTGGGGTGCAGGTCGAGGAATGCGTCGCGCAGCACCGGCTCGTTGTCGGCGGACCATAGTTGTGGTTCGAGCGATCGCGCTCCGGCGAAGACTCCGAGTAGCCCGGGCTGGTGGGCCTCGGCCAGGACTCGATATCCCTCGATCCGCTTGGATTCGTCCTCGTCCTCGTCCTTGTCGGTATCGGTGATCAGCGCTAGGCACTGGGCTATGCACACCCCGTTCACCGGCGTAACCAGAAGTTGAAGGTAGGTCTCGAAGCCGACGCTGTCGACCAGCAGGGTCGTGGTGCCGTGGAATCGTTCCAGTTTCTGCTTGGCCTCGGCAATCTTCTGTTTGTCACTGCCGGGGGGAGGTGTGTAGAGCCGACTTGCCAAGGCGGGCAGGAGAAGCGCCTCGGACAGGCCCTCGACGAGAAGCGCGCGCGGTGAATAGAACAGCGCGTTGCGGGTGACATCGAGCAATCGGTCGATTTTTCGGATTTGCTTGTCCTGGAGGCCGATTTGGGCGACAGGGACCGCGTTGGCCTGCCAGCCGCCGGTCGTCTTGTGCTCGGTTCGGCTCATGACGACGACGTCACGGACGCTCACCGATGCTGACAGAACGGGAGAGTGGGTGGTCACGATGACCTGGAGGTGCCCTGCTGGTGCGGTCGGATCCGGCGGCGCGCCGTCGGCGGCGGGCTCGGTCTTACGGGAGGCGAGCGCGCGTTCGCGCAAATGACGCAGGAGCAGAATCTGCAGTTGGGGGTGCAGGTGAGCTTCGGGTTCCTCCACCAGGAGCAGAGTCAGATCCGTCGTCTTGACCGCGCGCAGCTCCGCGAGCACCGTTGCGATGTAGAGGGCGTTGGCGTAGCCGAGCCCTGAGGAGTCGAGGGAACTGAGCGGATGCCCAGCGTCGCCCATCATCATCTGAAGCACGCGAGCG
The DNA here is from genome assembly GCF_055584605.1 of Nocardia sp. NPDC102475. Classification (NCBI taxonomy): domain Bacteria; kingdom Bacillati; phylum Actinomycetota; class Actinomycetes; order Mycobacteriales; family Nocardiaceae; genus Nocardia; species Nocardia sp. NPDC102475. The sequence continues at coordinate 799 of NZ_JBVJLS010000038.1, read as the reverse complement.
ATCGAGGCGAGGGTGGCGTCAGTGATGCGGAACTCGCTCTGTTGCCGGTGAGCACCCATGGTCAGATCGGCGAGAGGCCGGTTGATCTCTGTTTGGAGACCGCGAATCACCTCATCGTCGACGATCTTGTTGAGGACGTCGTGGGCGTTGTCGAGGAAGTTCTTCAGCGCTTCGGGACCGCCGAGCAGGCCCGCGAGGATAGTGCGGATCCTTCCTGCGGAGGCGCCTCCGAGTTCACGAGCCGCGTCGCGAAGTGGTTTGAGATAGACGTGTCTTACTCCTGTGCGAAACACTGGCTCGGTGCACGGAGTGTCGGCACCTTGGAACCAGCTGCCAACACCGCGGCGCTCGCCTTCCACGGCCCGCTGATACTCGAAACCCCACCGAGCCTGAACCTGTTCGGGGCCTTCGGCTTCGAAACGGCCATTGATGTAGGTACCAGCTTGCTCGGCGGCGATGCCGGCGAGGGTGAGACTCATCCGCAACTGGGATTCCCCGGTCGCGACGTCATTGTCGGTGGGCCATAGGGGTCCGCCGTTGTCCAAAGGTGTAGTGAGGGTGCGTAGTGTATCGACTACCGTCGACTTGCCAGCGTTGTTCTCCCCGGCCAACACCGTGAGGTCCGGCTGCAGCGTTACCGTAGTCGCACGGCACGAGCGAAAGTTACTCAAAGTTACCTGCGAGACGTACATCCCCACCTCAACCGGAATCTGTCAAACCCGGTGAGACCGTTCAGGCCACGAATTCTGTGTTGATGTTCTCCTTGGCGGGTTCGTTGATCCAGGCGGCCGCGGGCAGC
>NZ_JBVJLS010000037.1:0-74251 GCF_055584605.1 Nocardia sp. NPDC102475 | reverse complement strand
CGCCATCAACGAATCCAGCTCCGCCACAACATGATCCAACACCACCCGACAGGTCTACCAGCACCGAACCACCTGAGTGCAGTTGCAGTATTAAGTCCTACCCGGTGGCAATCGTCGATGCCGGCCTGTTCGAGCCAGTTGTGCAGGCGGGCTTCGGAATTCTGAAATCCTTCACGATCTGCTCAGCCGACGCCAGGTCGCAACGCGCAGATCACGTGGGTGGCGAGTTGGTCGACGAACTCGGCATCGGCTGGCTGGCGGGTGAGCAGGTGGCGGAAGTGGATCGGCGCGATGAGTAGTTCGCCCACGACGCGGGCGTCGGCGTCGTTCGGGAGTTCACCACGGGCAACCGCACGGCTGATCATCAGCTCGTTTGCGTGATATCGCGTGTCCCAGAAGGTGTCTCGCGCTTCTGTGATCTCGTCGGAGTCGGTGCTGAAGGCGAGTGCCCGAGATACCCCGTTTCCCAACGGGGTATCGAGGTAGGCGATGAGCGCGGTGGCGAACGCGGTCAGGTCGCCATGCAGTGTGCCGGTATCGGGCAGCGGCAGGGTGTGCTCGCTCGCGGCGAGCATCACATCGAGGACCAGGTTCTCGCGGGTTCCCCAGCGCCGGTAGATGGAGCTGTCGCGCACACCGGCGCGGCGGCTGATATCGGGGATGCCGACCTTGTCGACGCCATGCTCGGCGACGGCGTCGAGCACGGCGCGATGGACGGCTTCCCTGACCTTCGCCGCGCGACCTCCCGGTCGGCGCTGCGGCGCGACGTTCTCGACTTCGGTCATCCTCACATCTTAAAGCAGAACTTCTTGCTTTTGATCGACCGGCGTGTCTACGCTCGCTAAAGCAGAAACTTCCGCGAATGGATTTCGGAACGGCAGAAGTCTCGTTCCGATCGCCTCGACAGCGGGGGCCTCCGGCGCCGAAGTTCGATGGGGACGACAATTTGCCTTGCAAGCCGACCAACATAGAACCCCAGGACTGGCCAACCCGCACCACGCCCGGCGTGAGAGGTTCCCTTATTGCATGGCGAATAGCTTTGCCTGTCCGGATACGACGGTGTCGTTGCTGTCGACGAGTGCGACTCGCACCTGGACTTGCCCCGCCCGCAGAGGTGGCTGGCCAGGGGTTTCTGTCATCGGGATGCTCGTGTCGTGCTGGGTATTGTCGCAGGTGACGGCGTTCTGAATGCCCTGGGCGGCCGGGCCGTCGGCGGTGGGTTCGCCCATCATCGCCTGAATGCTGGTTACTCCGTCGGAGTTATCGCAGCTATAGGTGACTTGAACTATGGTCGGTCCGGCGCGGGAGATGTCGATGGTCGCGGCGGCGAGAGCGGGAGCGGCCGTTGCGACCAGGGCTGTCGCCATCGCTGCGAAGACGGTCGCGACATGGGTGGTGCGCCGATAAATCCGGGTAGTTGTCATGGATCTTGGTTCCTCCTGTGTGGCGGGTATGAGTCCTGAACACAACGGGAAGAGAACGCGGCACTGGCCGCACTGCAGTATCCATGGTGCAGCCTTCGGGCTTGCGTGGGGGGAAAACCGCTGCGGTTGTAGTGCAGGACCGGTCTCGGGATCGTGGATCCGGCCGGGAAGGGTAATGGCGTGTACGCCGCACCGTCATCCGGGGCCCTTTCGAGTTTCGGGTAACGCATTACCCTAGGCGCACCACCTGCCGCCTTCGATCATGGTGCGAACTCCCCAAACAGCTCCAACGACAGGTGGTGGCAACCATGTTCTTCTACAACGACTCGAGCCGGACGGCCGCTTCAGGCGAACTCGACGGCAGCGGAAAATTCATCAACTTCGCCGATATGTCCGGATTCGGTCACTGGACCCATATCGTGCCCGTGGATGGGCGGCTGTTCTTCTACAACCGTGCGAGCCGGACGGCGGCTTCGGGTGAACTCGACGGCAGCGGGAACTTCGTGAATCTCGCCGATATGTCGGGATTCGGCGACTGGACTCATATCGTGCCCGTGGATGGGCGGCTGTTCTTCTACAACCGTGCGAGCCGGACGGCGGCTTCGGGTGAACTCGACGGCAGCGGGAACTTCGTGAATCTCGCCGATATGTCCGGATTCGGCGAGTGGACCCATATCGCCGGGTGAACGCCGCACGCACTCCCGCCACTGTTGCCCGATAACTTTCCGTTATCGGGCAGCCTTGCCTGGATCACCGATGGCAGACGCACTGCACCGCAACAGGAGTCGGCATCCCCAACTGCGGCACCCCACGCCTACGCCTACGCCTACGCCTGCACCGAGCCGGCCGGGAACCGCCGCCCGGACCCGTCTCCGGAACGAGTGCGGGGCGTCCTCAGACCACGATCGCCGTCTTGTGCTCGAGCACTTCACTTGCGAATTCCGAGGCAGGATAAGCCCTGTCATCGGTTCGGCGTGAACGGTTCGGTTCCGAGCACCAGGCGCAGACCCGAGATGCCGGAATGCGCTCGGGCGTAGGCCAGTTCGCGGCTGATGTCACCGACGTTGTTGACTATGGGAAGCGAAATGGCGAGCGTTGACAGAGTGCCGACCGCGTAGCCGTCGCTGTCGAGGAAAGCGCTGCCGCTGTCGCCCGGAATGCCGGGGATGGTCGCGACAAAAGCGTGGGTCCAGCCGCTGGCAGCGACATCGTCGATCTTGCTTTCACCGACCTGAGGGGACAGGCCGGCGATTCCGCCACGCAGAATTGAGTTCCAGTAGCTGTAGAGGTGGTCGCCGGCATTCGTGCCGCTGGTGTTGATGCCGACCGGGCCGCCCCAGTGCGGCAGGCTCGGATTGACTTTCCCGATGTCCTCCGGCGCGAGCTTCACCAGCGCCAAGTCGTTGTAGGCGCAGGCATTTCGGTCCTGCTCGCCGTTTTCCTGCATGGTCAGCCAACTGCTGTACGCGAGCTGACCGGCGGCCGCGGTCGTAGCGCCGGAAACCGGCGAGCCGTTGCGGTTGAAACTCACGGCGGTTCCCAAGGGGAGGCTACCGGCGGTGCAGCCATCGGTTTCGGTGACGAGTCCCGTGGTGCCGCAGTGAGCCGCCTGGCCGATGTATACATGGCCGGTGTCATCGATGAAGACGTAGTTCGCCGTGCATTGGACCGCGCCGTGGGTATAGGTCTGTACCCCGGGGGTGATTGTGGCGGAGGCGGCGGGCGCCCATTGATGTCCGGCCTGGTCGGCGGCAACGGTCGTCCCGTAGCCGGCGCCGAAGGTGAAGGCCTGCCGTTGCGGCGACGCAGACGTCGAGGCCGAAGCATGGTTGTCTGCTGTGCTGTCGGTGCCGGGCTGGTTGCCGCAGCCGGCAGCCAGGTACGTGCCGGTCGCTGCGAGGACGCAGGTCACCGGAACGGCGAACGCGCGGCGAAAACTGGACAGCGGCATGGATAGTCTCCTAATGGTTGTGAGGTTGACGATCTAGCGCGGGGGTGCGGCCGCGGAAAGCAAAGCGCCGAGCGATACGACGGTGCCGTTGCGCAAACTTGTGGCGATGTTCGAACCGGTTTCGGAGCCCGGCGGGCGGCGGCCGCGCAAAACCCGATGACCAGCTAATCTGAACCTCATTCGTTTGCCATCGCGATGTGGTCAGTTATTGCCAAGGGATCGATCAGACACTGAGATGATGGCTCGCAAATTCTCAGCATAACTTAGCCGAACCGGCTCGGCGGACCAGCATCGCGACGCTCCCGCCGAGGCGATCGCGACCGGGATGCCCCTCCGATGCAGAGCCGAACCGGGATTCGGCCTGCACCACGTTTTGCGAACAGGTGCCCGGTGTGTTGTGGACATTGCCAACGGCGGACGGTTCGTCCGACTGGTCGAGGCATGCGACGTCGTCTATGTGCGGCGGAGTGTCGTGATCGAATCCGGCCGTCGGTATATAGCCTTTCTGCATCAGCGCCGTGGTCTGGACCATCTCGTTGTACGGATTGATCCGCGGTGCCGAGGGCTGCCGTGATCGGAGCGCTTCGCTAGCTGTCAGCGCCGTAGAAATGCCGTCGGCGCATACTCGTCGAAAGGTTTGCGCGATGACCATCATGTCCTCGACAGCGCGGTGTCTCGGGTTGGTCATATTGCTGCTGGGACTGACCGCACCGGCAGCGGCGACACCGACGGCTCCGGAACTGGGGCACGCGGGCCGCTGGCTCACCGACGACCAGGGCCGGGTGGTCACCCTGCACGGCGTGAATCTGGTCTACAAGTACCCGCCGTACTTCCCCGCGGCGGGAGGTTTCGGCGAGAACGACGCTCAGTTCCTGGCGGAGAACGGTTTCAACGCGGTGCGGCTGGGTTTCGCATGGAACGCGGTGGAGCCGCAGCCCGGAGTTTACGACGACAACTACATCGCGCAGCTCGAGCAGACCCAGCAGTTGCTGGCCCGCTACCACATCTACAGCCTTGTCGATTCCCACCAGGACGGGTTCAACGAATCGGTGGGCGCGAGTTGGAGCGGGTTCCCAGACTGGGCGACGTTCACCGACGGGTTCCCATTGCCGCCGAATCCGGGCTTTCCGCTGGTCTACTTCACAAGCCCCGCGCAAAACCAAACGTGGGCGAACCTCTGGCACGATCATGCTGCGCCCGATGGCATCGGGCTGCAGGAACACTATGCGGCCATGTGGGCGCATGTCGCGCAACGCTTCGCAGACGAGCCGTACGTGCTGGGCTACGACCTGATCAATGAGCCATGGCCCGGTTGGGAATACCCGACGTGCTTTCCCCAGGGCTGCCCCCAGTTCGAGGGCGGTGTGCTCGCGCCGTTCGAAGCGAAAGCGATGAACGCCATCCGACGAGTCGACCCGAAACACCTGCTGTTCTACGAGCCGTCCGTAACCAACGACTTCGGTACGCCGAACTGGATGCCGAATCCAACCGGTGATCCGAATGCGGGGATGAGCTTTCACGACTACTGCTTCGGACCGGCCGACACCTGCGTGGGCAACGGATTGGATCGCGCCGACGCCGACGGCGTTGTCGGGCTGGTGACCGAGTTCGGCGCGACCAAAGATTCGGCGAAGCTGACTGGTCTCACCGATAGATTCGACGACAACATGGCTTCCTGGCTGTTCTGGTCCCAACCACAGGACCGGACACCTGGTCATCCGCAGGAGCCGCCGACCGGCCCCAACTTGATGGACCCGGCGATCGTCCGGCCATATCCACGTGCAATCGCAGGCACCCCGCAGCATTGGCACTACGACAGCGCGACCGGGACGTTCACCCTCCGATACAGCGCCCGCCGCGCCGATTCCGGTCAACCGTTCGCTCCTGGAACCGGCACCGAGGTGTATCTGCCGCAGAGCAACTACCCCAACGGCTACCAGGTCGAAATCCAGGGCGCCGACGTCGTGTCCGCACCCGATGCCCAGCTACTTCGACTCACCGCCAACCCCGGACAGGACACCGTGCGGGTGACCGTGACGCGACGGTGATCGGCGCCGAGGCAATCCGAGGCAGGAAGCGATGCCACAGGAGTGGGAAGCCAGTGCGGCCACAGATGCGGTGCCGACGTTCAGGCGGGCATTCGGACCGGCAGTGCTAGTAGGCCGCGCATCGACACCGATACCCGGTACGACGGAGCATCGTCGAGCAGGTCGAAATCGGGGACGCGGCGCATCAATTCGGTGAAGAGCACCTCGCCTTGCAGCCTGGCCAGGGGCGCGCCGACGCAGAAGTGTGGTCCGTGGCTGAACGCGAGATGACGTGGTGTTTTGCGGTTCGCCGCGAACCTGGTCACATCCAGCGAGTCGGGATCCGGAAATGCTTCCGGGTCCCGATTGGCCGAGCCGACGAGCAGGATCAGACCGTTCCCCGCGGCAATGTCTGGTCGGCGAACTCTACGTCCCGCATGGCGACGCGGGTCGGGAACGGTACGGGGGTGTCGAAGCGGAGGAACTCTTCCACGGCAAGCCGGGTCAATTCCGGTTCGGTGCACAGGATTTCGCGCTGGGCCGGGTTGCGCGCGAGGGCGAGCAGGCCGGTCGCGATGAGTGGGTTCGACGTAACGTCGGGCAGTTCTGCTGAATTCACATTTCGGAGCCCAGCAGCCGGCGATGGCGAAATAATGAATTGCCCGTGAATTGCGTACTGCAATAGCCCTGTTCGATGAAGCCATAGTCCACGCGGGATAACGAATTGTATCGCCCGATAGGATTATTCGATATGAATTGAACCGCGCAGCCGGGTTGTCGATTATTCGGCTGATGAATTCGAATTCCCCGCATGCAGTCGTTGTCGGCGCAGGCATCGCAGGATTGCTCACCGCCATCGTGCTCGCAGAGCATTTTCCACGCGTCACGGTGCTCGAGCGTGACACTCTCGTTGGCAGCGAGGCGCGCAGGGGAGTTCCGCAGGCCAGGCATCTGCACGGTCTGATGGAGGGCGGGCGCGCCATCATCGAGCAACTCTGCCCGGGATTGACCGAGGAAGTCGCCGCCGCCGGTGCGCCGACAACGGAGGTGCTGGCAGGCTCGCGCTGGTACCTGAGTGGGCTGCGTGCGGCGCCGACCGAAACCGGGCTTGTCACCTTGCTCGCCAGCCGACCCCTGCTCGAGTCCCAGTTGCGGCGGCGAGCAATCGAACTCCCCGGGTTGACATTGCGTGAACGCGTCGCGGCAAACGGTCTCGTCGCCGAGGGCGGTCGGGTAACCGGAGTGCTGGTGAGCGAGGCCGGCGCAGCGCCGGAGACAATCGCGGCCGACCTCGTCCTCGACTGCACCGGCCGCGCATCCCGCGCGCCCGAGTGGCTGCGGGCGATCGGCGCGCAGGCGCCCGAACAACAGAGCGTCGTCATCGACCTCGGCTACTCGTCTCGCACCTATCGACGCAAGCCCGTGCATCTGGACGGTCAACTCGGCGTGGTCGTTTCGACCATGCCGGGTCGTCGCGGTGGTGGCGCGATCGTCGTGGAGGGCGACAAGTGGCACGTGACGCTGGGTGGGATGCTGGGCGATCACCCGCCGACCGATCACGACGGCTTCACCGCATTCGCCGCGACGCTGCCCGTTCCCGACATCCACCGCATCGTGACCGACGCCGAGCCGTTGAGCGATCCGGTACCGCACAGATTCCGCGGTTCGGTCCGGAACTACTTCGAACGAATCGCGACGCATTCGGACGGATTCATCGCGCTCGGCGACTCACTGTGCAGCTTCAATCCGCTCTACGCGCAGGGCATGACCGTCGCGGCGCAGCAGGCACTCGCCCTGCGCGCATGCCTTCGAAAAGACACCGCCCAATTGCCGGCGCGGTTTTACGCCCATGCGGCGCGCCACGTCGATGTGGCTTGGCGGATGTCCACCGGTGCCGACTTGAACCATCCCGGCGTGGTCGGGCGGCGCACGCCTCGAATCCGTTTGCTGAATTCTTACGTGACGCGTGCACATCGGGCCGCGCACGTCGACGCCACCCTCGCCCGTACGTTCATGCGGGTCGCCAATCTTGTCGACCCGCCCGAAACATTGCTGAAGCCCGCGACAGTTGCGCGGATATTGTGGCGCAGTCGTGGCATTGATCTGCCGTCGGAGTAGGTCGACGCCAGGTCGCGATCAGCGATTTCGATCTTGCGATCGGCAGGACTCGGTCCTTCGATGGCGGTCCTGTCGCCGAGGTTACGGTCGAGGGGTCCCGCCGGGGAAAACGGGTCTCGGACCGATGAGGTGTAGTCGAGTGATGGCCGAAGATAATGATCCGAATGGCGACTTGCCAGAGCCGCGTAGGAAGACGATCAGCAGTCCTTACATTCATCGGCTGCAGCGTCGGCATTTCCTTCTGTTCGATATTCTGCCGATTCTCGGCACGGCCGCCGCATTCGCGTTTCTCGCGGTACATCCGTTCGGCGTAACCGAATTCGTGCTGCTGTTCTCGATGTGGCTGGTGACCGGGCTCGGCGTGACCGTCGGTTATCACCGGCTGTTCACCCATCGCACGTTCAAGGCGGTGCCGTGGGTCGCGGGGCTGCTGGCGATATTCGGCTCGATGGCCGGACAGGGCGGCGTGGTGTCGTGGGTGGCGCTGCATCGGCGGCATCACGAATACAGCGATCGCGACGGGGATCCGCACTCGCCCAACCTTTCCGGCGGTGGTCTACTCGGTTCGCTACGGGGCCTTGTGCATTCGCATTTCCTGTGGATGCGCCGCCACGAATACCCGAACGTCGTGCACTACGCTCCCGACCTCATCAAGGATCGCGGCTTGGTTCGGATCGCCCGCCTCTATTACTACTGGGTGGGGCTCGGGCTGCTCATCCCGACGGTGATCGGCGGGCTGGTTTCGCTGAGCTGGACCGGGGCGGTGAGCGGTCTGCTGTGGGGTGGTCTGGTGCGGATCTTCGTACTCGAGCACATCGTGTGGGCGATCAATTCTTTCCTGCACATGTTCGGTACCCGCCGCTACGCGTCGCGGGAGAACAGCCACAATGGCGGAATATTCGCCCTGGTGACGTTGGGGGAGTCGTGGCACAACAACCATCACGCCTTCCCCGAGTCGCCGTCCTTCGGTTTGGACTGGTACCGGCTCGATCCCGGTTTCTGGCTCATCAAACTGCTCGAGATATTCGGGCTGGCGTCGGATCTGAAAATGCCGTCCGCACCGCGGATGGCCGCCAAACGTATTTCCGGAAACTCTGAACCCGTCGGTAACGCAGCGTGAGGAATACACAAAGTGGACACGAGTAGAGACGCCATCGTCCTGTGGTGCAGAGAATATCTCGGAAATTTGCTCGAGATTCCGGCGGAAGCGGTGGACCCGGCCGCGGACTTCGACCGGATGGGAGTCGACTCCGCCCTCGCGGTCGCGTTGCTGATCGAAGTCGAGGCGCGCTACGGCGTCGATCTGGCGCCCGAGGACCTCTTCGAGAACCCGAATATCAACGCGGTGGCCGGCTATCTGCACGAGCAGAGCCGGCGGAGCGTGGCGTAGCCGTGTCCGCGACGACCGGCGCCGATCGGGCCGATGCGGCGGCGGCCGCGATCCGGCACCACTACGACGCGGGCAACGACTTCTACCGGCTGTGGCTCGATGCGTCATTGAGTTACTCCTGTGCGTTGCGCGCGAACGACACCGACACCTTGGAAGCCGCTCAGGAACGGAAATTGCGGTTCCATCTGGACGCGATCGGCGCCGACAGCGCCGCGGCGGTACTGGACATCGGGTGCGGGTGGGGCGCGATCCTGCAACGCCTGTCGCAGCAGCACGCGGTCGCGCGGTCGGTCGGGCTCACCCTCAGCGCCGAGCAGGCCGAGTTCGTGCGGTCGCGCGATTTTTCAGGCGTAGAAGTGCGGCTGGAGAACTGGGTGCACTACGAGCCGGATATCCGTTTCGACGGCATTATCTCGATCGGCGCCTTCGAACACTTTGCCCGGCCGGATGATTCGCCTGCCGAGAAGATCCGGGTGTACCGGGAGTTCTTCACCCGCTGCCGCAGCTGGCTGAACCACGACGGCGTGCTGTCGCTGCAGACGATCGTCTACGCCAACATGGAGCGCGAGCAGGCGAGCACGTTCATGCAGCGGGAGATCTTCCCCGACGCGGACCTGCCTACGCTCGCCGAGATCGCGGCCGCGGCCGAAGGCGTCTTCGAGATCCGCTCTCTCACCAATGGGCGCCTCGACTATGCGTGGACCTGCGAGGAATGGGCGCGCAGACTTCGGGCGAACCGTGCGGAAGCCACCGAGATCGTCGGCACCGAGATGGTCGCTCGCTACGAGCGCTACCTCAAGCTCTCCGCGCTGGGCTTCCGGATGGGCAAGATCGGCCTGCTGCGGCTGGTGCTGGCACCCTATGGCGACGGATTCTTCGCCGGCCGAGGAGTGCGGGCCGGATGACGGTGCGAACACACGATCAGGCCGAGCCGATTCGGCCACCAGTCCGGTTCAACCCCTTCAGCGCGGAGTTCCGCCGCGACCCCTACCCGCTCTACCGGCAGCTTCGTGAGGCACAGCCGGTGCACAAGACACTGGGGATGTGGGTGCTCACCCGGCACAGCGATGTGCGCGGGGTCCTGCACGACCGCTCGTTCGGTGCCGGACTGATTCCGCGGCTGGTCGGCGAGCAGGCCGAGCGACTCGGGCAGCACAATGTCGCGCGGATCGAGCGGCTGGGCCGGAAGTCGTTGGTGTTCACCGACAACCCGGACCATGCGCGGCTGCGCGGACTGGTGAATCGGGTGTTCACCGCTCGGGCGGTCGCCGACCTGCGCCCCCTGGTCACCCGGGTCGCCGAGGATCTGATGCGGCGAGCCTGGAAAGCGGGCGGCCTGGACGTGATCACCGAGCTGGCTGTGCCCTTGCCGGTGACGGTGCTGTGCGAATGGATGGCCCTGCCCGGCGACCTGCGCGAACGGGTCGGCCCATGGACCCACGACATTCGGTTCCTGCTGGAACCAGGGCTGATGAAGGCCGAGGACTTCGCGCGCGTCTGTGCGGTGGTCGAAGAGTTCGCCACCGCTTTGGAAGGGGTGCTCGCCGAGCGCCGATCGGGGCCCGGCGCCGACCTGATCAGTCGGCTGCTCGCCGCGCGCACGGCGGGTGGCGACATGCTCAGCGACGAGGAGCTGATCTTCGTCTGCATCATGTGTTTCGTCGCGGGCAACGAGACCACGAAATCCTTGATCGGTAACGGTGTGCTGGCACTGCTGCGGCATCCGGATCAGGCCGCGCTGCTGCGGCGCAGGCCCACGCTGGTCAGGGCCGCCGTCGTGGAGGCACTGCGTTATGACTGTCCGCTCCAGCTGACCAAGCGTCTGGCCACCCGCGACGCCGACATCGATGGAAATCGGATTTCGGCCGGCGACCAAGTCCTGGTGTGTCTGGGCGCCGCCAACCGTGACCCCGCCGTCTTCGACCGACCCGACGAGTTCGATCTGACCCGCACCGCCGGGGATCATCTCGCCTTCGGCTATGGCATGCACGGTTGCCTGGGCGGGCTGCTCGCCGAACTGCAGGCGGAGATCGCCTTCGAATACTTGTACCGGCACTCGCAGGACCTGGAGCTACCGGATGGCGAGCTGGAGTGGCAGGACCACAGTTTCATTGTTCGTGGGTTGAAAAACCTACCGGTCACACTCCGGAGCGTCCGATGACCGTCCCGCGATCGACGAAAACGTGGCTGCGGCAGGAGCGCGCCGAGGCGCCCGTACAGCTGGTCTGCATACCGCACGCTGGTGCGGGCGCGTCATCGTTCAACCGTTGGCTGGGCCTGTTCCCGTCGGACATCGCCGCGGTCCGGGTCCAGCTCCCCGGCCGAGAGGATCTGTCCGGCGAGCAGGCGCTGCGCCGCGTCGGCGACGCGGTGCACGGGTTGATGCCGCAGCTCGAGCAGATGGGCGGTGCGCGAGTGGCGATCTACGGCCACAGCATGGGAGCGCTGGTGGCGTTCGAGCTGGCCCGCGCGCTCGCGGCCGCGGGCAAATCTGCGACGCACCTGTTCGTTTCCGGCCGCCGTGCGCCGCAATTGTTTTCGAGCCGCACACCGATTCACCACCTGACCGAAAGCGATTTCGCCGCGGCGCTCACCGCGATGAACGCATGGGGTGCGGCGGGACGCAGCGTCGCCTTCCTGCGCTACGCACTACCACTGACCCGCGCCGACCTGGAGCTCTCCGAGGAATACCACTATCAGCCGCTGCCCGGGCTGGGCTGCCCGATCACGGCGTTCTACGGCACCGAGGACCCGGTGGTCGACCCGGCCGAGATCGCGGCATGGCACGAGCTGACCAGCGGCGGCTTCGCGATCCACGGATTTTCCGGCGACCACTACTTCCACCATCGGCATCGAGTGGCCATCGCGGCGGCGATGACCGCCGCATTGTTGTGAGGACCGACGTGCCGAACCCCATCCTGCTTCCGGACATCCTCCAGCGTCGCGCCGCGGACGAGCCGGACCGGACCGCCTACGTCTTCTTGGACGAGAACGGTTCGGAGACAACCACACTGACCTACCGCGAATTGCACGACCGGGCGCTGGCGGTGGCCGCGGAACTCGGATCCCGGTGCGCGCCGGGGGATCGCGCGCTGCTGGTGTTCCCGCAGAGCCTGGATTTCATCGTCGCGTACTTCGGTTGCCTCTATGCGGGCGTCATCGCGGTGCCGCTGAATCCGCCGCGCCGCGACAAGGTGCAGGAGGCGACGCGAGCCATCACCGTCGACTGCGGACCCGTCGCGGTGCTGACGCTCGGTGCGATGATCGCGACGCTGCAGCCGGCGCTGGCGCCGATCTGCGCGCCCCGGCATTGGCTTGCCGTTGACGACTTGCCCGCGGCGGGGATGGGCGTCACGCCCACCGTCGCCGAGCCCGACGACGTCGCGTTCCTGCAGTACACGTCCGGTTCCACCGCGGCGCCCAAAGGGGTCATGGTCACGCATCGGAACGTGATGGCGAACGAGGAGATGATTCGGCAGGCGTTCGGCCACGATCGGGACTCGACGGTGGTCGGCTGGGCGCCCTTCTTCCACGACCAGGGTTTGATCGGCAACGTGCTCCAGCCGCTGTATGTGGGGGCGACCAGCATCCTGATGTCGCCGACGACGTTCATTCGCCGACCGCTGCTGTGGCTGGAGGTCATCTCCCGGTATCGCGCGCACACCAGCGGTGGCCCCAACTTCGCCTTCGACGCCTGTGTCGCGCGTGCCGCGGGAGAGGTGCCGGAGTTGGATCTGAGCAGCTGGCAGGTGGCGTTCAACGGAGCCGAGCCGATCCGCGCCGAGACGTTGTCCCGGTTCGCGAAAGCCTTCGCACCGTACGGGTTCGATGCTCGGGCGCTGTATCCGTGCTACGGCCTCGCCGAGGCCAGCCTGCTCGTCGCGGGCAGCCGCAAAGGGCGCGGTCCGCTGACGTCCGACGTGGATCCCGAAGCACTCGGCCGCGGTCGCTACGCCGATGCCGCAGCGGACCGGTCCCGCACCCTTGTCGGCTCGGGGCGTGTGCTTCCGGAGCAAGAACTGCGCATCGTGGATCTCGAAACCGGGCAGCCCTGCCCGCCGGATCGGGTCGGCGAGATCTGGGTGTCGGGAGAGCATGTCGCACAGGGCTATTGGGAGAATCCCGAGGCGACTGCCGAGACCTTCCACGCACGATGCGCCGACGATTCCGCACGAACCTACCTGCGCACCGGCGACCTCGGTGTAGTGGTGGACGGTGAGCTGTATGTGGTGGGGCGGCTCAAGGACCTCATCATCGTTCGCGGGCGGAATTATTACCCGCACGACATCGAATACACCGTTCAGGCCGCGCATCCCGCGCTCCGGATCGGCGGTGGTGCGGCGTTCTCGGTGCCCGGGCGTGACGGCGAGAAGCTCGTCGTGGTGCAGGAGGTCAAGCGTGACGCGCTGGAGGCCGATATCACCGACATCGTGGGCGCGATCAGGACGGCGGTCGTCCAGGAGCACGAACTGACCATCGGCGAGGTGGTGCTGACCACGGCCGGCCAGGTGCAGAAGACCAGCAGTGGAAAGATCATGCGTTCAGCGGCCAGAAAACGGTATCTGGCAGGCGGATTCGGGACCTGGTCACCGCGCGGCGAAGAATCCGCGCAACTTCGAGCAAGGAGCTGAGCACATGCAGATCTGGCAAGCGGAAAACCCCGATTTCGAAGCGGCCGTGACGGGTGCGGTGCTCAGCATGCCCGCTGCCCAACATCTGGGTTTCGAATTCGGGCGGGTGGCTCCCGGCGAAGCCGAGATAGTCCAGCCGCATCGCAAGGAACTCACCCAGCACGACGGGTTCTTCCAGGGCGGCGTGCTCGGCTCCCTGGCGGATTTCGCCGCCGGTTCCGCGGCCGGCACCCTGCTGCAGCCGGGATGGGTGAACATGACGATCGACTACACGGTGAAGATCCTCGCCCCGGCGAAGGGCCCGAAGGTCGTCGCCCGCGGCCGGGTGATCAAGCCGGGCGCGCTCATCACGATCGCCGCGGCAGATGTCTACTCGGTCGACGGCGACAGCGAAACACTCTGTGCCACAGCACTTGTGACCATGCGAAACGTGAAGCTGTTCAAATCGGACCGGGAGTAGTGGCCATGACCTCCGACGCATTCGTGTTCGACCCGTTCGCCACGGGGTTCGCCGCGGATCCTTATCCCCACTATGCCCGGCTGCGCAGCACCGCACCCACGCACGAGCACCCGCTCGGGTTCTGGATCGTGACGAAGTACGAGGACGTCGCCGGGCTGCAGCGCTCGGCGCAATCCGTCGACGAGCAGTACTTGACCCGGCTGCCGTCGTGGAAGAGTGACAGCAGCAGGCTCGGCAAAGAAAACCGCATGATGCGCGGACTATCCATGCTGGACCGGGATCCGCCCGACCACACCCGCTTGCGCCGCCTCGTCGCCAAGGCGTTCACGACCCGCGCAATCGAGGCGTTGCAGCCAAGGGCCGAGGCACTCGTCGACGCCGCCTTGGACCGCATCGCCGAGGCGGGCACCGCGGATGTCGTTGCGGAACTGGCGTTTCCGGTGCCGTTCGGGATCATCTCGGAGATGCTGGGTGTCCCGGTAGTCGAGCACACCCGGCTGCGCGAACTCACCGCGATTCTGGTGCTGGCATTGGAACCCCTTTCCGATCCGGACCTGCAGGCCAGAGTCCGCTCGGCCAACCAGGAACTGTTCGCGATGGTCGGCGAACTGGTCCGCTGGAAACGCGCCGCCCCCGCCGACGACCTGCTGACCAGGCTGATCACCGCCGAACACGAGGGCGATGTCTTGAGCGAGGACGAACTGGTCGCCCAGGTCATGCTGCTCTACATCGCGGGCCATGAAACGACCGTGAACCACCTCGCGGGCGGGATCCTGGCCCTGCTGCGACATCCCGACCAGGCCCAACGGCTACGGGAAGACCCGGGACTGGCCGACAACGCCGTCGCGGAACTGCTCCGATACGACACCCCGGTGCAACTGATGCGCCGGATCACCGTCGAACCCCTGCCCATCGGCGGCGCGGAGATCCCGCCCGGCAGTTTGGTGCTCGCCTGTGTCGCCGCCGCCAATCGCGATCCGGAGTTCTGGGGAGCGGACGGCGACGAATTGCGCCTCGACCGGCCGAACGCGCAGCAGAACCTTTCGTTCGGTGCGGGCATCCACCGCTGTCTGGGTGCGGCGCTGGTTCGGCTCGAGGCCCGAGTCGTCTTCTCGCACTTCGTGGCGCGCTTCCCCGACGCTGCCATCGAGGAGCTGCGCTGGAACGGCCGGATCAATGTGCGTGGCCCCGCCGAACTATCGATCTCGGTGTAGCGCAAAGTTTTTCGGGAGACGGGCAGACTCATGCCGACAATTACGATCGATGGCGCACCGATCGCCTACACCGATACCGGAGCCCCGGCCGGCCGACCCGACGCGGCTACCGTGGTGTTCGGCCACGGACTGCTGTTCGGCGGCTGGATGTTCCAGCCGCAGATCGAGGTCTTGCGCGAGCACTACCGCTGCATCACGATCGACTGGCGAGGACAGGGCGCGACTGCGGCAACTACCCGCGGATATGACATGGACACCCTCACCGGCGACGCCGTCGCGGTGCTCCGGCGCCTCGAGGTTGCTCCGGTGCACTGGGTCGGTCTGTCCATGGGCGGCTTCATCGGGCAGCGAATCGCGGCGCGTCACGCAGCGCTGCTGCGCACACTGACGTTGCTGGACAGCAGTGCCGAGCCAGAGGATCCGAACAAGATCGGCGAGTACAAGCGGCTGGCGCTGGCATTGCGACTGTTCGGCGCCCGACCGATTCTCGGCAAGATCGAACCCCACCTTTTCGGTCCGCGTTTCCTCGCGAACCCCGCCAGCAAACCCGCGATCGACAAGTGGGCCGCCGGCCTGGGGCGCTGCGATCGTGCGGCCGTGCGCAAGGCGGTCCTCGGCGTTGCCGATCGTGTGTCGGTCGAGCATGAGATCACCGCCGTCACGGTGCCGACGCTCGTCGCCGTCGGCGCCGACGACACAGCGACGCCGCCCGCACGATCCGAGCGCATCGCCGAGTTGATCCCGGGCGCTCGACTGCACACAATCGCCGATTGTGGCCACACCAGCAGTCTGGAACAGCCGACGGCGATCACGGCACTGCTACAGGATTTCCTCGGCAACCATTGACGGATCCTGACCGCCGACGATGAGTCGGCCGATTGACCAGCGGGCAGACACCGGACAATATGAATCATGGGTGTCTGTCAGATGTACGAATGTCGAACTGCTCGATGCCGGTCGGGACGGACAGTCTGACGCGAGCTTCGAGTGCGTGACGAATCCGATGTGGCGCAGGCGCGCGTCTTCTATCGATTGCTCGAAGCCGAGGCCGTTGCCCTGGATGCGATGCTGCGAACTCAGCTGACCCGGCGCGGGGCACCGCGGGCGACCACCGAGGCCCGGTTGCTGGATCGCGAAGTGCGCGAGGTGCGCCGCTGCCTGGCTCAGTTGCTCGACCGATTTCCGGAACTGGGCTCGAACGAGCGCTGAAATCCGCTTGCCGACGCCATCCGCTCATCCGCGTCGATTCGAACATGTCAGCGATATCGAGGCATGGCAGGGGTGCTCCATCTGCGCGCGCGCCACTCGCTGCCGCTGACCCGCCGCGTCGAATGCCGTGCTGGAGTCCTGCGGGGTCGCATCGGCAGAATGTTGGCTATAGTTTTCTATAGTCAGATGCGATGTGAACGAATGAGGAAGGCAGACATGACCAGAATCGAAGGTGCTATCGCCCTGGTGACCGGCGGCCAACGCGGCCTCGGCCGAGCATTCACCGAGGAACTCCTGGCGCGTGGCGCGGCCAAGGTCTACGCCACCGCCCGCAAGCCCGAGGCGGGCGACGACTCTCGCATCGTCCCGCTCGAACTCGAGGTTACCGACCCGGATTCGGTTGCGGCCGTATCGGATCAGGCCACTGATGTGAATATCGTCATCAACAACGCCGGTGTACTACGCCCGGCGCCGCTACTGCATGCCGAAATGGCCGATGTGATCGAAACATTCGAGACCAACGTCTTCGGTCCCCTGCGCATCGCCCAGGCCTTCGCCCCCATCCTCGCCGCCAATGGTGGTGGCGCACTGGTGGATATCCACTCCGTGCTGTCCTGGAGCTCCGGAGCCGCGGCCTACGGTGCGTCGAAGGCCGCCCTGTGGTCGCTGACCAACTCCCTGCGCATCGAACTGGCGGCGCAGAGCACCCAGGTCGTCGGTGTCCACCTCGCCTTCGCCGAGACCGACATGGTGAAGGCCATAGATACCGCCAAGCTCAGCCCCGCCACGGTCGCCGCCGCGGTCGCCGATGGCCTGGAGCAGGGGGCGAACGAAGTTCTCGTCGATGAGTTCACCCGGCAGGTGAAGGCCTCCCTCTCCGGTCCCGTCGAAAACCTCGTCCTGTCCTTCCGTCGCTGAGACACCGCTTCGCCCAAAGGAATTCGCCATGCCGCTCTGGCACATCTACCATCCCGCGAACACCTACACCGCCGAGGACAAGCAAAACTTCGCCCGGGACATCACCGCCTACTACGCCCGCGTCGGCCTCCCGGAGTTCTACGCCGTGGCCCTCTTCCATGAACTCCCCGCCGACTCCTTCTACGTGGGCGGCAAACCCACCGCCGCCTCGGTGCGCATCACCATCGACCACCTGGCCCGGCAACTCGACGACCCCGAAATGCGAAAACGCATGACCCGCGGCCTCGACATGCTCATGGCCCCCTATACGCACGACCGCGGCCTGTACCTCGAATTCAATATCAACGAGGTCGCCCGGGACACCTGGATGATCGCCGGGCTGTTCCCGCCGCCGATCGGCAGCGATATCGAGCAGGCCTGGGCCGAGCAGAACAAGCCCATCCCGTACTGAAGCCGGTATGGCCGGAAGACGGGAGTCGGTGCCATGGCCCCGGCTCCGCGAGTGATAGGTGCGGGAAGCGGTCCGGCAATGTGGCCGTATGTCCCCGGCCGGATCGGGTGCGTGTCGATCTCGAATTCGGCAGTGGCACAGCCACCTTGGGGCTGGCGCCGTCAGGTGGTCAGTGCATCGTAGGCGGCGATCAGGATGCTCAGGGCTCGCATATTGTCGTCGGACCACAGCACCTGGTTCATCACGTAGGACACCGTCATGCGGTGCTCGAAATCGACGAGAACCAGGGAGCCGCCCCATCCGCCCCACGAGCAGGTGCGACCCTCGAGGCGGTAGCCCATGCCCCAGCGGATCGGCCGTTGCAGCACACGGTCCCGGCCGTGGAATTGTTCTTCGAATACGCGGTCGCAGCCGGGCTGCGACAGGAGGCGAACACCGCCGACGCTGCCGCCGCAAGCAAGTATCGACTGGACCGCGGCGACCGAGCGCGCGTTGCCGTGACCGTTGACGGCCGGGATCTCCGCGCGCCGCCACGCCGCGGTGTTGGCGTCGGACACTCCGACCGTGAATCCTTCGGGGCGGTCCCCCTCGGGCGCGGGGACGAGCGCGGCGACGCGATGGTCGTGCTCGGGGGCGAGTCCTATGTGGAAGTCCGCGCCCAACGGCGCGGCCACTTCCTCGGTGAAGAATGTGCCCACGCTGCGTCCGGTCACCCGGGCGATGACCTCACCGACGAGGAAGCCGAAGGTGATCGAGTGGTAACCCCCTTCGGTGCCCGGTTCCCATTGGGGCGACTGTCCGGCGAGACGCGCGGTGACGGTCGGCCAGGAGTACAGGTCGGTGGCTGCGACGGGGTCGTCCCATACCGGCAGCCCCGCGGTGTGACCGAGTAGATGCCGCACCAGCACATCGTGTTTGCCCGCCGCCGCGAACTCCGGCCAGTACCTGGCGACCGGCATGTTCAGATCGAGTTCGCCACGGTCGGCCAATATGAGCGCGCACAATGCCACCATCGTCTTGGTCGTCGACCAGACGTTGACGATGGTGTCCGCCTCCCACATCACGGTGCGATCCGCGTCGGCATAACCACCCCAGATGTCGACCACGGGTTCGCCGTCGATGTACACCGCCGCTGACGCGCCGACATCGTCGGCGTTCAGCGATGTCGCGAGTGCCTCGGCGACTCCGGCGAACCGCGCGTCGTAGGAACCCCGCACATCGGTAAACACGGGCCCACCGTAGACCGCGTTCACCCCACGGCACCAATGATTTTCACCGCCGCCCCCCTTGATGTGGACGGTGGAAACCGGGTCTTGTCGGGTGATCACGGCCCATGTTGTCGTGTTCTGCGAGGGCGCGTGACCGTTCGCCAGCGGGATGACGTCGAGAGGTGAGGGTGCGCGTGGAACAGGTGGAGCCGGTCGTGGCACGCCGCGCGGAGTTGGCCGAGGAGTTGCGGGCGTACTTCGGTTCGATCGCCGCCGCCGAATTGGGCAGTGACGACGATATTTTCGCGCTGGGGCTGGTCAACTCCCTGCGGGCACTGGAGATCGTCGTACACGTGGAGCAGACCTACGGGATCTCGGTCGAGGTCGAGGATCTCGATCTCGACAACTTCCGCACCGCGGCCCGCGCGGCCGCGTACGTCGAGCGCAAGCAGTCCGGGAACGGGCCGTCGTGATCGATGTCGAGAAGGTGGTGGCGGCCGCGGAATCGGATGCGGCCCAGTGGGATCGCGCAGGATTGCCCGACGAGATGATCACGCTCGCGGCCCGCGCCGGGCTGCTGGGTGCCGACCGGCCGGTGGCATTCGGTGGTGCGGGTCTGGATGCGCGTGAACTCGGTCGAATCGCCGCGACGCTCGGGGAATACTGCACGAGTCTGCGATCGCTGGTCACGGTGCACGGCATGGTCGCCGCCGCGCTGGATCGGGGGGGAACCGCCGAACAGCGCCGCGACTGGCTGCCCGTGCTCACCGCGGGCGAGGTCGTTGCCGCGCTGGCAGCGACCGAGGCCGGGGCAGGGACCGATTTGGCGGGTGTCACAACAACTTTCGAGGCCGAGGGTGCGGACCGCATCGTGTCCGGGCACAAGCTGTGGGTGACGTTCGGCCAGGTCGCCGATGTCTTCTTGGTACTCGGCACGGCAGCCGGTGGGCTGTGCGCCGCACTCGTCGAGCGCGACCGTCCAGGCGTTTCCGTGCAGCCGGTCGAGGGGCAGCTCGGCATGCGTGGCGCCAGGGTGGCGCACATTCGGTTCGACCGCGTGCGCATACCCGCCGCGCAACTGATCGCACCGCCGGGATTCGGCCTGTCCCATGTCGTCGGCACGGCCCTGGACCACGGGCGGTTCACCGTCGCGTGGGGGTGTGTCGGGATCGCGCGAGCCTGTCTCGCCGCCGCCGCCGCCGCGCACGCCGCCTCCCGCGTCCAGGGCGGTACCGCACTCGCCGAGCATCAGGTGATCCGCGCGTCGCTCGGCCGCTGCTGGGTGGATGTCGAAGGCGCACAAGCGATCTGCGAACGGGCGACCGACAACCGGATCGCCGGATCTCCGCATGCCCTCGTCGCGACGATCGCCGCGAAGTACGCGGCGTCCCACGCCGCGGCCGCGGTGAGTGAACGGGCGGTGCAGGTACTCGGCGCGGCGGGGTGCGCTCCGGACAGCCGCGTCGGCAGGTTCTACCGCGACGCGATGGTCATGCAGATTATCGAGGGAGCACAGGAGGTCGCCGAGGTGACCATCGGCGAGCACGTACTGCGAGGTGCGCGATGGTGAACGGTCCGGTCCGGCTCGGTCCGGTGGCGACGTGGTTCCCCGCCTGCTCCGCGCGGGTGGCCACCCTGGCCGAACTGGATGAACTTCCGGCGCACCGACGAGAACACGCGCTGGCACTCGGCATCGAATCGGTTTACACCGCGGGCGAGTTGTCCGAGGTGGACCTGGCTGCGACGGCGGCGACGGCGGCATTGGCCGAGGCGGGGCTCGAAGCCACCGACATCGACGCGCTGCTGCTCGTCACCGGACGCGCGCCGCAGTACCTGCTCGCATCGGAAACGACGCGGCTGCAACACCGGATCGGCGCCACTCGCGCCTTCACCGCAGGCGTGGGCGACCTCGGGTGCGTATCGGTCTCCGCCGCGCTGACCCTCGCCGCGGCGCTGCTGCGCGCCGATGCCGGGTACCGCACGGTGCTCGTCGTCGCCGCGGCCAAGACCCCGACCCGCAACCGCTACCGCCCGCCCATGACGCTGCTCGGCGACGGCGCGGCCGCGCTGCTCGTCACTGCCTCCGGCGACGGGCGCTGGGAGTTCGTCGACCAGATCCTGCGCAGCGACGGCAAATACGCGGACCTGTTCCGAATCGACTACCGCGACACGCCGTCGGCGGCGTGGACCGAGGAATGCGCCGACGAATCCATCTACTCGTTCCGGCTCGCGGTCGAGAGCAAGAAGCGGTTCGACGTCATCATTCCGGAGTTGCTGCAACGCAACGGCATCCGGCTCGGCTCGGTCGGGCCGATCCTCATGCAGAACCTGTCGGGCGGTGCCTTCGCCTTCTGGGAGGAGGCCCTCGACGCCACGATCGACGAGGCGTGCCGGAGCAATCTGGCGGCATACGGCCACCTGGGTTCGGTGGACATGCTGGTCAACCTGGAGTCCGCGGCGGCCACCCACACCTCCGGTGAGTATGCGCTGCTGTTGAACAGCAGCCCGGTGGCCGCGTGGAGCGCCGGCCTGATGCGGAGGGGATGAGCGATGGCGGCAACGGTGAAGTGCCTGGTCTGGGATCTCGACGACACTGTCTGGCCCGGCGTAGTGCTCGAATCCGACGGCGGGACTCCGAAACCCGAAGTACTACGGGCGATCCGGACCCTCGACGAACGCGGAATCCTGCACGCCGTCGCGAGCCGCGGCGAATTATCCGCTGCCACAGCACATTTGCGCCGGCACGGTATCGAGGACATGTTCTCGGCGGTCGAGATCGGCTGGGGCCCGAAGTCGGCGGCGATCCGCCGGATCGCCGAATCGCTGAATATCGGGCGCGAGACCGTGGCATTCGTCGACAACGATCCGGTCGAACTGGCCGAGGTGGCGAACTCGTGCCCGGAGGTCCGGTGCTATCCGGCCGATCGCATACCCGACCTGCCGAATCTTCCCGAATTCACGCCCGAGACGGTGACATCCGAAGCGCGGCACCGCCGGTCGTACCATCGCGCGGAGCGGGCCCGCAGCGTCGACGAGGCCGAATTCGCCGGATCGGATGCGGACTTCCTCACCTCGCTGGGCTTGGTCATGACCGTGCGCACGGCATCGGAGGCGGACCTCGCCCGGGCCAACGAGCTGACCATCCGCACACACCAGCTCAATACCACCGGGGTCACCTTCGACCTCGACGAACTCCGGGAACTGTGCGCGTCACCACGCCACGAGGTGCTAGTGGCATCCCTGCGCGACCGATTCGGCGGCTACGGCACCGTCGGGCTGGCGGTCTCGGAGATCCGCGGCTCCGACTCGGTGCTGCTCCTGCTGCTCATGTCCTGCCGGGTGATGTCACGCGGCGTCGGGACGGCGCTGATCCGGGAAATCGTCCGGCGTGCGCGCGGCCGGCAGGCGTGCGGCCGCGGAATTCGTGGCGACCCCGGTCAATCGGGTGATGCTCGTGACCCTGAGGTTCGCCGGATTCGAGGTGCTCGAGTCCGACGGCGACCGTGTCCTGCTCGTCTGCACGGTGCCACCGGAGGACATCAGCGGAACCGGCCATGTCGAGGTGATCCGATGAGCACGGCATCGCGTAGCGATTCCATGAGGGGTGGTGGCCGGGTGACGGGTGGGCGCACGCCGTCGCATAGCGATTCGGACCTGCTGCGGGGAATCCTCCACCAGGCCCAGCGGGTACCCGACCGCATCGCGCTGGTGGTGGGGGACCGGTCGCTCACCTACCGCGAACTCGACACCGCCACCAGGCATCTCGCCCGCAGGCTGGTCGCTGCCGGCGTTCGGCCCGGACAGACGGTCATGGTGTACCAACGGCAGAGCCTGGACACCGTGATCGGCATGATCGCGGCTTTGCGCGCGGCCGCGGCGTGGTGTGTGGTCGAACCGGGCCGTCCCGCGTCGGCGGTGCGTTCGGTGGTGGCGGTCGCGACCTGTACCGCGCTGATCATCGATGGGCGTGATGATGCCACTCCGCGTGACGAGGTGGCCGCGCTGGTGACGGACACGGCGGCAGCGGTGCTCGATATCAGCGAGGACACCGAGCCACCCGCGGTGGCACTGCCGGACCAGCCGCCCCTGCGCGCGCCCGCGTACGTCATCACCACCTCCGGCTCGACGGGTGAGCCGAAGGCGGTCGTCGTTTCCCGGGCCAACCTTGCCACCTTGATCGGCTCACGAAACTATCCGTACACCGACGGCGAACTCGTGACATTCTCGGCGATGCGCCTGATCTGGGACGGCTCTCTCTCGGCACTGGCCTGGGCGCTCACCCTCGGCGGTACCAGCGTGCTCCCCGACGCCCGGAGGCTGCCCGATGTCGACGCGGTCGCCGAACTCGCCGTCCGCCATGGCGTATCGCATTTCGTTGCGACGCCCTCGTTCTACCGGCTGCTGCTGCCGCGACTGGGTGAGCTGAAGTCGACGCTGCACATCGTCACCCTCTGCGGCGAGCCGGTAGGGGTTCGCCTCGTCGAGCAGCACCGCGAGGTTCTGCCCGCGACCAATCTGCACAACGAATACGGCCCGACCGAGGTGACCGTCACCTGCATCTGCCACGTCGTACCGGAGGCGCCCCAGCCTGTCGTGCCGATAGGCACACCGACCGACGGCACGGCGGCACACATTCTCGACCGCTCGCTGCGGCCGGTCCGCTGGGGCACACGCGGCGACCTGTACCTCGGAGGTGGACAGGTCGCCGACGGTTATGCGGCACAGCCCGGACTGACCGCGGCCCGATTCGTGGCCGACCCGTTCTCGACCGAGCCGGGCGGGCGCATGTACCTCACCGGAGACCTTGCGCGGCTCGACGGAGACGGCCACATCGAATTCCACGGGCGGGCCGACAGCCAGGTGAAGGTCCGGGGCGTGCGGGTCGAACGCGCCGCGGTCGAGGCGGTGCTGCAAGGACATCCCGCCGTGCACGAGGCGGTCGTGCTGGATGCGACGGACTCCGACGATGCCGTGTACCTGGCCGCCTTCTGGGTGCCCGCGGCCGCCACGGCGCCGACGCCCACCGCCCCTGAGCTGACCGGATACTGCGCGGAACACCTTGCGCCCGAATCGGTTCCGGAACGGTTCGTGGCGGTCGATACCCTGCCGATCGCACCGGGAAGCAGCAAACTCGACGATGCCGCGCTGCGTGCGCCGCTGCGCTCCCGTCCCGAACGGCGCACAGCCCCGTCACGAGACGGCTGGACCGAGCACGAACGGGCGATCGGCGAGATCTGGTCCGAGGTGCTCCTGCACGACGAATTCGACCGTGGTGACCGGTTTTTCGACGTAGGCGGCAACTCCCATCGGGTGGTCGCACTCCATCTGCGCCTCGAGGCCGGGTGGCCGGGCGCGATCTCGGTGGGGATGCTGTTCGACCTCGACACCGTGGCCGCACAGGCGGGCGCGCTGTCGCTGGATCCGGCGACCCGATTCGAGTCCGAATCGGCGGACAGCACGCCATTGGCTTTCGAGGTGTGAGGACACCGTAACCGTGAATACAGCAAGCAACGACGACATCGCGATCGTCGGCATCGGAGTGCGCTTCCCCGACGCCTCGAACCTCGGCGAATTCCGCGCGAATCTCGCCGACGGCCGGGACTCGATCGGGCCGATGCCGGACGCCCGCGCGGAGGCGACCGCATTGGACCGCACCGTCGGCTACCTTCCCATGGGGCATCTGGCCGATATCCACACCTTCGACTACGCCTTCTTCGAGCTGTCCAAACGCGAAGCGTCGCTGATGGATCCGCAACAGCGCATCGCGCTCGAACTGGCGCACCGGGCGATCGAGGACGCCGGATACGCGCCCGCCACCCTGCACGAGGCCACGACCGCGGTGGTGTTCAGCGCACCGATGCCCACCTACCACGCCATGGCGGTCGATCCCGGCCCGCTCAGCATGCTGGGCAACCTGCCCTTCGGCGTCACGGCCCGCATCGCGCACCTACTGGGGCTGACTGGTCCGTGCTACGCGATCGACAGCGGCTGCAATGCCTCGCTCATCGCCGTCCACCACGCATGTCGCGAGTTACGTTGTGGCGACGCGGATTACGCGCTCGCGGGCGGGGTCAGCGTGGGCGCCGGCGGATCTCCGGAATGGACCGCGCAGACGATGACGGAAATCGCCTCGCCCAGCGGACAGTGCCGGGCGTTCGACGTCGACGCCGACGGCACGGTGCCCGGCGAGGGCGGCGCCGCCCTGCTGCTGACCACGCTCGGCCGTGCCCGCGCCGATCGCACGCCCGTCTACGCCGTCATCCGGGGCAGCGCGGTGCTGCACAACGGGCACGCCTCCGCGACGATCAGCACCCCCAGCGCCGCCGCCCAGGCGCGGGTGATCACGAAAGCCTGGCGGAATGCGGGCGCCGATCCGCGCGATGCCGGATACCTCGAGGCGCACTGTCGCACGACCGACTCGAAACAGTCGGCGATGCTCGCGTTTTCGATATCGGTGCGCTTGCCGCGTCCGGCGGCCACGAGCTCGATCCGGCGCGTGGGCTCGAACAGAGCGACTCGCCCGACCAGTGACTGCTGTCGTTCGGCGAGCGCCTCGCAGGCGGCCAGGACGGCAAGATCGACGAACGGCGAACCGAATTGGTGCTGGACGATCTCGACGGCGCGGCCGCGGCGACCGACGATGACAGCGACCTCGGTATCGCCATCGCCCCCGACGCGGTCGCGACACTCATGTTCACATCCGGGTCGACCGGAGCGCCGAAGGGCGTGGAGGTGACCCACCGCAATATCGTGGCGCGGGCGCGCGATCGCGTCGGCCGAAGCGACGGGCACGAACGGGTGCTGATGCATCTGCCGTACACGTGGGACATGGTGGTGTACGAGCTGTGGCTGCCGCTGCTCACCGGACGCACCGTGGTGATCGCGCGGCCCGGCGTGCTCGATGTTCATGACTACGCGCACGTGCTGCGCGCGGGACGTGTCACGTCGATGCTGTTGTCGGCGGGCCTGTTTCACCTACTGGCCGAGCAGGCTCCGAACGAGCTCGCCCGCCTGTCGGAACTCGCGGTGGCCGGGGACGTGCTGTCGCCGCGGGCCGCCGTGGCCGTGCGCCGCGGTGCGGAACCGCCTGGGGTGCGGAACCTGTACGGACCCGTCGAGGCGACGAGCTTCGCGGTGACCTTCTCGATCCCCGACGACGCGTCTCCCGAACTGCCCGTCCCGATCGGGCGTCCGGCCGACAACACCCGTGTCACGGTGCTCGATTCGGCGCTGCGGCCGGTACCCCCCGGTGTATCCGGGGAAATCTATCTGTCCGGTACGGGACTCGCCAACGGCTACCACCGGGCCGCGGCCTTCACCGCGGAGCGGTTCGTGGCCGACCCGTACGGACCGCCCGGTGCCCGTATGTACCGCACGGGTGACCTCGGCCGATGGGACGGGGCCGGTCCGCTGCATTTCCTCGGCCGCGCCGATCGGCAGTTGAAGATCAATGGATTCCGGGTCGAACCCGGGGAGGTGGAAGCGGCGATTCGACGCGAGCCCGGCATTGTCGCGGCGATAGTCACGCTGCGGCGGGCCGGTGGCGGGCAGTCACTGGTCGCGCATGTTGTCGGGCGCGACGGGGTCGACACCGCGGCACTGCGGACCCGGCTGGCCGCGAGCTTGCCCTCCTACCTGGTGCCGTCGGTGCTCGTGCGGGTTGACGAACTGCCGTTGACCAGCACGGGCAAGGTCGATATCGGCGCGCTCCCGATGCCGACGGGCGCTGCTCCCGTTCCCGTCCGAACACCGCGTCAGCAGGTCGTCGCGGCAGCCTTCGCGCAGGCGCTCGGCGGCCGGGAGATCGGAGTCACCGACGACTTCTTCGCACTCGGCGGCAACTCCCTGTCCGCGATTCGCGTTGTCGCCGCTGTCCGGTCCGCACTCGGCGTCGAGGTGTCGTTGCGCGATCTGTTCGAGTCACCGACGATTGCCGCGCTGGAGCAGGCGCTCGATCGGCGCGGGCACGGCACGGAGACTGCCCGGCCGGGCTTCGCGCACGTCCCCCGCACCGACGCGATCCCGCTCTCGCCCGCGCAGTCGCGCCTGTGGACGGTGAACTATCTCGGCGCGCAGCAACCCGACTACCTGATCGCGACCGCGCTCGACATCCATGGACCGCTCGACGCGGCGGCAGTTCATGCGGCGATCGGCGATCTGGTCGCCCGGCACGAAATCCTGCGCACCGTACTGCCGTATGCGGTGGACAGCCCGGTGCAGCGGATTCTGCCGATCGGTTCGGCACAGGCGGATTTCCGCATCGTCGACGCCGACGGTATCGACAGTGTCGAGCGGGCAATGGAATCCGAGATGCTGCGCGGGTTCGACCTGACGGTGCAGCAGCCGATGCGAACACGCCTGTACCGGTTGGGGCGCGAGCATCACGTCTTGTTCGGGGTGGTCCATCACATTGCCGGCGACGGCGAATCCATGGGCATTCTCCAGCGTGATTTCCTGACCGCCTACCGGGCGCGGGCCGCCGGGCAGATACCGCAATGGCCCAGTTCGGCAACGCAATTCGCGGACTATGCGATGTGGTTGCGGCAGCTGCTCGGTCCGGAGACCCATGTGCTCGAGCAGCAGACGCGGTACTGGCGCACAGTGCTCGACGGCGTGCCGAAACATCCGGTGCTCCCCGTCGACCGTCCCCGCGCCGATCGGCGGGCGAATACGGCGGCGGCGGTGCCCGTTCTCGTCGACGCCGACACCCATCGCAGGCTCGCCGGGACTGCCCTCGACTACCGCGTGAGCATCTACATGCTGGTGCACACCGCGCTCGCGATAGCGCTGAACGGTCACGGCGCCGGCACCGATCTGCCCATCGGGGTGGCATTGAGCGGACGCGATTCGGAGGGGCTCCAGGATGTCGTCGGGTGCGTGGTCGACACCGCGGTGGTGCGCCTGGACCTGTCGGGTGCGCCCACCCATCGCGAACTCGTCCATCAGGTCCGCGAGCGTGTCCTCGGTGCGTACGAAAACAAGGAGTTCCCCTTCGATCGCCTTGTCGCGCTGGTGAACCCGCCACGCTCCCGGACCCATCATCCGCTGTTCCAGGTGATGGTGACCTATCTGCGCGGATTCGACACCGGCACGGCCCCGGATGGATTCGCGATCCGGCACCGGCCGGTAGCGGTGTGCCGAACCCCTTTCGAGCTACTGCTGAACCTGCGGGAGGAATACCACCCCGACGGACAATGCGCCGGAATCCGCGGCGAGATGGTCTACGCCGCCGAACTTTTCGATCAATCGACGGTCGAGTGCGTCGTCGCCGCGATGACCACCGCGCTGGAGGCGATGTGCGCCACCCCTGATGGCGGGGCTATCCCTCGAGGAAACGCAATAGCTCGGCGGTGACGAATTGGGGATTCTCCTCGACGAGCCAGTGCCCTGCATGCGGCACGTCGACCGCCTGCACGATGTTTGTCACGCGCGCGGCCACTGTGGCTCGGACCGCGTCGAGTTGCCCCTGGGCGGTCATGACCAGGGTCGGGACTGGTGTCGGTGCTGCTGCCATGGTGTCGTGAACGTCCTTGTCGAGGGCGGTAGCCATCGCGCCCGCGGATCCGAGGAGGCGGTGCGTCGGCGGCCGGGTTGTGGTGATCATGTGTTCCTGTCCTGGAGTAGAAGTCAGCGCCCGGTCGTGCCGTCGATCAGCTCGCGCAGGATGTCCGCGTGGCCCGCGTGGCGACCGGTCTCCTCGATCATGTGGGTGAGTGCCCAGCGGAGGCTGGGAGCGGGACGGCCCGGCCGCGGCCGAGGGACCCTCGCGCCGAGATCGGTGCAGCCGTCGAGTATTTCGTTGGCACGCTCGACCGCAGCTCGGTAGCGGGCGACGATATCGGCCACGCTGTCGGCCGGCGCGGCCTGGAATGTCGCCTGCCAGTCGATGACGTTGTCGCCGAGGAACATCGAGCGTTCGACGAAGGTCAGATGCTGGAGCAGCCCGAGCAGGTTCGTGCCCGACGGCACTGCGGCTGTTCGCACCTGAGGTTCGGGGGCGCCCTCGACCTTCGCGGCGATCGCGGCCCGGAGGTAGTCGAGGAATCCGCGCAGGATTTCGGTCTCGCTGCTTCCGGTCGAGGGCGGCGGGGTGTCGCCGCGGCGTTTGCGGCGCGTGGTGGTGCTCATCAAGCCTCCTGTGGTCGGCACGCGCCCAGTCTTGCCACGCTCACTACGACCTGGCACGCGATCTTGCTGTTCCGGCAAGATGGCCTCGTGGATCGCGAAACGGACGACGTGCTCGACGCGGTGGGGCCGCGGCTGCGTGCGCTGCGGCGCGACCGCGGCATCACCCTCGCCGACCTCGCCGCGGCAACCGGCATATCGGAGAGCACCCTGTCCCGGCTGGAGAGCGGGCAGCGCAGGGCGACTCTCGAGTTGCTGCTGCCGCTCGCCCGCACCTACGACATTCCGCTGGACGACCTCGTCGGCGCCCCACGCACCGGCGACCCGCGGATACACCTGAAGCCGATCCGGCGATCCGGGATGATCTTCGTGCCGCTGTCCCGGCGGCCCGGCGGGATACAGGCGTTCAAGATGATCATTCCCGCTCAGCCGGAATCGGTCGAACCGACCCCGCAGACTCACGAAGGCTTCGAATGGCTGTACGTGCTCAACGGTCGCCTGCGGCTGGTGCTCGGCGAGCGCGACATGACATTGCCGCCGGGTGAGGCCGCCGAGTTCGACACGTCCTTGCCGCACTGGCTGGGCAGCGCCGACGGCGGTGTGGTCGAACTACTTATCCTGTTCGGCCTGCAAGGAATGCGTGCGCACGTGCGCGCCGAACCTCATCGGTCGTCGCACGGCGGTAGCAGGCGATGAGCTCAGCGAAATAACCGTCAGCGCTGTGTTTCTGCGGCGGTCCGCAGGTCGGCCAGCCAGGCTTCGAGACCGGCACCGAGAAAGTGAGTTGAGGTCGGCACGTCCGCTTCGACCTGTGCTCCGTTCCAGTTCTCCTCGGTGCGCACCAGGACGCCGCCGTCCACCGGGGTGAAGGTCCAGACATGAATTCCGCCGTCGATGCGCATCCCGTCACCGATCGCTGGTCCGCTCCAACGGATGCACCGCGCGGGCTGCAGCTGCTGGACGGTGGAGGTGATTGTCAGGGTGGTCGCGGGGGTCGTGGCGGTGGCGGGGGCAGGAGTGGTCCATCGGAACTGCGAACCAGCCTGCAGCGGCCCCGAATCCAGACGCTCGATGCTGGTGACCGGCTGCTGCCAGGACGACCAGCGTGCTACGTCGGTCTGCAGATTCCAGACGACGTCCAGTGGCGCTTTGATCAGGGCCTCGGTCCGGTAATGAATCGGTGCGGCAGTGTCGATGCCCGCACCCTCGCAGGTCAGCGGAGTCGAGTCGGCTGGGCCGTCGGCATGTGCAGAGGTGATGTTGGCGCTCAGGAATGCGGCGGACAACGCGATCCCGAGCAGGGCGGCCCGCCCGCGGCGACGGATGGTGCCGGACTCGGCGTGCGCGTTCGGGGCGCTGGAAAGGCGAGTGTCGTTCATGGTTCTGCTCCTCATCGACGGGCTCATCCGAATTGGTGAGCATCTATTGCAATGGTTAGAGGCTATAACGTTCTTGCCGTGAGAAGCAAGAGCAAAAGTGATACCTTCTAACCGATGAGCGTGGCGGATAGCAGGGAAGGGAGCGGTCCATGGCAAACCCCGGTGCGAAGACCCCGCGGGAGCGCTATCGAGTGCAGATGCGGGCGGAGATCAAGCAGTGTGCCTGGCAGCAGATCGCCACGGCGGGGGCGTCCGCGCTGTCGCTCAACGCCATCGCCAAACAGGTGGGCATGAGCGGCCCCGCTCTCTACCGGTACTACGCCAGCCGCGACGAACTGATCACAGAACTCATTCGCGACGCCTACCGCAGCCTCGCCAACACCCTGCGCGCGGCCCGAGACTCCAGCGCCGACCTGGCCGGACTGGCTTACGCGCTACGGGAGTGGGCCTTGGCCGACCCGCAGCGATACTTCCTCATCTACGGCACGCCCGTCCCCGGCTACCGCGCACCCGACGACACCACCGAGATCTCGAACGAGATCATGACGATGCTGATCGAGGCATTCTCCGCGCTGCCCCCCGACCCACGCACGACACCGTTCGACACCCACCTCGAACACCATCGCCGATGGGCCGGCGACCACTCGGTACCGACCACAACTGTGCACCGAGCGGTGTCCTTCTGGACCCGGCTGCACGGCGTCCTCTCCCTCGAACTCGCCGGGCATTTCACCGGAATGGAGTTCGACCCGGCCCTGCTGTTCGCCGACGAACTCGACACCCTCATCACACGCTGACCACGCCGCAGCCGCGTGTCAGAACCACTCGTGCAGGACCTCCGCGATACGCCGGAGCGCCGCATCAGTGGTCATCCGCCAGTGTGTGGTGGCCACCGGATGGTTGTGCACGGTACCGGCCACTGCGGCAGTCCAGGTCGCGGCGCCGACGGAACCCGTCGGATCGTCGTGGGCCGCGGTGAAATAGACGAGGTCGCCATCGAAGGACCGCGCACGATATGCCGCGTCGAGAGCCGCCGAATCGATCGCCGCGGCCACGACCCGTTCGATCCGCGCGGCCCCGAAGGATGCGAACGGCTCGGGGAGCGTGCTCAATCGCTGTGCCAGCTCAGACAATTCCACCGTTTCGTCCAGGCCGAATTCCGCGGCTCGAGCGCCGAGCAGTCCACCGAGCAGTTCCGGGACCGTCACCTCGATCCCCGCGAGTTTGGATCCGACGCCGATGTCGAGTAGTCGACTGTCCATCATGCCCAGCAGCGCCACCTGCGCGCCTTCGTCCTGGAGTTGGACGGCCATGGCATGCGCGAGCACACCCCCGAGTGACCAGCCGAGCAGGTGGTAGGGACCCTCCGGTTGCACCTCACGAACGTGTTTGACGTAGTGCCGCGCCCAATCCTCGATCGAATCCGGTAGTGGGTCCGCCGAACTCAGCGCGGGTGACTGGAGGCCGTAAATGGGCCGATTCGCATCGAGATGGGCTGCCAGCCCGGCGAACGACCACGCGATGCCCCCGATCGGATGGATGCAGAACAGCGGCTCGGCGGTGCCGGAAACCCGCAGCGGCAACAGCACATCGAATGCCGCGTCGGCACCGGCGCCCGCTGCGCCGCGCGCACGCAACTCCGCGACTATGCCCGCGGGAGTGGGGGCGGTGAACGCCCACATCACCGGAATCGTTTCGGCCATCGCCTCGCTCAACCGAGCCGTCAGCTTGGTCGCGATCAGTGAATTGCCGCCGAGTTCGAAGAAGTTGTCATCCAATCCGATGCGATCCAGACCCAATACATCCGCGAAAATCTCGCAGACCATGGTCTCGAGCGCTGTCGTCGGTGCGCGGAAGGCGCGGGTCCCGAGCTCCGGTTCTGGCAGCGCCGCGCGATCGAGTTTGCCGACCTGGGTCAACGGGACGTCGTCGAGGACCACGATCGCCGCGGGAACCATATGCGACGGTAAGGTCCGTGCGGCCCAGCGGATCAGCCGATCCGGATCGATCACCCGGTCCTGGGCGGCCACCACGTATGACACCAGAACCGTTGCCCCAGCGGAATTCTCCCTGCCGATCGTGACGGCGAAATCCACTTCCGCGTGGGCGGCCAGTACCGCATCGATCTCGCCGAGTTCGATGCGGAAGCCACGGATCTTCACCTGGAAATCGGTGCGGCCCCGATAGTCGAGCTCGCCCTCGGTATTCCATGCCACCAGGTCGCCGGTGCGATACATCCGGGCACCCGGCTGGAACGGGTCGGCGACGAAACGATCCGCCGTCAGGTCAGCGCGACCGACGTAGCCCCGCGCCAACTGCACTCCGGCCAAGTACAACTCACCCGCGACGCCGACCGGAACCGGGCGCAACCGCGAATTCAGCACGTATACCCGACTGTTCCACGTCGGTCTGCCGATCGGGACGGCCAGTTCATCGAACCTGCGCACCTGATGGCTGGTGATCGACACCGCCGCCTCGGTCGGGCCGTAAAGGTTGTACAGCGTCGCATCCGGCACAGCCGCCGCGAATCGGCGCGCCAGCGCGGCAGGCAGGGTCTCACCGATCGCCAGCACCTGGCGCAACGAGTCCGGCAGCCGACCCGTCAGCAATGCGTCGAGCATCGACGGCACCGCGTGCAGCGTGGTCACGCCCGCACGTGTCATCAGCTCGTTCAGGTATGCCGGGTCGCGGTGGCCGTCCGGCGCGGCGATGACCAGGCGGCCGCCGCAGGCCGCGGCCGACCAGAATTCCCACACCGACAAATCGAACGTCGCCGCCGTCTTCAGCAACACCGCGTCATCAGCGGTCAATCCGAATTGCGCTGTCTTCCAGAGCAACTGGTTGACAATCGCACCGTGTGTGACCGCGACCCCCTTCGGGCGACCCGTGGAACCGGACGTGAAGATCACATAGGCCGCGTGCTCGGCGCGCAACGGCGCGATCCGCTCTGCGTCGGTGATCGGCGCCGCGTCCACCGAGGACAGGTCCAGTCGATCCATCAGCACCACCGGCGCAGCGGAGGTCCCGAAACCCGCATCGACATTCGTCAGCACACATACCGGTGCCGCCGTCTCCAGCATGTAGTCGGTCCGCTGCGCGGGTTGATCCGGATCGACCGGCACGTACACACCACCGGCCTTGGTCACGGCATACATCGCGACGACCAGATCCACCGAACGCCGAATAGCCAACGCCACCCGCGACTCCGGGCCCACACCCGACGAAATCAAGTACCGCGCAACCTTGTTCACGCGTCCATCGAGCTCACCGTAGGTGATCGGAGTACCGTCGGCGGCGACCAGCGCCGTGGACTCCGGTGTGGCGGCGACAGTCTCGTCGAGCAGCGACGCCAATGTGGCGGCCGTATTCACCTGGTGCGCGGTGTCGTTCCACGCCGTGAGGATCCGTGTATTTTCTTCGGTCGCGAGCAGATCGATGGCACCGACCGGAACCTGCGGATCCGCGATCACGGCATCGAGGACCCGCACGAACCGGTCCACGAAACTCCGCACCGTGGACTCGTCGAACAGGTCCGCGGCGTAGGTGAAGAAGCCGCCGATACCGGTCGGCACACCGTCCTCGTCGTAGCTGTCGGCCATGATCACATGCAGATCGAACTGCGACAGCTGTCGATCCTGTGCCAACGCCGTGACGGTCAAGCCCGGCAATTCCATCCTGGCCGGGGCCAGATTCTGGAACGACAACCCCACCTGGAACAGTGGATGCCGCGCCGTCGAGCGCATCGGATTGAGCACTTCGACCAATTGCTCGAACGGCACATCGGCATGGGCGAACGCTTGGACGTCGATATCGCGTTGCCGCGCAAGCAACTCCGTGAAACTCGCACCCGCATCCACCCGGGTACGGAACACCAGGGTGTTGACGAACATGCCGATCAGATCGTCGAGCACCGCCTCACCCCGGCCCGCTATCGGTGTACCGATCGCAATATCGTCGGTGCCCGACAAGCGAGCCAGCAACACTGCCAGTGCGGTATGCGCAACCATGAACAGCGTCGCGCCCTCGGCCCGTGCCAGCCCCGCCAACGCCGCATGCGCACGCGCATCGATGTGCAACTCGACTCGGCCGCCTGCGAACGACTGCACCGCCGGCCGTGGCCGGTCTGTCGGCAAATCCAGCTGATCCGGCAGGTCGGCAAGGGCTCGCCGCCAGTAGGCGATCTGCTCGGCCGCCATCGAGCCCGGCTGGTCCGCACTGCCGAGCAGCGCACGTTGCCACAGCGTGTAATCCGCGTACTGCACGGCCAGCGGCGACCAATCCGGGGCCCGGCCCAGCGCACGAGCCGCGTATGCCGACGCCAGATCACGAGTGAGCGGGCCACCGGAGTAGCCGTCACCCGCGATGTGGTCGACGACCATGGCCAGCACGAATTCGGCGTCCGCGACCCGGAACAGCACGGCGCGGACAGGCACCGCGGCAGTCACGTCGAAGGCCGTCGTCGAAACCAGTTCCAGCACAGCCGATTCCACCTCGGCGGCACTGACGGTCCGAACCTCCAGCCGCGGCACCCCGGAGTGACCGGGGGGCAGGATGACCTGCAACGGATCCGCTGCATCGCCCGGCTGCGGATATATGGTTCGCAGGATCTCATGGCGCACAACGACATCGGTGAAGGCCTGCCCCAGCGCGGCGATATCCAGATCGCCGGTCAAACCGATCGCGACAGGAATGTTGTATGCGGTCGACTCGGTATCGAACCTGTTGAGAAACCACATCCGCTGCTGTGCGGGCGACAGCGGAATACGTTCCGGCCGTGGGCCCGCTACCAGGGCGCGGCGACTACCGGTACCGGTGAGCTTCGCCACCTCGCGCGCACAACCCGCGACGGTGGGCGCGGCGAACAGCACACGCACCGGAACCCGGGCATCCAGCGCCATGCCGAGGCGAGCGGTCACCCGCGTGGCGAGCAGCGAATTGCCGCCCAGCTCGAAGAAGTTGTCGTCGGCGCCGATCCGCTCGATGCCAAGCACCTCGGCGAAGACACCGGCTACGGCCTGTTCCGCCACCGTCGACGGTTCCCGGTAGATGCGCGCCGCGAACCCGGGTTCGGGGAGTGCATTTCGGTCGAGTTTGCCGACTGCGGTCAATGGAATCTCGTCGAGTACCACGACCGACGCGGGAACCATATGCGACGGCAGGCTCTGCGCGGCCCACTGTGCCAGTTGATCCGGCTTCAGCGACCGGCCCATCACATACGACACCAGAATCGTAGCCCCGCTCGGGTTTTCGCGCCCGATGGTCACCGCGTAGTCCACGTCGGGATGCGCGGCGAGCACTGCGTCGATCTCCCCGAGCTCGATGCGGAAGCCGCGGATCTTCACCTGGAAGTCCGTGCGGCCCAGGTACTCCAACTCCCAACCGGTAGCCGTGGCATTGGCTACCTCGACCCATCGGACCAGATCGCCGGTCCGGTACATCCGGTCGCCCGGCGGACCCCACGGATTCGCGACGAAACGTTCCGACGTCGAGCCGGAACGCCCGTGATAGCCGCGGGCGAGTGCCGGGCCCGCCAGATACAGCTCACCGGTGACACCCGCGGGCACCGGGTGCAACCGCTCATCGAGCACCGCCGCCCACCCGCCGGGTATCGGACGGCCGATCGTTACCTGTTGTCCCGCAAGCAGAGTCGTATAGGTGGCGCCGATCGTCGCCTCGGTCGGACCGTATCCGTTGATGAAGCGGCGACCCGGCTGCCACTTGGCAAGGAGGTCAGCGGTGGTGGCCTCGCCTCCTGCGGACACCACCGCCAGGTCGTCCAGGTCGGCGGGATCAACAGTGCCGAGCAGCGCTGGGGTGATGATCGTATGCGTGACCCGTTCGCCACGCAGCAGGTCACGCAGTTCGGTGCCGCCGACGATATCCGGTGCGGCGATCACCAGGGTGGCACCGCTGTAGAACGCGCTGGACCACTCCTCGACCGATTGGTCGAAACTCGGCGAACACACATGCAGCATCCGATGTTGCGGCTCGAGGCCGAGCATGTCGACCGTGTGGCCGACGAGTCCACCGAGCCCGGCGTGGGTGACGGCGACCCCCTTGGGCAGTCCGGTAGACCCCGACGTGTAGATCACATACGCCGGATGCGACACGCGCAGCGGCGCACGACGATCCGCGTCGGTCACCGCGGTCGCCGAGTGGGCGGCGCAGCGTGCGAGCACCGCGGGATCGTCGAAGATCAGCCAGTCCACCGTATCGGGTAGATCTGCGTGCTCAGCGACCGTAATGCCCACCACCGCACCGGAATCGGCCACCATGTGCCGCACCCGGTCCACCGGATAGCTCGGATCGACCGGCAGGTACGCGCCACCCGCCTTGGCGACCGCCCATACCGCGGCGATCATCTCGTACGAACGTCGCATCGCCAGCGCCACCACCGTCTCCGGCGCGACGCCTCGATCGATCAGTACGCGCGCCAG
Organism: Nocardia sp. NPDC102475; assembly: GCF_055584605.1. Lineage (NCBI taxonomy): Bacteria > Bacillati > Actinomycetota > Actinomycetes > Mycobacteriales > Nocardiaceae > Nocardia > Nocardia sp. NPDC102475. The sequence goes on along the minus strand of NZ_JBVJLS010000037.1, from coordinate 37,309 downwards.
ACGCGATGATAGTTCGTCGAGCTCACCGTAGGTGTATGCCCGTCCCGCGTCGCGCACCGCGACCCGATCGCGCCCGAAACCGACTCCCTGGGTCAGCAGATCCGGCAGCAGCCCGACGGTAGCCGGGGCGCCGCCTCCCATCCGGGTCAGCCACTCGTACTCGTCGTCGACCAACAGCGGCAGATCGCGCACCCGCGTCGTGGGCTCGTTCACGACCGCCGCCAGCACCCGGACGAACCGCCGGGCGAACCTCTCCGCCGTACCGTCATCGAAAAGATCACGCGCGAAAGACAGTTCGCCGAGCATCCGGTCCGAGTCGCCATCCGCGGCCGAGATCGCCAGTGCCAGATCCCCGACCGCATCCGGCGGGCTCTGGAACGACAGGGCCACCTGGAACAGGGGATGCCGATCCGGCGACCGCCGCGCTCCCAACAGATCGATCAACTCGTCGAACGGGATACCTGCGTGCGTGAACCCTTCCAGTTCACGCACGTGTGCCTCCGGTAGGAGGTCGGCGAAGCGCGCGGCTCGATCCACGCGGGTACGCAGCACCAGCTCGGCACGGCGGCTGCCTGGCGTCGGGGTGCCGATCGCGATGTCGTCGGAGCCTGATAGTCGCGCGAGCACTACCGCCAATGCCGCGCGCGCCACCGCGGTCCATGTCACGCCCGCCGTGTGCGCAAGCTGTCGGAGACCCAGGTGTACCTCGTTCGGCACCGAGAACTCCACTCGCCCACGGACATCGGACCGCACCGCCGTGCGCGGCCGGTCCGTCGGCAGCTCCAGCCGATCGGGCAGCCCCGCCAATGCGGTGCGCCAGTACCGAGACTTGGTGATCGGGTCGTCCGATTCGGTGTCGCACAGCAGTGCGATATCGGCCGCGGTACGGTCCGGTGTCGCGGGCAGATCGCTGAGCACGCGGCGAAGCCGATCGGCCACGGCCTGTGCCGTCTCGTCGGCGACGACATCGCGCCGGTACTTCACCTGCACCAGCGTCCGGGTATCCAGGAAGACCACAACGGTGATCGGATAGTGCGTGAAGTCGGCCCCGCGCATCTGCTCGATCCGCAGCCCGTCGATGGCGCTGCCCGCCTGCTGCAGCCCCTCGGCGTCGACCGGGTAGGACTCGAAGACCAGCATTGTGTCGAACAGTTCGTCATTGGGGACGCCGGCGGACGAAGCTTGCGTAGTCGGCGGGGTGGGTGAGCTCAGCCCGGCGACGCGTTGGATCGCGCCGAGTCCGAGGTGGTGATGGTCCAACAGCGACGCTTGCTCGCCCTGCAAACCCGCCAGCAGGGTCCGCGCTGTCGTGTCTGGATCGAACCGGATCCGTACCGGGATGGCATCCACGAACAGGCCGATCATGTCGCCGATACCGTCGAGTTGTGGCGGTCTGCCGGAGACGGTCGCGCCGAAGACGACATCGTCGCGTCCGGTGCTACCGGCGATGACCAGACCCCACGCCGCCTGGATCACCGTATTGGCGGTCACTTCGGCCGTAGCCGCGTACGCGGTGAGCGCCGAGGTCTGTGCGGTCGACAGATCGAATTCACAGACGCCGAACCCGTCGCCGGTCGCCGTGGGCCACGCCAGTTCAGGGGCGAGCATGGTCGCGGTGGCGCCGGTCAACACGTCCGACCAGGCGCGTACCGCGGCCTCCCGGTCTTGTTGCGCGAGCCACCGCAGGTAGTCGCGGTAGGGCCGGACCAGTGCGAGCGGTGACGTGTCGCCGCCGGTCGCGTACAGGACCAGGAGCTCCTTCATCAACAGCGGCATCGACCAGCCGTCGAGCAGAATGTGGTGTCCGGTCAACACGAGGTGGCTGTGTTTATGGTGCTCGGAGTCGTTGGTGTACACCGTGAATCGCAGCAGCGGCGCGACCGCCGGATCGAATCCGCGTCGCCGCTCGGCGACGAGCAGTTCCGGCAGCTCGGCCTCGGACACGCCGTCGACAACCTGCCACGGCACCTCGACCCCGTCCATCACCAGCTGCACCGACGTCCCGTCGGCCATGGGTACGAAGGCCGACCGGAGATTCGCGTGCCGGTCCAGAATGGTCTGCGCGGCTCGGCGCAACCGGCCCATATCCAGCTCGCCGGTCAGCCGCGCCGCCAGCTGGATTATGTAGGCGTCGATCGAACCGTCCAGCAGCTCGATGAGCACCCGCAGCGAATTCTGCAGCGGTGACAGTGGCAGCACATCCGACAGTCCAGGATGGTTGCGCCGCCACTGGTCCAACTCGACCTGAGAGACCCGCACCAGCGGCACATCCGACGGAGTCAGACCGCCGGCAGCCGGATCCTTCGCGTGCTCGGCAATCGCGGTGAGCGCGGTCAGCCAGTCCTCGGCCAACTCCCGCACCGCCGCCTCGTCGAGGATCGCGGCGGTAAAAGCGAACGACGCCACCATCCGCGGGCCATCGGCCGTATCGCTGACGATCGTGTTGATGTCGATCACCGCGGACAGTGGGAGGTCCGGATTCGGCTCTGCGGCAATGGTTCCCAGTTCTCCGGTCGGCAACCAGTCCGAGACGCCGTCGGGCACCGCACCCGCCGAGACACGGCCGAGGTAGTTGAAGCTGATCTGCCCGAGATCACCGGCCAGCGCGTCGGCGGTATCCGGATTCAGATGCCGGAGCAGGCCGAAACCGATGCCTCGATCCGGCACGGAAAGCAGTTGCTCCTTCACCGATTTCAGCACCGTGGCGGTCGCCTCGCCACCGGCGAGGGCGGCTTCGGTGTCGATTCCGGACAGATCGATGGCCACCGGACTGATGCTGGTGAACCAACCCACGGTGCGAGTCAGGTCAGCGCCGGGCACCGCGTCTTCTTCGCGACCGTGCCGCTCGAGCCGTAGCCGAGTGACCGGAGCATCGATGCCGCGCCGCGCCCGCCAGGAACGCACCGCCATCGCGAGCGCGGCGAGCAGACTGTCGTTGGCGCCGCCCTGGTACAGCGCGGGAACCTTGGCGAGCACCGCGTCGGCGACCTCGACCGGAACCCGGATATCGAATACGCCCCGGGTCTGGAAGGTATCGGCGACCGGGTCCAGGGCACGCGCGCCGAACAGTGGATCCGGCGTGGCCAGCACCCGTTGCCAATAGCCGAGTTCCTCGGCGCGGTCCGGTGTGGCGGCCGCTTCCACCAAGGCGTGCGCCCAGCGTCGGAAGGAGGTGCCGACGGTGGGCAATGCCACCGGCTGTCCGGCGCTGCGCTGTGCCCACGCGAGCACCAGATCCGGGATCAGGATGCGCCACGACACACCATCGATCGCATAGTGGTGGACCGCGACGGCGACAGCATCGCGCGCATCGGGTCTGCGCAGCCACGTGCACGCGATCATCCGGCCCGCAGCGGGATCCAACATCGCCAACGCGGAATCCATGGCCGCGTTGGCAATTCGGTTCAGCTCGGCCTCGTCGACACCCGCGGGCACCTCGACCTCGGCGACCAGCGCGTCGGCCTCGACGGCGCCACGCGCCGACACCTCGAACCGCCACGACCCGTCCGTCTGCCACACCCGCGAGCGCAGCACATCATGATGATCGAGCACCGCGCCGACAGTGGCCACCACACCCGCGCGATCGATCTCCTCCGGCAATCCGAGCGCCATGCTCTGAGCGAACCGACCGAACGAACCGTTGGTGAGGAACCAGGCAAGTACCGGAGTCAACGGAACCGCGCCGACACCGCCGCCGGGCAACTCCGCAAGAACCGCCGCCGACTCCGCACCGACCACGGCAACACGAGCCAACCTCGCGACTGTCTTCTGCTCGAACACATCCCGCGCGGTGAACACCATCCCCGCCGCCTTGGCCCGCGACACCAACTGGATCGACATGATGCTGTCACCGCCGACCGCGAAGAACGAATCGTCCACCCCGACCCGCTCCATACCCAGCACCTGCGCGAAGAGCTCGGCCAGCCGCGACTCCAACGCGCCGACCGGAGCGCGCGACACCGCCGTCGGGAACACCGGCTCCGGCAACGCTTTACGGTCCAGTTTTCCGTTCGAAGTCAACGGAATCCGGTCCAGCACCGCAATCGCCGTGGGCACCATATGCGACGGCAGGATCCCGGCCGCGTACTCCCGCAGCCCGGCCGGATCCACCACCCGCCCCGGCGCGGCCCGCACGTACGACACCAATGCCGTTGAGCCACCGGCCATCTCGCGACCCAGCGTGACCACGAAATCGATATCGGCATGTCGGCCGAGCATGGTATCGATCTCGCCGAGCTCGATTCGGAAACCACGGACCTTCACCTGGAAATCAGCGCGACCGACATAGTCCAGCTGCCAATCCGCCGACGGAACGGCGAGATTCCCCGCTCGCTGCTCCGGTGCCGCGTACCAGCGCACGAGGTCGCCAGTGCGATACATCCGCGAACCCGGCCCACCCCAGGGATTGGCGACAAACCGCTGCGCGGACAACCCGGCGCGGTTCCAGTAGCCACGAGCCAAGGCAGTGCCGGCCAGATACAGTTCACCCGTAACACCGGGTGGTACCGGATTCAACCGCGAATCCAGCACGAACGCCGAGCTACCCAGAATCGGCTTGCCGATCGTGATGTGCTGCCCCGCAACCAGTTCCACATTCGACGACATGACAGTCGCCTCGGTCGGACCGTACGCGTTGAACAACCGGCGGCCCGGCTGCCACTTGGCCAACAGCTCCGGGGTCAGCACATCCCCACCCACGAACAGCACTTCCATCCGGTCCACACCGGCCGGATCGACCGTGCCGAGCACCGCCGGAGTGATGATCGTGTGCGTTACCCCCTCGGTCCGCAGCAACTCGCCGAGTTCCGGTCCGCCCATGACATCCGACGGCACGACCACCAACGTCGCCCCCACCGAGAACGCGCACATCCATTCCATCACCGACGGATCGAAACTCGGCGAACAGATATGCAGGTACCGGTGGTGCGGCTCGAGACAGTACTGGCCGACCGAATGATCGACCAGATCGCTCAACCCGCCATGGGTTACGGCGACCCCCTTGGGCAGGCCCGTCGAGCCCGACGTGTAGATCACGTAGGCCGGATGTTGCGTCCGTAACGGCGCGATCCGCTCGGCATCGGTGATCGTGCCGGCGGACTTGCCTGCGCACAACACCGCCGTCTCGGGTGCATCGAGCACCAGCCAATCCACCGCATCGGGTAGGCGATCGACATAGTCGGATCCGGTAATACCCAGGGCCGCAACGGAATCGGTCAACATGTGCCGCACCCGATGCGCGGGATGAGCCGGGTCGACCGGCAGATGCGCACCACCGGCCTTGGCGATCGCGATGGCTGCCAGCACCATTTCGTAGGAACGGGGCAGTGACACCGCCACCGGCAGTTCGGGACCGACACCTCGATCGATCAGGACTCTCGCCAACCGTGACGATTGGTCGTCGAGTTCGCCGTAGCTGATCGATCGACCCTGGTATCGCACCGCAATCCGGTCCCGGCCCGAGGCGAGTCCACGAGTCAGCAGATCAGGCAGCAACCGCGGCGCCCGCCCGTCGTCGTGGATCCGGGTCAGCAGGGCCAGCTCGTCGTCGCCGAGCAGCGGCAGGTCACCGATCGGGTCTCCGGGGCGGTGCACCGCGGCGGCCAGCAGCCGGAGGAATCGCTCGGCGAAGATCTCCACGGTGCGCCGGTCGAACAGATCGGGCGCGAAGGACAGGTTCGCGACGAGGGCGCTGTCTGGGTTCTCCCGAATGTGCAGGGACAGGTCGAACGGGCCGCGTGTGATGGGAGCCCGATCACCTGCGGACAACATCACCTGTACCAGTGGGTGACGTGCGTCCGACCGAACCGGATCCAGCAGTGTCACCAACTCGTCGAAGGGCAGTTCTGCTCGTGCGAATGCCTGTAGGGCAATGTCTTTCGCCTGCGCGAGCAGATCGCCGAACGAGATTTCACCCGGCACCCTGGTGCGCAGTACGACCGTGTTGACCGATCCGCCCGCTTCGGCAGGGGTGCCGATCGCGATGTCATCGGTCCCCGATAGTCGCGCGAGCAGTACCGCGAAGGTCGCGTGTACGACGTTGAACACCGTGGTGTCGTGCGCGACTTGCTGTATCCGGTGCTGCAGATCCGCATCGATCTCGAACTGGACGCACGAGTCCGCGAGGGAGGGGATCGCAGGACGTGGGCGATCCGCGGGCAGGTTCAGCTCATCCGGCAGGCCCCGGAGCGCGGTGCGCCAGTAGCGCGTCCGCGAGATCAGATCGCCGCGCTCATCGAAGAACCGATTTATTTCCGCCGGCGTGCGCTCGGGCGTCGCAACGAATTCACCGATCAGCATCCGCAACCGCGCGGCGAGCGCCTGCGCGGCGGCGGTGGTAATAATGTCGCGCCGGTACTGCACCTGTACATGCAGTCGAGTGCCCAACTCGACCACGACAGCCACCGGGTAGTGCGTGAAGTTGCGACCTTGGAGATCGACGACTTCCAGCCCGTCGATCGTCGCGTGGGCCTGCCGCAAACCATCGGTGTCGACGGGATACGACTCGAAGGCCACGAGAGAATCGAACAACTCACCGGCACCAGCTGCGCGCTGAATATCGGCCAACCCGATGTGATGACAGTCGAGCAACGAAACCTGTTCGGACTGCAGCCGAATCAGCAGTTGCCGCACCGGCGCATCAGAGTCGAACCGAACCCGAACCGGGACGGTATTGGCGAACAGGCCGACCATTTCGTCGACCCCGTCGACCTGCGGCGGCCGCCCGGAAACCACCGCGCCGAACACGACATCATCGCCCCCGGCACATGCCGCGAGCACCAGACCCCACGCCGCCTGGACCACTGTATTGACGGTGACCTCGGTTGCGGCGGCGAACCTCGACAGTTCAGCAGTCTCGGCAGGTGACAGGTCGGCGGCGCAGACACCGTGGCCGTCGGTGGCCGTTGCGGGCGATGGCAGGGTCGCGGCCAGCCGAGTCGGCGTCGGATCTGCCAGCGCCGCGCGCCACGTCCGCAGGGTGGCGTCCCGGTCGTAGCGCGCCAACCAGGCGAGATAGTCCCGATACGGCCGGACTCGCGGCAGCGGCGTCGAATCACCGTCGGCCGCATAGGAAATCAGCAGTTCCTTCATCAGCAACGGCATCGACCAGCCATCCAACAGGATGTGATGCGCGGTCAACACCAGATGTACGCGTCCGGAGTTCGTGCGATACACCGTGAATCGCAGCAGCGGCGCCACCGCCGGATCGAACCCGACGCGTGCCTCGCCGGCCAGGAGCGACGCCGGATCGGTGTCCGAGGTGTCGACGATCCGCCACGGGACCTCGAGACCCTCCGCGACGATCTGGACCGGGGCGCCCTCGACCGAAGTTCTGAACGCGGCCCGCAGGATCGCATGCCGATCCAACACTGCTTGCGCCGCCCGCCGTAGGCGATCCAGGTCGATCACGCCGGACAACTCCACCGCCAACTGCAGCAGATAGGGATCCGCCGAATCGTCGGAAAGCTGTGTCAGGAAAAGCAATCCGAGCTGCAGGGGCGACAGCGGCAGGACATCGACCAGGCCCGGGTGCTCCCGCTGCCAGATATCGAGTTCCCCCTGAGCGATCCGCACGAGCGGGACATCCGCCGGAGTCAGGCCACCGGCCGCCGGATCGTGGACATGTCCGGCAAGCATGGTCAGCGCGGCCACCCAGTACTCGGCCAGCTCCCGCACGGAGGCCTCGTCGAGGATCTCGGACGCGTACGCGAATGACGCACTCATCTGCGCGCCCGCGTCGGTATCGGTGACGATCGCGTTGATATCCACCACGGCGGCCGCGGGCATCGCCCGATCCTGGTCGGCTTCCGGGGCGCCCCAGTCGGCGGTCGGCAGCCAACTGTGATCCGTCAGCCCCGCCGGTACGTCGCCTGCGGAAATCCGACCGAGATAGTTGAAACCGATCTGGCCGAGCGCACCGTCGAGTTCGCCAGCGGTATCGGTGTCGAGATAACGCAGCATGCCGAAACCGATGCCTTTATCCGGCACCGCGAGCAGCTGCTCCTTCACCGTCTTGAGCATCGCCGCGGTCGCGTCGGCGGTGTTCCACGCGGCATCGGCGTCGATGCCGGACAGATCGAGCGCCACCGGATACATGCTGGTGAACCAGCCGACAGTGCGGTTCAGGTCGGCACCGGCGACGGCGGTTTCCTCACGACCGTGTCCCTCGAGCCGGATTCGCGTGGCCGCGGCATCGACCCCTCTTCTCGCCCGCCACGAGCGCACCGCGAGCGCCAATGCCGCGAGCAGACCGTCGTTGACTCCGCTCCGATACAACCTCGGCAACTCGGTCAACACCGCATGGGTTATCTCGGCCGGCACCATGACGGTGAAATGCCGCACCGTGGCCGCTGTATCGATGACCGGGTCGAGTGCCCGCGCGCCCAACAGGGGATCAGCGACGGTCAGAACCTGCCGCCAGTACGGCAATTCGCTGGTACGGTCCGCGGCGGTCGCCGCCTCCAGACCGTGCGCCCACCGCCGGAACGACGTGCCGACGCCGGGCAGGTCGATCCGGTGACCACCGTCGCGTTGCGCCCACGCGGTCACCAAGTCCGAGATCAGAATTCGCCACGACACGCCATCGATCACGTAGTGATGCGCGACGATGACCAGCGCGTCCCGGCCGTCCGATCGAGACAGCCAAGTGCAGGCGATCATCCGGGCCGACGCCGGGTCCAGCGTGTCGAGGGCGGAATCCATTGCCGCAGTGGCGGTTCCGCATAACTCATCGATGTCCAGTCCGGCGGGCACGTCGACACGAGTGAGCAGCGCGTCCACGTCCACCGCACCCGGCGCCAGAGTGTGCAACTGCCATCGCCCGTCGGCAGACCAAAGTCGTGCGCGCAGCATGTCGTGGTGGTCCAGCACCGCGGCGAGTGTGGCCACCAAACCCGCCCGGTCGATGTGCTCGGGTAGGGCCAGCACCATCTGCTGGGTGAACCGGCCGAACGACCTCCCCCCGACAAGATGGGCGGCCAGCACCGGTGTCAGCGGAATCTCCCCGATACCGCCGCCGGGCAACTCCGCGAGCCTCGGCGTGGGTTCGGCACCGACAACCGCGACCCGCGCCAGCCCGGCCACGGTGCGCTGCTCGAACACATCCTGAGGGGTGAACACTATCCCCGCCGCGCGGGCCCGCGAGACCAACTGGATCGATAGGATGCTGTCTCCACCGGCGGCGAAGAACGAGTCCTCCGCCCCGACCCGCACACCGAGCACTTGGGCATACAACTCGGCGAGCCGGGATTCGACAGCGCCCACGGGGGCCCGCGACACCGCCGCCTCGAACACCGGCTCGGGCAACGCCTGCCGATCGAGCTTTCCGTTGGCGGACAAGGGGATCGCGTCGAGCACGACGATCGCGGACGGCACCATATGGCCGGGCAATGCGGCCCCGGCGAAGCGCAAGAGTTCTCCGGCATCGACGGAAATGCCGTTGCGCGCCAGCACATAGGAGACCAGCAGGGTCGCGCCGGAGGGCGCGACCTTGCCGAGCGTCGCGGCGTATTCGATATCGGGGTGACCGGTCAGTGCGGCGTCGATCTCACCTGGCTCGATTCGGAAGCCGCGGATCTTGACCTGGAAATCCGAGCGACCCAGATATTCGATCGCGCCATCGGTCATGCGCCGCCGCACCAGATCGCCGGTGCGATACATCCGTGCGCCGGGGTTGCCGGCTTCCCCGCCGAACGGATTCGCCACGAATCGTTCCGCCGTGAGCGCCGCCCGCCCCAGGTAGCCCTGCGCGAGCGCGGGACCGGAAAGGTAGAGTTCGCCGATCACTTCGGCGGGTACCGGCCGCAACCGCGAATCGAGCACCACCGCGCCGACACCCGGCAGGGCGGTGCCGATGGTGATCGGCTGACCGGGCACCAACTCGGCGCTGCCGGTGGCGAGAATGGTGGCCTCGGTGGGCCCGTAGGCGTTGTAGAAAGACCGCCCGGCGACCGCCCATCGCTCGACCAGCCGTGGGCCGAACGCATCACCCGCGACGACCACGACCCGCACCGTGTCGAGTCCGACCGGATCGACCGACTCCAGCGCTGCGGGCGTGATCAGCATGTGCGTGACACGCTCACGGCGTAACAGGTCGGCCAGCTCGGCGCCGCCGAAGACCGTGGGCGGGGCCACCACGAGCGTCGCGCCGGAACTGAAGGCCAGCAGTAGCTCGAGCACCGATACGTCGAAGTTCGGCGAACAGACGTGCAGCACCCGCGAATCGCCATCGACCGCGTAGCGCTCCCGTTGAGCGTTCACCAGCATCGCAATACCTGCGTGAGTCACCACAACGCCCTTCGGGCGACCGGTGGAGCCGGAGGTGTAGATGACGTAGGCCGGATGCTGTTCGGTCGGTGTGCTCACCCGGTCCACATAGGAGATCGGATGTGCGGGTCGCGCCGCGATCCGCTCCCGGTGCAGCGGATCATCGATGTCGAGCCAGTAGATCTCGGTGCCGAACCGTGAGCGATGCGTCGAGTCGGTGAGCCCCAGCACCGCTCGCGAGTCGGCGACGATGTATTCGCTGCGCTCCGGCGGAAGGGTGGGGTCGACCGGCACATACGCCGCGCCGGTCTTGGCGATGGCCCATACGGCCAGTACGGATTCGATCGAGCGGGTGAAACCGACGGCAACGACGTCGCCGGGGCCCACACCCCGCTCGATCAGTTCCCGTGCCAGTCGCGATGACGACTCGTCCAGCTCGGTGTAGGTGAGTTCGCGCTGATCAGCGGATTCGCCGGTCGGGTTGTAGCGGATCGCGATGGAGTCGGCCGCGGATTCGACCGCTGCCCCCAATAACTGCATGAACAGCGGGCTACTCGATCTGCGGCGAATTCGACCCCGAGCAGTGCGACGAACCCTATCCATTCGAGTACTACAGTCCTCTCGCGTCGAGCCCACAGGTCTTGCCGAAACCAACGAACCCGGCCGGATCCCGGCACACCGTTGGCGGACCAGTGTCGAACAAAGCGAGAAGGTATCGATTTTGGAGTATTTGTGCCCTATCAAATCACAGGCACCGGCGTCATGACGTCACACGGGTTACCTCCGGGGCACGGCGCTCACCGTTTGCTCAGAGCGCTGCGAGAGCCAGCGCGGCGACCCACAGCTCCCGATCGATCGGATCGTCCGGCACACCGTGATCGGCCGACCGGAATGTTTCCACGACATCGGCGCCGGGGTGCTCCTGGGACGCCGACCAAAGATTCCCCCGTGCGTCGGCGGTCCGCATCAGGGTCGCTTCCGCGTGGAATCCGAACCCCCACAGCGTCTTACGGGGCGCCCGCGAGAAGACCAGCGTCGCCAGATCCTGGAACGGCGGATCAGCCGATGTCGGTAGCGTGAGAACGCCGATCTGATCCGGACCCGCCAGGGTGAGGCCGAAAAAGAGGGGAGTCGAGTCGGACTGCTCGTCGGCTCCGAGCAAGGTGGCGGTCACGGTGCGGATCAACTCGTCGGATGGGTAGAGAATCGTTCGCGACATAGCCGCCTTTCGCCTTCCCGGGATGGACCGCGCTTCCCCCACGCGGTAGTCGGCCTTGATTGTGGGCTGGACCACAGTAGCGTCGAAGACGACCGCGCGCTCGGCGCACAGTGAAATCCCACACCGAACTCGATCTGCCTGTGGTGCCGAAAGATCGAGGTCGGGCGCCTGGTGTGCGGTGAGTTGCCGTGACTTAGCCAGCTACACCGATAACAATTCCGCGCATGACGGTGGCGGCGAGCGGCGGATTGATAAATCGGCGGATTGATCAGGCGTCCGATACGACACCGCGCGCGAGATTTCGGCCCGACATCGAGGGGTTACGAGCAGTGGCCGTACTCGTCGTTGTGCTTTTTCATGCGAACACGCCCGGTCTCGGGGGCGGATTCATTGGTGTCGACGTCTTTTTCGTAATTTCCGGATTCCTCGTCACCGGAATCCTTTGGCGGGAAGCGGCTTCCGCCGATACTGTCGGGTTGCTCCGGTTCTACGGCGCGCGGGCCCGCCGCCTGCTGCCCGCTGCCGGTGTCGTGGTGGTTGCCACGGCGATCGGCGCGGCGGTACTGCTGCCACCGCTGCAGGCTCGCCAGGTCCTCGGCGATGGGATCGCCAGCGCCTTGTACACGGGGAACTATCGGCTCGCGCTGCACGGCACCGACTACCTTGCCGCCGACACGCTTCCGTCGCCGTTTCAGCACTTCTGGTCGCTCGGTGTGGAGGAGCAGTTCTATCTGTTGTGGCCCGCACTGATCGCCGGCACCGCGTGGTTCGCGCGGCGGCGCGGAATCGGCTCGGCCGCTGTGCTCCCGTACCTGGTCGTTCTTGCGGTTGTCGCCGCGCTCTCCTTCGCGATCTCGCTGGCCTGGACCCACACGCTGCCACCGTGGGCGTTCTTCTCGCTGCCGACGCGGGCCTGGGAGCTGGGCGCAGGCGGCATGATCGCGCTGTCGGCCGGTACGTGGTCCCGGTTGCCGAAATCAGTCGTTGCCCCAGCCGGATGGATCGGTCTGACCCTGATCGTCGCTGCGTGTACCCAGCTGAACGGGAAGACACCGTATCCGGGCACCGCGGCCCTGCTGCCCGTTCTCGGTACCGCACTGGTGATCGTATCGGGCTGTGCGGAAACACGATTCGGGGTTGGCCGCGGACTGGCGGTGCCGGTAATGCGGGCGATCGGGCGCGTGTCGTACTCCTGGTATCTGTGGCACTGGCCGGTATTGCTGCTGGCGCCGTGCGTGCTCGGCCACCAACTCGGACGAGGTGGCTCGATGGGCGCGGTCATGATGGCAGGCGGACTCGCCATGCTCACGTTGTGGCTGGTCGAGAACCCGGTTCGCTTCGCCGCCCCATTGCGAGGGTCGGCCGCGCGCAGCCTCGCCTGTGGCGGCGCGATCACCGCGGTCGCCGGCGGTGTCGCACTGATGCTGCTCGTGCTCACTCCCGTCCCGGTCGGCCGCGGCGCGGTGGCCGCGGCTCTCACGCTCGCCACGCCGGCCGCACCGGCCACCTCCAGCGCGGACGCGCACGACGCGGCGGTCCGGCAGCTGACCGCGCAGACGCAGGCCGCAGTCGCCGCCGCGGCCGAAATCCGTGCTGTCCCTTCGAATCTCACCCCCTCGCTGGCCGACGCGCCAGGCGACAAGGCGGGCGTGTTCGCCGACGGCTGCGTGCGATCGTGGCGTGACGTGGGACAGGCCGAGTGCGCCTCCGGTGATCCGGACTCGGCCACGACAGTGGCCCTGGTCGGCGATTCACACGCCGCGATGTGGCATCCGGCGTTCGAGTCGATCGCCGGGCAGCGGCACTGGCGGCTGGAAACCATGGCCAAGGTCACCTGTCCGTTGCTCGGCTTGCCCATCACCAGCCCTTATCTGGGCCGGGAGTACACCGAATGCGAGCAGTGGCGCGGCCAGATCCTGGCCAGGTTGCAGGCCGAACGCCCCCGGTTGATCGTGGTGAGCATGTCGCGGCGCTACGGCGCCGACTTCGGCTTCGTCTCTTACGACCAGGCCTGGATCGAGAGCCTGAACCGCCTGGTCGGCCAGCTGCGAGCGACTGGGGCGGCGGTCCTCGTGCTCGGGTCGATCCCCGATCCGCACACCACCGTGCCCGCGTGCCTGTCCGAACATATCGACAATGCCGAGGCATGCACGCCGGCGCGGCCGGAAGCGGTCGACGACGCGGGTATAACGGCTGAGCAGGCGGCTGCTACCACCGGCGGCGGCCAGTACGCCGATCTGACCTCGCTGTTCTGTACTGCTGCCAGCTGCCCCCTGATCATCGGTGACAACCTGGTGTACCGCGACGACAACCACCTCACCGTCAGTTACGCCAGAACTCTCGGACCGGTCATCGCCGCACTCGCCGACCGTGCACTCGCCAACGGCTGAGCCGGCCACGCAGGTCCGGGTTCATCGGTGCTTCTCGGCGGATATGTAGGCCGCCTGCTGCAGCCGGTCGAGCAGTTCGGCAGGCAGGTCGGTGGGCAGGTCGGTGATCGGGCGGCCGTAGGTGGCGGCCAGATCGAAGGGGCTGACCCGGTGGACCGACCAGTCGTGCCGAGACAGCCAGTCCCCGGGATCGGCGCGGGCGTCGTCGTACCACAGGTCGTGCACGTTCAAGTTCCCGAACGGGTTGGGGCCGAAGAACTTTTCCTCCATGTCGAAGTGGCGCTGGTCCATGCCGCGGCCGAAGTCGTCGGCGGCCACGCAGCTGCCGGGGACGGACAGGGCGTCGATGCGTTCGAACAATGCGTCGTGCGCCGAACCCGGCAGGAACGGCAACAGCCCCTCGGCCGACCAGGCCGACGGCCGCCCCGGATCGAAACCCGCGGTAGTGAGCGCGGCGGGCCAGTCGTCGCGCAGATCGATTGCCAGCGCACGCCGATCGGCCGTAGCCACGGCACCGTGCTCGGCGAGCACCCGGTCCTTGAACTCCAGCACACGGGGCTGATCGATCTCGAAGACGACCATGCCCGCGGGCCAATCGAGTCGATAGGCCCGCGCATCCAGGCCGGATGCCAGGATCACCGCCTGCCGCACGCCCTGCTGCCACGCCGCGGCGAAGAACTCGTCGAAGAACCTTGTCCGAACCCCCATGAACCGCCCGAACAATCCGCCCGCGCCCGCCGACGCCGGTTCCTCCAGTTTCTGCAGAAAGTGCGGTTCACCCGCCGCCTCCACGAACCACGCGGCATAGTCGTCGTGGATCATCGGCTCGGGATCGAGCGTTTCGAGTGCGCGAAACGTGGCGACGCCCAAGGCAGTCAGACCCACGCTCGTCACGATGTCCCAGCTGTCTCCGTCCGTTCGCATAAATATCACCCCATGGTGTCAGCGATGAATGGCAGGTCGTTCAGCGGTCAGGTGTGGGTACGGTAGTGCGGGTTCACGATGCGCTCGAGGGCCGCCAGATCCGATTGCAGGGCATAGAAGGTGCGCAGGGCGACGGCGAACGCGACGAGCCCACCGATACAGAGGGCTACTATCGAGCCGATCACCGTGTGCTGCTGATACGGAGTCAGGAATATCAACCCCAACGACACGCCGATCAGCGGAACCGATGCTGCCACACCGAGATACACGCGGCTGCGCCGGATCAGCCGATGCAGCCTGGGGGCGTCGTCGGGGGAGATGTGACCGGCGGCGACCAAACCCGGGTAGTACCAGCGCAAGACGAAAAAGGTGGCCGGAAAGTACGTGTACACGACCGCCACCGCGGCCGCGACGAGGCTCGAGGCAATCAGATTCGCCAGCAGCCCGGCCGGTATCGGCCCCAGCGACAGCAGTTTCACCGCGAAGATACCCATGGCCAGGATCCATCCGATAAACGCGACTGCCGCGATCCGGTCGCCGCAGGCCAGGGTGTCGGCGCGCGCCCGGGCGAGGGTGGCCTCGTCGAATTGCTTGCCCCGGCGCAGGCCGTCGGGAACCAGAAAGACGTTGCGGCACCAGTACAGCAGGCCGGCGATGGCGACCGGATAGGAGATCGCGATCACCACGTACCCCAGGTGGGTCAGCCGCCCGGCAGCCTCGGAGCCCAATTGGAGTTGGATCAGCCGGACGTTGTGCGCCGAAAGGTACAGTCCCGCCGCGACCTGGCCGAACATGCTTGCCGGAATCACCACCGGGATCGGCCGCATGCGCAGCCGTGCCCGCAGGCTGTGTGCGGGCGGGTCGACCAGATCGCGGGCGGCCCGGTCCTGACTCAATTCCAGCTGCTGGGCCAGTTCGGCGCCGCCGGGGTAGCGGTCGGCAGGGTCGGGCGCAAGGCAGGTGAGCAGGGCGTGACGCAGTAGGGCTGGGCAGTCCGGGGGCAGGTCGGCCTGCAGGGTCGCATCGACGAGCCGACGGCGTCGATCGATCATCGCCTGCAACGATTGCTCCGATTCGCCTGCTCCGAACTCGTCGTCGAACGGTCGCCGTCCGGTGAGTAGTTCCCACAGGACCACAGCCAGCGAGTACAGGTCGCTGCGGGTGTCGAGATCGGCGGCAGTGGTGGCCAGGGTGGGGTGGCAGGCCTCGAGTTGTTCGGGGGACATGTAGGCCAGGGAGCCGCCGAAGTATGCGACGGGGTTCGCGCCGGGCAGGTGGCGGCTGAAGCTGATGTTGAAGTCGGCCAGTTTGGGCTGGCCGTCGGCGGTCAGCAGCACATTCGCGGGTTTGATGTCGCGGTGCAGCACACCATGGTGATTGGCGTAATCGAGCGCCGTGGCCAGCCGGGCGCCCAACCAGGCCACGGTCTCCGGCCAGGTCAGCTGTTCCAGCGCCGCGCGAGCGGGCGAGTGCTGCGGCTCGAGCACGCCGCCGCTCGTGGTGGCGGCGTCGACGGCCTGCAGCAGCAGCTTGCCGCTGCGTCGGACCGGTGGGGTGCTGCGCAGTTGCCGCAGCACACCCAGCAGGGTGCCGCCGGGTATGTACTGCATGTACATAAGCTTCAGATGCTGTTCGGCGAGCTGACGCTGATCGAAGACGCGGACGATGTAATCGTGGTCGAGCTGGGCCAGCGTCTGCGGTTCGGTCCCGCGGTCGCGGGAGATCTTCACAGCCACCAGCCGGCTCATCGATCGCTGCCGGGCCAGGAATACGCGCGCGAAGGCGCCGCGGCCCAGTGGCAGCAGCAGATCGAAATCGTCGACGGAGGCGCCCGTACCGATGGCCTCGAGGGCATCGAGTGCCCCGGGGTCGGCCAGCAGCGTGCTGCGCAGGCCGCCGACATCGAAAGTCTCGGTGATGCAGGCCATTTGGGCCGGATAGTCGTGCTCGTACTCGGTGAGGTCGACGTCGTTGCGGCAGCTGCGGGCACTGATCTCCTCGTAGATGAGATCCGGCGGCAACGGGGCAGTGCCCAATTCCGGGAACTGTTCGCGATAGTCGGCAAGACGCAGCGCGTCGTCGCTGCGCTGCCACCGTTCGTGCAGATCCACCTTGATCAGCTCGATCAACGTGGTCCGCCGCAGCGCGGGCTCGACGGGCAGGTGCGCCGACAGATCGGGCGGTTCGCTCGATGCTTTCCAGTCCCCGGCGAACTGGGCAACCAGGGTCGTCAACGCGGTCTGCGTTGCCGTCGCGCGCGCGACACCGGCGCCGGGTGTGCTCGCGCCGAGGTTCTGATCCATCGTCGCTCGCTTCGAAGTGGTCGAGCCCGGGCCCCGCACGGAGGGGTATCGGATCCCTCCGGCGAGTAGCTGGCACTTCACCAACAGCCTTTCGCCCTTGGGCCCATTTGTCCACCCCCCGACCTCGTTGGGTGAACCGGGCCTCGGGAACTCGCGATGCGAACCGGCGGACCGTTCACCTTTGTTGGCGATACGCTGGGCATTGTCGAAAGGGCTAGCGCATGATGCCCGCTACCGTGCGCATGTGGAGTGGATCGCGCGCCGCTGATGGTCGGCGATGATGCGCCGCGGACTCAACGTGACGTGAGCGTGCCCGCCGCGGTGGAGGTGAGTGCGTGGGTTCGTCGGCAGGGCCCGGTGCCAGTGGACACCGCGGCCTGGATCGTGGACCGAGGCCGGCAAGAGAGTTCCTGACGGCACGAGTTACCTCGTGGCGATTTCGGCGGCCTTACGCCGGGCGTCCTCAGCGGCGTGCATTTCGTTGGCGTACAGCAGGCCGAAGGTGAATCCGTTCTCGCCCGCTGCGGTGCCTGCGGTTGTCGCGGTGCGCCACAGGAATCGTGACGACACGATGCCGTCGTTGTAGTCGCCGAGCACTCTTTGAATCTTCTTGTAGTACTTGATGTTCGACTTCGCTTGCTTGCGCTTTCCCACGGGCTCGAGTAGTTCGGCGGCGTAGCGGGCTCGTTTGGCGGCCTTGCGGGCGCGGTGCAATGACGCGTGCCGTTGGTCGTGCAGGGCGGTCGCGAGCCGGTTATCGGCTTTGGCCGTGGCTTTGCGAGCCCGCTTCGCGAGTTCACGTTTGCGAAGTCGCCTGTCGAACGGCGGGTGTGATTGCCAGGCATGCAGGGTCGCGAGCAATTCCAGGTAGCGAGTCGAGTCCATGGCCTCGGTAAGTGTGTTTCGACTGGGCACCTGCCGGGCCAGGATCGTCGCATCAATGCGCGCGGCAACCGGGCCGAGGACGAGTTCGGGCGGCAGTTTGTGCACCTGGTCGGCCAGACGGCGATGTTGCACGTGGCAGTCGCGTACATCGCCGAGCAACCCTGCATACCACTTCAATTCGTCTTCGACAGCACCGATGGCGGAGCGGTCGAACAGCTTTTTGAACACGCGCAGGGTGCTGCGCAGGCGTCGCGTCGCGACACGGGTGTCGTGGATCGGTTCCTGGCCGCGGCGCAAAGCGACGTCACCGGCGAAGATCATGTCGATCTGCGCGGCCATGTATTCATAGATGGCGCGCTCCGCCGCAGTGCCCGGAACCGGCCCGGGCTGCGCGGGCAGCACGTGCGACAGCTTGGAGGGAAACTCCGACCTGCGTGCACCCGCCTCGGCGAGACTGTCCACCAGCGCCTCGGGTACAGCGTCGATCCGCGGGCCGAGTTCGACCTCGATCTCATGCCAGGCGACCGAGCTTCCGTCAGCCGGTGTCGTATCGACGATGTCGTCGTCGACTTCGACTATCAATTCGCCGTCCGGCCCGAGTACGCGGTGGCGATTGCGCAGCGTGTGAATCGTGGTGATCGCGTGCAATGGTTTACCCAGCGCCGCGCCGGTGACCAGCTCGACGAACTCGGGCGGCAGTTCCTCCGAGAGCGGAGCATGCAATTCGGTGCGACCGCTCGGATGGGGAACTTTCAACTGCCAACCGGATTCGTCGGCACCTTCCCGGCGGCGCAGGGTGAGATTGTGAGCGAGCAGATCTCGCTCGGCGGTATCGAAATAGGTGCTGGTCAATTCGACCGACGTCTTTTCGATACGACTGTCGGAGACGAGGTTGTCCAATGCCGGAAGAGAAAAGACCCCGTCGACCTCCCATTTGCTTTCACGTTCGAGTACTTCCTCCATAAGTTGGGCGTTCCCGGCCCACCGCACCTGAAACAGTCGGCGTCGCCCCCAAGGAGATCGATCTCGTCGCGTTTTCGGCCGGGCTCAACCGCGCTTGCCGCAGCGTCGGACCGTGGATGAAGGTTTCGATCTGGCGGCGCACGTCGGGCGAGCATCGCCTTCTGCTCGGGCTGCTTGTGGACCGTTACCGGTCATCGCCTGCGATCACGAAGTCGAATACGGCCTTGGCCGTCGCTGCCCTTCTATCGACTGCCACTCTCCGCCGACACGCCTGCCCGGTCGGCGACCGCGGCCACTATCGTCGACCGGAACCCGTCGCTTTCGGACAACTCCCGCGCGGCGACCACCATCGCGCGGCGCGGTGCTCAGGCACGCGTCGAACACCGATCACCGGTGATGGGCGGGGTCATATCGCGATCCTGGAGCTCGGCGGCGCGGGCGGTTCGGCTTCGCCGGTCCACGAAACCGGCTGCGGCAGTTGATCTTCGGCGTGCAAAACCGGAAAACATCGGTCGCGAATTCGGTGAGTCGGCGGAGTGCGGGTGCGATCCTGGCTCGGGGGCCGAGAGTGCGCCCCGCGGTGCCGGACTTCATCGGAGGAGCAGTCATGACCCATTCATTACCGGAGTCGACGGACAACGCGGCAACGGCTTCCGCTCAGCCGCCGAAACCCGCTGCGGGGCGGCTGATTCAGCACCAGCAACCGAAATCGAAGTTCAAGATTGTCGTCCGTGCCAAGCAGCCCGAGAAGGAGGCAAAGGCGGAGGTTCCGGCACAACCGCCGACAGCGTCGGTAGTACAACAACCCGCTGCCGCATCTACTTTCTCGCCTGCCGCCGAAAGGCATCTGAAGTGGTTGCACGACAGCGGCCGAGCGGTACTCGCGGGCGGGCTCACGGATCTGTGGCACTCCCATAAGGATTGGATGAGTTACACGAACACGCACGGCTGGCGGCATTACACCGAATTCGATGACCCTGACCGCCAGTACATCTGGCGCTTCAGTGCGACGCCGTACGAGGAGAAGATTTCGATCGGTGCCGATACGGGCCATCTCGGAAATCATCAAGATCATCGGCGCGCACAGCAGCGGGAACGAGAAGAAGAGCCCACACGTGCGAACTTCTTCGTTCTGCCGCAACGTCGGCGCACTTATCGGTACCGCCGCATCGGCGGGCGGCGACAAGAATGTCCTGAACATCATCAACAAGGCGCCGTATCTGCTCTGCATAGATATCGCCACCCTGCGCGACAAGGGCGTTTCCGCCATGCCCGCACTCGACCGCGGCATCAGCCTGTACGAGACGGAGTATGTGCTCGTCGCGACACCGGGCGAAGAACACTTCCTGGCCTGCCACCCGGTGGATCTCGATCCGGTGCTGTTCCGCAATCCGTTCAAGGGATGCATCGATTCGACCGGAAAGTTCGTGGGCTGTACGGTTTTGGACGGAACGCTCATCGGCGCCGATGTGCCGCTGACAATCAGGGCAACCGAATCGTTCGTCAAGACGGTCGTCGAGTCGCCGCTCGTCTTCGAGGACATCGTCACCGACTTCGCTGAAATTCCGCCCGCGGACCTCGAGAACATCCTGTGGTTCGCCGCCGCCGCGGCCGATGCGGCCAGCGGACAATCCGGCTCGGTCCAGACCAAGGACCCGCTCGGCGGACTTGCCAAGGCCGCGAAGATGATGACGACCTACAACGAAGATATCTACAAGCTTTACAAGAAGTCTTGATCGAACATCCGAATAGGTTGCGGGCCAGGCCATCAGAGCCACGGGCCCGCAACCTACAGTACGCATCGCGATCCGGTGCGGTGGCCGGGGAATGTCGGTATTCCGCATGTCGGTGTGACGGCGAGGGCATACTGTGCGAGCCAAAGCTGCACCGAGGAGAGACAAGACCCGAAGGGCCCGTCGTGACCAGTGCGATCGTCGCTCGTGTTGTCGAAACCGCCGAACCCCACGCCGAACTGCGCCAGACCCGCGCGGCGGTAGACGCATTGAAAATCCAACGCGCGCAGCTATCGACCGAGCACAGGTAAGCAGACGCGTCCGCCGCGAGCAGGCCACCTCCGGCCGGGCACGCGACTGGCTCGACGGCACCACACCCAGAGCCAGGCAGAAAGGCGCGACGCTCGGTGCGATCTGCGCCAGCCGTTCGCGAACCTGGATTGCCCACTGCCCAGCTGATATCGCTCGATTCATCATGGCGATCGCGGCGGCAACGAGTCCCGTCGGTCTCAGCCGTCTTCGCCAGCTGTTGCTCTTCGATGTCGGCGGCGACGAATTCCAGCCATTCTCAAGTCTTCTCAACTCGGAGGAACGGATGAACCCATGGACTGAGCGGCTCTCGGTCAACAGAGTCGCTGTCGTGTCCGCCTCTGTCCTGATTGCGGTGGCGGCGGTCGCGTCCTTCGCGTTCGCACACCATCTGGCACGGTTGGCCGGAACGCCGCCGACCATCGCGTGGCTGTGGCCGATCGTGTTGGGCCTCACGATCTTTCAGATCGCCTACTGCTACGTGATGGTCGGAACGTTGCCGTATCGGACCGGAATCATCCGGCTGTACTTCGGGGTTCTCCTGCTGAGCGGTGTCGCCGTCGGTGTCCTCGGAAATGCGTTCAACGCAACGGATCCCGGCGAGCTTTCGCTGGCCGCCAAAGCGATCATGGGTGCGGTTCCGCCGCTGTGCCTGCTGCTGATGGTCCTCAACACCTCGATCTTCTTGAGTGCAACCAAGCCGTGGCTGCACGGTGCGGACCATTTCCCCCGACGGACAGCAGCTGAAACGCCCGTCGTCGACGCGGCAGGACGTCTCCTGTCGTAGCCCATCCCGCCCTCGACTAGTTGCTCCGGGCAACTAATCTGGATATGGTAGCCCCGAGCAACTATCGACGGGGTCCGCGGTGACATCCACTCAGCGGGCAATCCGGTGTCGCGTGCACCAGCGCCACGAGAGAGTGAGGGCCTGCCTTGTCGCAGAATTTGCAGGACGCCGACCAGCAGAACGCCGCGCCGGACCTGAACAAGCACGCCGAGCCCGGCGCTCCGATGACACACCGTCAGATCATGGAAACGCTGACCGGACTGCTGACCGGCATGTTCGTTGCGATCCTGTCCTCGACCATCGTCGCGAACGCGCTGCCGACGATCATCTCCGATCTGCATGCGGGCCAGACCGCCTATAGCTGGGTGATCACCTCGACCCTGCTCGCGATGACGGTGACCACGCCGATTTGGGGAAAACTGTCGGATCTGGTCGACAAGAAACTTCTCGTGCAGATAAGCCTGGTCATCTTCGTCGTGGGCTCGATCATCGCGGGTCTGGCCGCCAATGTGGGAGAGCTGATCGCGGCGCGGACGATTCAAGGTGTCGGCGCAGGCGGCATGACGGCGCTGACTCAGACCATCATGGCGGTCATGATCTCGCCCCGCGAACGCGGTCGCTACGGCGGCTACATGAGCGGTCTCTTCGCCGTCGGCACCGTCGTCGGACCGCTGGTGGGCGGTGCCATCGTGGATACTTCCTGGCTGGGCTGGCGCTGGTGCTTCTTCATCGGCATCCCGGTCGCGGCGGTCGCATTGGTCGTACTCCAGAAGACGATGCACCTGCCGATGGTCAAACGGCAGACCTCGGTGGACTGGCTCGGAGCGCTGTTCGTGGCCGCCGCCACCTCGCTGCTGCTGATCTGGATCTCGTTCGCCGGCGACAAGTACGCCTGGCTGTCGTGGCAGACCGGCGTGATGATCGGTGGCGCAGTGGTTTTGGTCGCGCTGTTGCTGCTGACGGAGTCGAAGACGAGCGAGCCGATCATCCCGCTGTACCTGTTCGGCAATCGCACCATCGTGCTTGCCGTTGTGGGCTCCTTGGTCGCGGGTGTGGCCATGTACGCCGGCACCACCTTCCTCAGCCAGTACTTTCAACTTGCCCGGGATGCGTCACCGACCGAGGCAGGCCTGCTCACCCTGCCGATGATCTTCGGCTTGGCCATCGTGTCGATCGTGTCGGGGCGGCTGATCTCCCGGACCGGTCGCTGGAAGATCGTCCTGGTCGTCGGCAGTGTGCTCATGGTGGTCGGTGTCACCTCGCTGGGCACCGCCCGCGCCGACACTCCTTATGGGCTGCTGGCCGTCTACATGTTCTGTGTCGGCGCCGGAGTCGGCATGACCATGCAGAACTTGGTACTCGCCGTACAGAATCAAGTGCGCATCCACGAGATCGGCGCGGCCAGTGCGACCGTCGCGTTCATGCGATCTCTCGGCGGCGCGATCGGTGTTGCCGCACTGGGTGCGGTCATGGCGAACAGCATCACCCACTACACCGAAACGGGTTTGGCCCGGCTGGGAATCCCTGGCAGCGGCGTTCATTCGGGTAGCAGCCTGCCGAGCTTGTCCGCGCTGTCGGCCCCGGTCCGCTCGGTAGTGGAAGACGCCTATGGACACGGTGTCGCCGATGCCTTTCTCTGCACCGCGCCGCTGGCCGTCCTCGCGCTGGTCGCTGTGCTGTTCATCCGAGAGGTTCCGCTGCGCACCACAAATGCCCCGGATCCCGTAGTCGGAGCGGCCGGACCGCGGACCGAGGGTACAGTCGGCCACTCCTGAGTAACCCGTATGCTTCACGCGGCGCTGTGGAGGTGGGTAAGACGGTGAACGATACGATCGACGAGATCGAGGAACAGCTCATTGTGGCGCTGCGGCGCAGCCGCAGAACCTCGTTCGAGTCCGCGGAACGCGTCCATCCCGGTCTCGAGCCCGCCGCTTACGCCTTCCTGATGCGGCTCGACGCCATCGGCCCCAGCCGTCCAAGCGACCTGGCCGGCTACTTCCGCATCGGGAAAGCCACTACCGGACGCCAACTTTCGGCACTAGAGGAACTCGGACTGATCGACCGGCAACCCGATCCGGACGACGGTCGCGCCCAACTGCTCGCACTGACCGCGCTCGGCAAACAGCGGCTGGACGCGACCCGCGCCGCCCGCCGCCGAGTGCTGCACGAACGACTGTCGAGCTGGCCCGAATCCGACCTGGCCACACTCGCCGAACTCCTGCACCGCCTCAACGCCGAATTCGGCGACTGAGACCGTCACCCTCTTCGGTCCGCACCGCGGCGTGTCGCCGAGTGATGAGCCAGCCGACAGCGCCTGCGACCGGCAGCATGATTCCGCCGTAAACCCCTGCGGGCACACTTATTTCGGTGCTGTCGAGAACGCTGATGGCGATGGTGATGGCGATGGCGCTGTTGTGGATACCGATTTCCATCGAGCAGGCTATTGCCTGACGGATGTCGACGCCGAGCCATCGGGGGACGAAGTAGCCCACAGTCAAGCTCAGCAGGCAGAAGACAAAGGTGACCGCGCCGACGTCGAGGAGATATCCCGGCAGGTCGGCGGCACCACTGATCACGCTTGCGGCTATGACGAGTATCAGGGTCAGCGCCGAGCCGATGCGTACCGGCCGATTCATCCGGTCGGCGAAGTCGGTGGATACCCGTCGCACCAGCATGCCGACGATGACCGGGATCAAGATCATCGCGAACACTTGGATCACCTTGCCGAACTGCAGGCCCAGTCCGCTCGCACCGGCTTCGGGTTCGAAGTAGTCGATCGCGAAGTTCGTGATCAGGGGTGCGGTGACGACCGCGATGATCGAATTGACGGCCGTGAGGGACACATTGAGTGCGACATCGCCGCCGAACAGGTGACTGAGCAGGTTGGCCGTGGTACCGCCCGGCGATGACGCGAGCAGCAGCATGCCGACGGCAAGGGTTGGCGGTAGATCGAAGACCAGTACCAGACCGAACGCGGCTGACGGCAGCACGAGCAGCTGGCACACCAGTGCGATAGCGACCGTCCGGGGTTGGCGCGCGATGCGGGTGAAATCGTCGATGCTGAGCGAAAGTCCGAGGCCGAACATGATCACGGCCAAAGCCAGTGGCAGAGCCAGTGATACGAGCGGTGAGTTCACCGGTGTTCCTTCGTCGCATTGGAGTGGACGCCGAAACGGTATCCGGCTGGGCCGGTGCGGTGGTCTGGTCCTTCCGTTCAGCGAGAAGGACCGCTCAGGTGATGATGCGCAAGGGGTGTTCCAGGAGTTCGGTCAACTGCTGAAGGAACCGTGCGGCGGTTGCGCCGTCGATTGCGCGGTGGTCGGCGGAGAGGGTGACGCGCAGGATGCTGCGGGTGACGACCTGGGAGTCGTCGAGGCGTAGTTCGTCTTTGGCCGCGCCGACGGCGAGGATGGCGGATTCGGGTGGGTTGATGACGGCGGTGAATTGTTCGATGCCGAACATGCCGAGGTTGGAGATGGTGAAGGTGCCGCCGCTCATTTCGTCGGCGCGGAGTTTGCGGTCGCGGGCGCGTTCGGCTTTGTCGCGGGTTTCGGTGGCGATTTCGGAGACGCTCTTGCGGTCGGCGTCGCGGACGACGGGAACGAGGAGTCCGGCGGGGGTGGCGACGGCGATGCCGAGGTGAATTCCGCGGTGCCGCAGGAGTTTGTCGTCGGCGATGGACACGTTGACGGCCGGGTCGGTGCGCAGTGCGGTGGCGACCGCTTTGACGAGTAGATCGTTGACGCTGACCTTGGTTTTGCCTGCTTGTTCGAGGGTGCGGTTGATCTCGGCGCGGAAGGCGAGGAGGTCGGTAACGTCGATTGCGCTGGTCAAGTAGATGTGCGGGGCTTGCTGTTTGCTTTCGGTGAGGCGTTTGGCCGAGACCTGCTGGATGGTGCTGAGCGGGAGTTCGTCGTAGTCGCCTGAGACGGTCACGGGTGCTACCGGCGGTGCAGTGGGTGTGGATTCGATAGTGCGGTGAGCGGATTCGACATCATTGCGAGTGACCCTTCCGCCGGGGCCGGTGCCGGTTACGGTGGCGAGGTCGATGTCGAGTTCGCGGGCGATTTTGCGGGCCAGTGGTGAGGACTTCTTGTGAGTTCGGGTCTCTGTAGCCGCGGCAACAGTTCCCGATGCGTCGATCGGATTATTCTGTATACCAACACTTCCCGGCGCATCGGCCGCCCGGTCCGCAGCCGTATCACTCGATGCCACACCACTTGCGGCAGCAGCGGCGTTCGGTCCGGCAGAGCTGCCCGCCGCGGACCCGGTTCCGTCGCCGATCAACGCGATGGTGTTGCCGATCGGGACCCGCGAGCCCGGCTCGAACAGAATCTGCTCGAGAATGCCGTCCTCGTAGGCTTCGAGTTCCATCAGGGCTTTATCGGTTTCGATTTCGGCGAGGATATCGCCGCGGCTGACCTTGTCGCCGACCTGCTTGAGCCAGGCGACGACGACGCCTTCCTCCATGGTGTCGGACAGGCGGGGCATGATGATGTCGGGCATGTGAAGTCCTCTCAGCGGCGTCGGCCGACGGCCGCGAGTGTTTCCGTGGCGGCGGTGTAAAGGGATTCGGCGGACGGCAGCGCGATCTGTTCGAGAGTTTTGGCGTAGGGCAGTGGCACTTCCGCGGCGGCGACTCGCCGGACCGGTGCGTCGAGGTAGTCGAAGGCGCCGTCGGAGATGGAGGCGGCGATTTCCGCGCCGATGCCGTAGGTGAGCCAGTCGTCTTCGGCGACCACGGCGCAGCCGGTCTTGCGTACCGAGCTGACAATGGTGTCGCGGTCCAAGGGGCGCAGGCTGCGCAGGTCGATGACCTCGGCCGAGATCCCTTCGGTGGCCAGGCGTTCGGCGACCTGGGTGGCGATCGTCGCCATGCGCGAGTAGCCGATGAGGGTGATGTCGGTCCCGGGACGCGTAATCGCTGCCTTGCCGATCGGGACGGGCGGAAGATCCTCGGGCACTTCGCCTTTGGTGTTGTAGAGGGCGAGGTTCTCCAGGAACAGCACCGGGTCGTCGTCCTCGATCGCGGCGCGCAGCAGTGCCCGAGCGTCGGCCGGAGTGCTGGGGGCGACGACCTTCAGTCCGGGCACGAACGCGTAATACAGCTCGATGTTCTGCGAGTGGGTGGCGCCCAGTTGCTGGCCGCCGCCACCGGGAGTACGGATGACCATCGGCACGCTGGTCTGTCCGCCGAACATGCCGTAGATCTTGGCGGCGTGGTTGACGATCTGGTCCAGCGCCAGCAGGGAGAAGTTGATCGTCATGAGTTCCACGACCGGGCGTAGGCCGAGCATGGCCGCGCCGATGGCCGCGCCGACGAATCCCTCCTCGGCGATCGGGGTATCGCGGACCCGTTTCTCGCCGAATTCGGCGAGCAGTCCGGCGGTGATCTTGTAGGAGCCTTCGAAGATGCCGATCTCTTCCCCGATGAGCAGGACGTCGTCATCGCGACGCATCTCCTCGCGCAGGGTTTCGCGCAGCGCTTCGCGATAGGTCATGACAGGCACGGTGGTGTCCTCAGCGGTCGCGGGAAGTGTTTTCAGAACAGCGGATCGGCTGGCAGCCGTCGGGATTCACCGGCCACCGGGGTGGCGTAGGTGTAGTCGAACAGGCTCGCCGGCTCCGGGTGCGGACTGGCGTCGGCGAAGGCCACGGCGGCGTTGACTCCCTCGCGTACCTCGGCCTCGATGGCGGCGACGGTGTCCTCGTCGAGGAAACCGGCGACGATCAGCTCGCGCTGTAGCCGCGCGACCGGATCGGATTCACGCGCGGTCGAAACTGCTTCGGCGCTACGGTATTTCGCCGGGTCGACCACCGAATGCCCCTTGAGTCGGTGGCTGACGGCCTCGAGCAGAGCTGGCTTTCCCTCCCGGCGGGCGGCTTCCACCAGCTCGGTGGCGATATCCCGCACCGCGAGTACATCGGTCCCATCGACTCGTTCGCCGCGCATCCGGTATGCGCCTGCGCGCTTGTAGAGGTCGGGTTCGGCGGAGGACTGTTCGACTGTGGTGCCCATGCCGGTCTGGTTGTTGATCACCAGGAACACCACGGGCAGATGCCACAGCGCCGCGATATTCAGCGATTCGTGGAATGCTCCGATATTGGTTGTGCCATCACCCATTTGGCAGACCACCACATCGTCCCCGCCGCGGTAGTCGATCGCCAGTGCGGCGCCGACGGCCAATGGCAATTGGCCGCCCACGATCCCGTATCCACCGAGCAGTCGGGTCGCGGTGTCGAACATATGCATCGAGCCGCCCCAGCCCTTGGAGGTGCCGGTGGATCGGCCGTAGAGCTCGGCCATCACCCGGCCGGGCCCGATGCCTTTGGCGATCGCGTAGCCGTGTTCGCGGTAGTTGGTGAACAGGTAGTCGGTCGGGCGCATCGCCGCGGCGAGTCCGACGACGGTGGCTTCCTCGCCGAGGTTGAGATGGCAGTAGCCGCCGATCTTGGCCTGGGTATAGCCCTGCGCGGTGCGCTCTTCGAAGCGGCGCACGAACAGCATGTCGCGGAAGTAGCCACGCAGGGTGTCGGGATCGGTACCCGTGAATGCCTTGCGGGCCGCGGCCTTCGACGTGATTTTACGGGGTGCTGTGGTCGTGGTCACGGTGGCTCCTCAGCGTTTGCGTGGCGCGATGTGTACGGGCAGTCCGAGGCCGGCCAGCGCCGCCTCCATGCCGATCTCGCCGAGGGTCGGGTGGGCGTGGATGGTGTCGGCCAGCTCGTCGAGCGTCGCCTCGAGGGAAATCGCCAGTGCGCCTTCGATGATCAGGTCGCTGGCCGATGGCCCGATGATGTGCACACCGAGGATTTCCTGATGCTGTAGCCCGGCAACAATTTTCACGAATCCCTCGGTCTCGCCGAACGTTTTGGCTCGACCCAGGGCTGCGAACGGAAAGCGCGCGGTGATCACCTCGTGCCCGGCGGCGCGGGCGGCGGCTTCGGTGAGTCCGACGCTGGCGATCTCCGGATGGGTAAATGTGGCCGCGGGGATCACCGTGTAATCGATATGGGCCTGATGTCCTGCGATCACGTCGGCGGCGGTGAGGCCTTGATGGGAGGCGACGTGGGCGAGCAGCGCCCGACCGGTGACGTCGCCGATGGCGTACACATGCGCGGTACCGGTACGCAATTGCTCGTCGACGGTGATGAATCCACGGTCGTCGGTGGCGATTGCGGCAATGTCCAAGCCGAGGTCGGCGGTGTTGGGACGCCGGCCGACACCGACCAGCACCACGTCGGCATCGAGCTCGCATGCTCGCGGGCCGTCGACAGTGACGCGCAGTGCCTGATTCGACTCTTGTGCAATGGATTTCACTGTCGACCCGGTGAGCACCGAAATGCCGCGCTTGCCGAAGGAACGGCCGAGTGCGGTCCCGATATCGGTGTCCTCCGCGGGAACGAGCCGGTCCTGCATTTCGACGATCGTGACCTCGGCGCCGAAGGTGGCGAACAGGCTGGCCCATTCGGCGCCGACCGCGCTGCCGCCGATGATCACCAGCCGCTTCGGTACCTCGGTCAACCCGAAGGCGCCGTCGGAGGTGATCACGCCGGGCAGGTCGGCGCCGGGAATCGGCAGCCGAGCGGGCACCGAGCCGGTCGCGATGATCACATCGCGCGCACTGACCTGCCGGATCGGCGTGGTCGGGGCGGCGGCGTAGCGCGGTCCCTGCGGACCGACGGGTGAGGGACCCACCTCGTGCACCTCGACGGTGGTGGGATCGATGAACCGGGCATGGCCCTCGATGACCGTCACGCCGTTGGCCGCGAGCAAACCCGCGACCCCGTCGGTGAGTTCCTTGACGATGCCGTCCTTGCGCTGGCGCACAGCGGCGAAGTCGAAGCGCACATTGTCGGCATAGACACCGAAATCCGCTGCGGCGCTGACGGTCTGGAAAACCTCCGCCGATCGCAGCATGGCCTTGGTCGGAATGCAGCCCCAGTTCAGGCAGACCCCGCCGGGCCGTTCCTTCTCCACCAGGGCGACGGTCGAGCCGTGCTGGGCCGCCCGGATGGCGGCCACATAGCCGCCGGGGCCGCCACCGACCACCAATAGATCGAAGTCCGGCACTCGTGGTGCTCCTCGTCTCGAACGATTTCGACTCGGCACGGGTATGGCGCGAGTCATCATCGACGAGTCTCGTCACCACCCAGCGCACAGACAATCACTCCGAAGCCCAGGAAATCGGTCTCGAAAATGGGCGCTGAGCCCAATTTCGCGGATGCCTATCGGTACTCTGATTCGCCGAGTCGGAGCGCCGCGAGCGCGAGCGAAAGCTCCAGATAAGAGCGTTGTCCGTCGAGCGGACGACCGAGCAGGGTCGAGATGCGCTGCAACCGGTTGATCACGGTATTGCGGTGGCAATGCAGACGCGGTGCGGCATTGGCCGCCGAGCAGTTCTCCGCCAGCCACACCGCAAGGGTGTGCAGCAGCGAGTCACGCTCTTTGACCGGGAGCGCCAGCACCGGGCCCAGGGTTCGGGTGACCAGCAGTTCGGTCAGGTCGGGCGAGCGGACCAGCAGCGCTTCCGGATAACGCTCGTCCAAGGCGACCAATCCCGTTGCGTCCCAGGGCATTGTCTGCATCGCGACGAGAGCGAGCGCGTGCGCGGTATCGACATCCGCGAGTCCCGCGACAGCGGGGGAGACGCCGGCCAGTCCGCGTATCTGGGGACGCAGATGAGCCAGCACGGTAGCGCTGTCGTGACGGGCCAGCGACACCAGCCCGATCGTGGCATCCACCCGGTCATGCCATACCGACCGAATCCCCGACGCGCCCAACGCGGTTTCGGCACCTGCGCGCAGCGGCCGTCCCTCACCGCCACGGACCGCGACCACCAGATACGCACCCTGGGCGGGCAAGTTCAGCTCGCGCGCCACCCGCGCGGCAAACGTCGCATCGTGCGCGCGCCCGGCGAGCAGATCCTCGATCAGCGCATGCCTGCGGCGTTCATCGTGGCGCACCTGTTCGAGTTCGGCATTGCGATACGACGTGACCAACGCCGAGGACAACCCATCGATCACCGTCCACATCGCGGTACCCGCCTCGCGGACCTCCCGCGCGTCGATCGCCTCGGCCTTGCCCAGCAACGCCTCCCATACGATCCCGCCGCCGAGCCGGAACGTGCGCAACATCGCCTCCAACGGCACCGCTTGCGCAGCGCGATGCCTGCCGATCGCCGCGGCCACATCATCGTGTTCGGGATCGGTCGCCGCCCCACCCAGCAGATCCAAGATCCGGGTCAGATATTGCCGGCACCCTTCCCGCAACTCCTTGCGCGGCACCGAGGTGTAATCCGTCCACTCCGGGTTATCGGTGAAAATCGCCGACAGCAACCGCCGGGTCAGCACTGGAATCTCCGCCCGGCAGGCCGCGGCCAACTTCCGTGTACCCGCCGTGGCGACCGGATGCGGGGGTGTAGCCATACCAGTCGACGCTACTCAGTGCCGTTGCGACGTCGATATGCGACACCGTCCCAAGAGATTTCGAGGGGCAGGTGGTTGCACCGTCGGCCAGGCGTCGCAGGTAGGCGGCGGTCGCGTTCGTGCCAGGACGCGGTGAGTTGATCGAAGCATCGCCGTTGCCAATCGCGGGAGACGGCGAGCAAGTCTCGACCGTTGTCGGTGAGTTTCGGTACCACTCGTCGCCGGTCATGGGCGGAGTCGACGCGAGTGCGGTAACCAGCCGCGACGGCATCGCGGATCATGCGGCTGGCCCGGAGTGATACAGGCCGAGTTTGATCGGCGACGGGTCGAGACGGTGACTTCGTCGGAAGTCCGCGGCCCGGCCGTGAAGGCTTCGACCTGGATGTGCCTGGACCTGGCGCAGGTGGTCCGGGTTTCCACGGCATCTGTCAGGGCCTGGTTGATCCAGCGTCGTCAGCAGAAGCGAACCAACCGGAGCAACACTGGTCCACCATCGGCGGTCTCACGGTTTCGGGCAGCACTGACATCCATCTCGACCGCTTTTCGCCGGCCGCACCCATGGACCTATTCGGTAACCAGGAATACGCTGAAGTTTGCCAAAATTCTGCGCCCCGATGTGTCCCCACTCTGGGGCGTCGTGTCTCGGATGTCCGGGCTTCGCTGATGCGTTTGGGTGTCGAGGCGAGCAAGGAGTGAGCTGTGAAAGGTGGAGCAAGAATTGCCATAGGGGTGGGCATCGGTTACGTGCTGGGGCGCACGCGAAAGATGCGATTCGCGCTGGCGCTGGCAGGGGCGGCGATGTCGAGGCGGTCGACGGGAATGCCTGCGGAACTGCTGGAGCGGGGGACGTCGTTGCTCAAATCGTCGCAGGAGCTGACCCAGATCACCGATACCGTCAAGGGTGAGTTGGTGGGCGCTGTGCGCTCCGCCGCAGTCACCGCGGCCAGCAACCGCATCGACGCGCTCAACGCCCGGTTGCAGCAGCGTGCGATACCCGACGCGGAGGAGGACCGAGCCGAGTCGCAGGAGCCGGTTTCGGACGAGGACGAGTACGAGCGGCCCGAGGACGAGTTGGCCGAAGAAGAATCCGCTGAGGAAGAACCGGCCGAGGACGAAGGCGACGAAGACGAGTACGACGAGGACGACTCCGACCGAACCCGAGACGAGTACGACGAGGACTCCGAGCGGACCAGCGCGCGGCCGCGGGCACGCCGGACGCGTACAGCCACGCGTAGGACGGGCTCCCGGACCGCGGACCGTGCGCCCGGGTCCGCCGAGCGTAAGGCATCCTCGGCCCGCCGACGCCGTAGTCGCGTCGATACCGATGAAGCCGACGAAGCGCCTGTGCGACGCACGAGGAGATGAGGCCGATGGCGGCCAAGACACTGCGTGATGCGACGAGCGGAGTCGGCAAGAAGGCCGCCGCCTCCGCGGGCCGGGCCACAAAAGCCGCGACCGGGGCCGGATCGACCATTCAGAGGAAGACCCAAAAAGCGGTCCCGACCGGCCCGCTGCAGCAATCGGTGCAGAATCTCACCGCGACCCTGGCCGAACGTGCGGCTTCCGGGCTCTCGGGGAAGGTATCGAAGGCCGCCGACCGGCTGAATCAATACGCTGAAGACGGTGGGGGAAATCTACTTTCGGCGATAACGGGAGTGGAAAAACTCAGCCAAGGCGCCTCGCCGCTGCGAGCGACGATGAGTGCGGGCATGGAGAAGCTGAAGCACTCCGTCCGCGACAACTTCGAATCGGTCAAGGAGTCCGTGACCGGGGGCAAGGGCAAGGGTGGCGGCAACAAGCGCAAACCGACCAATATCGTCGAGCAACTCGATCTCGGCGTTCCGATCGACCTCGCCTACGACCAGTGGACCCAGTTCGCGGACTTTCCGAAGTTCACCAAGAAGATCGAGCAGGTCGAGCAGGAGTCCGACGAGAAACTCACCTGGACCGGCAAGGTGTTCTGGTCCAGGCGGACTTGGAAATCCACGATCCTCGAACAGGTGCCCTTCGAGCGGATCGTCTGGCGTTCCTCAGGTGCCAAGGGCTACATCGACGGCGCGGTGAGCTTCCATGAGATCACACCGGATCTGACCCGCATCCTCGTAGTGCTCGAGTACCAACCCAACGGCG
Source organism: Nocardia sp. NPDC102475 (assembly GCF_055584605.1). Classification (NCBI taxonomy): domain Bacteria; kingdom Bacillati; phylum Actinomycetota; class Actinomycetes; order Mycobacteriales; family Nocardiaceae; genus Nocardia; species Nocardia sp. NPDC102475. Next base: position 3,974 of record NZ_JBVJLS010000037.1, on the reverse strand, counting down.
TCTTCGAGAAGACAGCCAATCTGTGGCGCGCGGCCGGTCGCCGATGCCGCCTGGAACTGAAGCAATTCGAGCGGCATGTCATGACCGAGGCTGTGCTGCACCCCGACGACATCGTGGGCTGGCACGGCGAGATCCACGACAGCAAGGTCGTCAAGGACGACGAGACCGCGCGGCGCGAGGAACAGGAGAACGCCGAGGCCGAAACTGCGGACGAGGAAGATCGAGACGCCGAGGCCGAAACTGCGGACGACGAAAACCGAGACGAAGAGGAACGCAAAGAGGAGTCCGACGAGTACGACGAGGCCGAGCAAGACGAGAACGAGCAAGACGAGGACGAGCAGACCACGCCCCCGCCGCTCCGCCGTCGATCGGGTTCGCAGCGCCGCACCACGGCGGCCCGCCGGTCGAGCGAGAGGAGAGCACGAACATGACCATCGAACCCGCGGGCGGTGGCGGAGCCGGCACGATGGCGCGCCCGAATTCCTCCAGCCTTGCCGACGTTGTGGACACGATTCTGGACAAAGGTCTGGTTATCGATGCGTTCGCGCGCGTGTCGTTGGTCGGCATCGAACTGGTGACGATCGACGCCCGAGTCGTGGTGGCCAGCGTCGACACGTATCTGCGCTTCGCGGAGGCCGTCAACCGGCTCGAAATTTCCACCAGTGAACCCAAGGGCTTGACCGATATCGTCGGCGACGTCACCGAAGGCGCGAGCAAACACAAGACGAAGGGTGCGCTCGAGGCGGCGGGCGAGAAAGTCAAAAGCTTCCTCGACGACGTCGAGGACAAGCGCCAGACAGCACCCCGGTCTTCGCGGCGCAGGGAGGAATGATGGCTACCGCCCACGCCGTGTACGTCTACGGCATCGTGCCCGCCGATGTGGAGCCGCAGCCGCATGCCAGTGGTATCGGCGACCCCCCGAGCGATGTCGCGGTGGTGCGGCACGGCGAGATCGCCGCGCTGGTCAGTGACATCGCCACCGATCACCCGCTCGGCGAGCCCGATGACCTTGCCGCGCACGCCAAGCTGCTGGACGATTCGGCGGCCGTGGTTCCGGTGCTGCCGCTGCGCTTCGGAGCGGTGATGACCGATGAGGAGGCGGTGGAGAACGAGTTGCTCGGCGAACACGAGGACGAGTTCCGCGCCGCGCTGGCGGAACTGGAGGGTCGTGCGCAGTTCGTGATCAAGGGACGCTACGTCGAGAACGCCGTCCTGCGTGAACTCGTCGACGAGAACGCCGAAGTCGCCCGGCTACGTGAGGAGATCCACGACAAACCCGAAGACGCCACCCGCGATGCCCGAATCGCACTGGGTGAAATGATCAATCAGGCAATCGAAGCCAAACGCGCCGAGGACACCCGCAGGGTGATTTCCGAACTCGAGGATTTCGATCCGCTCGTCAACCAGCGCCAGCCCACCCATGAGGAGGACGCGGTCCACGTCGCGGTTCTGCTCGACAGCAGTCGGCAAGGCGATCTGGAGGATGTGTTGCGCCGGCTCGCCGCGGACTGGGAGGACCGCGTCGAACTGACTCTGCTCGGACCGATGGCGGCCTACGACTTCGTGATGAAGCAGGCACCCGAAAGCTGACCATGGGTCTGCTGTCATCGATCTTGTCGTTGCCCCTCGCTCCGGTGCGCGGCGTGATCTGGCTGGGCGAACTGATCCAGGACCAGGTAGAGCAACAGGTTCAAAGTCCCGCGGCAGTGCGGCGCGAACTCGAGGAGATCGATGCGGCGGCCGCAGCCGGTCGCCTGTCCGAAGAAGAGCGCAAGCAAGCGCAGAAGGCTGTTCTCGATCGCACGCTCCGGCCCGCGGGCGGCACGACTGCGACCAACCGGAAGGAGTGACTCACGTGGCACGCATGACCACTCCCGAAAACCCCGAGGATGTCGACTCGGTGTCGGACGAACCGCCTCCCATCACCGCGGCGCAGGCCTCGGCCGCGGCAATCGAGATCCTCGTGGAACTGACCTCGAAGCACGTGGAGGGAGTCACCTCCATGGAGCCGATCGAGGACGGATGGCTGGTCGAGATGGAAGTGCTCGAGGATCGCCGTATCCCGTCGTCGGGAGACATGCTGGCGCTATACGAGCTCGAGCTCGACCTGGACGGAAATCTACTGGCCTACCGCAGAACCAGGCGCTACTACCGCGGCAGCACCGATATCGGCGGAAGAAATCGACGATGACGGTGGTCGGAGGCGAGTCGTCGGCACCGCAGCCGTACGGTGGCGGACATCAGTCGACGAATCTCGCCGACATCCTCGAACGGGTGCTCGACAAGGGTTTGGTGATCGCGGGCGACATCCAGGTGAATCTGCTCGACATCGAACTGCTCACGATCAAGCTGCGGCTGGTCATCGCGTCCTTGGAGACGGCGAAGGCGGTCGGCATCGACTGGTGGGAGACCGACCCCTGGCTCAACAGCAAGGCCCGCACGCTCGAGCGGCAGGATCACGACCTCGAACTGGAGAACCGGGAACTACGCGACCGAATCGCCGAACTCGAGGCCGCGGGCAAGCGCCACCAATCCATCGAACGCCGCCGTGAACCCGAGGAATCGAGAGAGCGTGACTGACGAGGTCGGCGTCTGGTTGTACGCGGTGACTCGCGCCACCGACGCCGCGTCGGGGCTGGGCTCGATCACCGGTGTGGCGGGCGAGCGGGTACGCACGGTGGTCTGCGATGGGCTGGCGGCGTTCGTGGGATCGGTGCCCCTCGCAGTATTCGGGGAGCAGCCCCTACACCGGAACTTGGAGGATCTGGACTGGCTCGCGGCGACCGCCCGCGCGCACGACGCCGTCGTGTCGGCCTTGGTGCGCCGCGGCCCGACCGTCCCGCTACGTCTGGCCACGGTTTTTCTCGACGACGAGCGGGTACGCGAGCTGCTCGATACGAGGCGTACGGACTTCATCGCAGCGCTGACGCTGGTGACCGGCCGCACCGAGTGGGGCGTGAAAGCCTATACCGACCGTGCTGCCCTCACCGCCGCAGTGGCCGATGCCAGGGCCGCGAGTGCCGGGAGCGAAAAGGGCTCGGGCACGGCCTATCTGGCTCGTCGTCGCGCGGAACTGTCCGCACAGGAAACTGTGGAACGCGACGCGGCAGAGCGGGCCGAGGCGGTACATGCGCGCTTGGTTCGCCAGTCCGCCGCGGGCCGTCGTCAAGCGGCGACGGATCCGGCGCTGAGCGGCCGCCGTGACTGGATGGTGCTCAACGGCACCTATCTGGTCGATGACGACCATGCCGGTGACTTCGCCGCGGCCGTGGACGAACTCGGCAAGGAATTGCCCGGCATCCGGTTCGAAATCACCGGTCCGTGGCCGCCGTATTCGTTCGCCGGCGTGGACCAGGAGCCGATATGAAACCCGCGGAACAGAGCGTCGACGGCGAGCGCCGGGTCGCGCTCGTCGACCTGCTGGACCGAGTGCTGGCCGACGGGGTAATCATCACCGGCGACATCAGGCTGGCCATCGCGGACGTAGACCTGGTCGCGATCTCGTTGCGAGCCCTCGTCTCATCCATCAGTACGCTGTCTGCCTTCTCGGTCGAACCCGCGGCGGCTCACCCTGAACTGGAACCGCCCCGCGATGACTGAAATCAGTGGCATTCCACCGCGTATCGATACCAACCCTGAATCCGTCGAGCGTGGGCTCGTCACGCTCGTGCTCACATTGGTGGAATTGCTGCGGCAGCTGATGGAACGGCAGGCCCTGCGGCGCGTGGACGACGGCGAGCTGACCGAAACCCAGATCGAACGCATCGGCACCACCCTGATGCTGCTCGAACAACGCATGGACGAACTGCGTGACCATTTCGGCCTCACCCCAGAAGATCTCAACATCGACCTGGGTCCCTTGGGAAAGCTTCTTCCCGACTAGGCCGTGTTTAAGAAGTAGCCGGTGCCAAGCCAGATGTTGATGGCTGCGATGTGGACAGTGGCCAGGTAGCGGACGGCGAGTTTGTCGTATC
>NZ_JBVJLS010000036.1:0-79291 GCF_055584605.1 Nocardia sp. NPDC102475 | reverse complement strand
CCATCTCCCGGCAGCGACACGCCAACACCTAACGCCTACAAGCGATTTCGTGGCAGCGACACCGGCATCAACTCACTTCTTAAACACTCCCTAGGCGTTGGCGGCTACGTCGTCAGGAATGCTGATCGTAATCCGCTTCATACTCCAATCATGGCATCCAGAACCGATGTGCATTGCCGATCAGCCGACCCTGGACCGAAACTGGAGTGCTCGTCTGCAAGCCGAACTCATGACACGTGACAGGTGAATCGGCGGCCGGTGAGGGTGGCGGGGAACGGGCCGCGGCGCGGGGTGTCGGATGGGTCGTAGAAGGTTGCGCTTGCCGAGCCGGTGAACTCGTCGCCGTGCACGGTCAGGTCGAAGCGCACGATTCCCTTCTGCACCATGGAGGGATCCTTGCGGTCGACGGTGAATTCGAGGAAAGCGCCGGATACCGTTGCGCCATCAGCCTTCCAAGTACCCATGCCGTTGCTGTCGCTGGTGGTGCGGTTGCCGTGGTCCGGATTCGATTGCGCCATGGTGCCGTCCGCGTGGAAGGTCATGACGTGGTAGCCGAACGGTGCGCCGTCGGCCACCACTTCCCAAACGCCGACGATGCTCATGCGCACAGTCCGGCCAGGAGTTCGATGCCGGCTTCGATCCGGCGTTCGGGCACGGTGGCGAAGCTCAGCCGGATCGCATTGCGTGGCGCATCGGCGGCCGCGAAGAAGGCGGATCCGGGTAGGAATGCCACTCCCCTGTTCAACGCTGGGGCAACCAACATGTCGGCATCGAAATCGGTTGGGCCCTGCACCCATACGAACATTCCGCCATCGGGTTCGGTCCAGCTGAATCCGGACGGCAAGTATCGACCCAAAGCGGTCACCACCGTATTCAGTTTGGCCGCATAGGATTCCACGAGCAGCCGCAGATGCGCGGAACCCACTGGCGTGCCGAGGAATTCGGCGGCGATCGCCTGATTGAAGGCAGAGGTCTGCATATCGATACCCTGTTTGAGGGCGAGTACAGGCTCGAGCAGGTCGTCCGGGAGCACCGTGATGCCGATCCGCAATGCCGGGGCAAGGGTTTTCGACAGCGAGGTGATGTAGGCCGTACGGTCCGGCGCGAAGGACCACAGCGTCGGCAGCGGCTCTCCGCGGTACCGCAGGTCGGTGTACACATCGTCTTCCACGACGAGCGCCTCGTGCCGGGTGATCACCGCGGCCACCCGCGCGCGTCGGGCCGTGGACATGGTCCGCCCAGTCGGGTTCTGGAATGTCGGCAGCAGATACACGAACGCCGGAACATGTTGTGCCAGTGCACTATCCAATGATTCCGGCAGGATGCCGTCGGCATCGGAAGCGACCTCGACGACCAATGCGCCGTGGCTGCGGAAAACCTTCACGGCCGGACCGTAGGTCGGGGTCTCCACCAGCACCACTGCCCCAGGATGCAGCAGCGCCATGCAGATGTTGTGCAGTGCTCCGGATCCGCCCGTGGCGATGTGCACCCGCTCGGGCGAACACCCGATTCCACGACCGGACAACAGTATTCGCGCCTGCTCCAGCAGCGGCGGGAAACCCTGCGTGAGTCCGTACTGCAATGCGCTGTTCCCGTACTTCGTGATCGCGGCCGCGGCCAGTGACGACACCAGCTCACCTGGCAGCAGTGCCGGGTCCGGCGCGCCGACCGCGAACGAGATCACATCCGGCCGGCGCGCCAATGTCGCGAACGCGTCGTCGATCGGCCCGCTGCGCATGGCCGTTTCCCGGCCGAACGTGACACCCGTGCTCACGCCTCCGCCTCGCTGACGCTCGGCTCCGGCCCGAGCACGCTCGTGGCTGTGTTGTTTGTTCGCTCGCTGCGCTCACTCATACCCGAGCCAACTCCTGCCGCAGTCGCGCGGCCACCTCGACTGCCGCGGCATCGAATTCCGGCGTCAGCACAAGGTCATTGCTGAACAGCGGATCGGTGCGCACATCCACCGCCACCAATCCCTCGGTGTCGCTGAGATTCACCGCCACATGAACCACCCCCTGGGGGATGTACAGAAATTCGCCGGGCCCGTGTACATAGGGCTCCAATTCGGGGCCGATCAGCGTCACCGCCTGTCCCGTCACGCAGAACACGATGGTTTCACTGTGCTCATGCAGATGCGCCCGCGCCACCTTGCCCGGTGCCATGTTCACCAGGGCCGCCGAAATCCCTTCGGCACCACAGGTATCCCTGGTTATGCAGGGCAGTAGATGCTGCTCCTGCGGTCCCACGACCTCCGCGACATCGGCTGCGGCAACCACTCGCGCGGACTTGGCAATATTTCCCATTCGGCAATCCCAGATATCGTTGGAGCGGGGGGAGGGTATCGTCGGAGGACGTCAATGGATGACTCCTCTATCCAGCGAGCTTCGTTCGCGCTGTCTCCGATCGAGTTCTCGACAATCGGCACGGTATGGCACCTGTCCGCCGGGAACATCCGCCGTGACCGACCGAAATATCCGCACCTTTCGTTCCTCGCATCCGCCCTGGGACCGCGCCGACTCGAGCTCGATGACCGGCCGCGATGGTGCCGACCCCGGCCGGCTGATGGACCGCCGGACATAGATGCGGATATTCCCGCCCGAAATGGCGGATGATCCGGCACCCCTGCTGGCCTAGTGTCCGAAATGCGACCGCCCGGCCCGTACGAAATCGGCCGGGCACAGAGCATTCGAACGCAGAGGATCGGGTATGCGGGTGATCGTGGTCGACGACAACGACGATGCGGGCGACGCACTGGTGCACAAGTTGCGCCTGCGTGGGCACCAAGCCGATCGCAAACGTCGGGGCTCGGACCTGCTGGTTACCCACCATCGCTATCACGCGGTCATCCTCGACCTCGATCTGCCGGATATGTCCGGGCTGACGGCGCTGCGCAAGCTGCGCGAGGTCAGCACGGTGCCGGTGGTCGTGCTCACCGCGGATGCCGATGAGCGCTCGGTGGTGCGAGCGCTGCGCAGTGGCGCCGACGACTATCTGGTGAAGCCGACGCGGGTGGCGGAGCTGGCGGCTCGGCTGTACGCGATCGCGCGACGGCTTCCGGTGCCCGCCGTCCCCACACCGACAGCCATGGTCGTCGCGGGCGATGTTCGGGTAGATCTGGAGGCCGGGGCGGTTGAGGTCGCCGGTCGACAGGTGCAGCTGACCCGGGTCGAATTCGCGGTGCTACGGACGCTGGCCGAGCAGCCCGGTACGGCGGTCAGCCGTGAGCAGTTACTCGACCGCATCTGGGGCGATGCGTTCGTCGCGGTATCGCATGCACTGTACGTGCACGTCAATGCGCTGCGCACCAAGTTGAACCGCCCTGGACTCATCACAACCATCCACAGCTACGGCTACCGGTGGAATCCGGGTGCCGCCGTGGCGAATTCGGTCGATGTCGAGGAGTCGATGGCGGTGGGTGCTCTGGCAGGGCGCACCGCCTGACCGGTCCGTGCCGCAGTGGTCGCGAACGCCGCCGCACTGGACTCGATCCACGACCAGTCCTCACATCGCCGATCGCAACCACCGCGGCACCAAGATTCAGTCACCTGATCAATAACCGCATCGGCGATCGCGACCGGCGGCATCAGGCTCCGTCACCTGACCGATCAGCGAATCGGAGATTGCGCCAAACGCGGCGGCTCAAATCACCCCGCCCAGCTGGCTTCTGGGCCAAATCGCTATCCATCGAGCGCAGTCACATGGCGGTGCCGCATGACGTGTCGTGTCGCGTTTCGACTGTGCTCGGCGAGCGAACCCGACGATTCCGACCGCAGCGGCATCAGGCTCGCGCTGCCGGTCGACGCAACGGGGAGTCGGGCCGTCGCGGCATCAGGCCCGCGGGTGCGTAGTGCACCAGCGCAAACCGAACATCGCGGTACCTGGCTCACTTGACTGGTCACCGCAGCAGTGATCGCGACCGTCACGTCGGGGCCCACCTCACTGGTCACTGCACCGGTGCTTCCGACCATCGTGGCATCACGATCGCGGCAAGTAGCGCCCCGGTGAGAAGCAGTGCGCCACAGATCAACAGGGCAATGCGGAAGCCACTGCCGAACGCGACGGCATCGGTGATTCTCGCGCCCGAAATGCCGACAAGCCCCGGCAGCGCGGCGACGGCGAGCAACTGTGCGGTGCGGGCGACAGCATTGTTCACCCCGGAGGCGATCCCGGAATCCCTTGCGGAAACCGCGGCGAACACCGCCCCCGTCAGCGGAGCCACGAACACCGCCAATCCGGCACCGAGCATGACGGTTCCTGGGAAGACCGCACTGAGATAGGTTGCGCGCGAGCCGATCCCGGTCAGCAGAACCGCACCGCACGCCGCGAGCGCAGGCCCGAGGATCATCGGGATTCGTGCGCCGTGCCGCTGCGCCCACCGACCGGCCGACGCGGACGACACCAGCATGATCCCGGTAATCGGCACCGTCGCCAAGCCTGCCGCCAGCGGCGAATACCCTGCGACCACTTGCAATTCCAGTGGCAGCAGGAAGTACACGCCGCCGAGACCCGCATATACGGCAGCTGTCACCACGTTGGCCGCGGTGAACACACGCGAGGTGAACAGTGCGGGCGGCAGCAGCGGATGATCACCGCGCATCTGGACCCACACGAATAGCCCGAGCAGTGCCACGCCGAGCAGCGACATCCATCCTCGCCCGCCGATGAACCCATAGGTCAGCGCACCCAGCCCGGCCACGGCGGTCGCCGCACCCGGCAGATCGAGCGGCCGCGCATCCGCATTCCGCGATTCCGGAAGGTAGCGAACCGATACAACGGCGACTGCCACAGCGAACGGCACGTTGATGAGAAATACCGAGCGCCACCCGGCCAACTCGGTCAACCAGCCACCGACAATGGGGCCGACCGCCTCGATAACGCCGATCAGCCCAGCCCACACGCCAATTGCGGCACCGTGGTCGCGACGATCGATTGTCGCCGAGATCAATGCCAGGCTGCCCGGCGTGATCAGCGCACCCGCGATCCCTTGCACCACCCGCCCCGCAACGAGCATTTCCATCGAGGACGCGACACTGCAAAACAGAGAGGCCAGCGCGAAACCGACACTGCCCCAGATGAATACCGTGCGTCGCCCCAACCGATCCCCGAGCGCACCGCCGACCAGGATCAGCGACGCCAGGGCCAAGGTGTAGCCACCGACCACCCACTGCAGATCGGCCACATCGTCGCCGAGACTCGAACCGATCCGCGGCACCGCGATATTGACGACCGACGCGTCGAGCACCACGACCGCCGAGCCGAGCACCGCCGCCGCGACCACCCAGCGTCCGGTGACCGAACGCAGGCGCGGTGGTGCGGGCGCGACCAGGTTCGGTGCAGCGAGATCGCTCATCGTCTGCAAGAGCCGAGTTCGATCAGTTGCCCGGCCTCGGCCGCCGACACGATCGCATCGGCGGACCGGCGGAGCCACTTTCGGCGCTCGGTCAATCCCCGCAGGACATCGGCGCGCGGTGAGGCCGCGAGATCGTCCTCGGTGAGTTGGATATCGATACTGATGTGAGGCCGCACTGCTTACTCCGATGGATGCTGAATCGCCGACGCAGGATCAGGTGTCGCGTACAAACCTTGCGGTCCACTTCTCCGACAACGGAATTCTCGGCGCCGCCGCCACGCACCCGCCAACCGGCGAATCGCACATTTACATCGGCTTAAGTTTTAACGCGCTGCGGATCAATGCCGAGTTCGGAGAGGTTCATGGCCATCTTCTGGTGCACCGCCGGGACCCAGTCCAGCGCGCGCAGCACCGTATTGCGCACGCCGCGCAAGGGCGCACTGCCGACGGTCGCGACACGAGTCATCTTGTCGGTGAAGGCGACGACGCTCTCGGCGACCGGCCGCCGTTCGGTCTCATAGGCATCCAGGACGCTGTCATCGGCACCGTCGCGGATGACCGTAGCGAGCTTGGCGGCCAAGTTCAGCCCGTCCTGCAGCCCGGTGTTCATGCCCTGTCCCCCGGCCGGACTGTGCACGTGCGCGGCGTCACCGGCGAGGAAGATCCGACCGGCGCGGTAGTGCTCGGCCAAGCGGTGGTGCACACGGAAGCGGGAGCTCCAGACGATTTTCTCGACGGTGGCCGGATTCCGCTGTGGTCCACGGGTACTCAGCAGATGTTGGACGTGGAAGTGGTCGGGCTGCGGCGGGGCATCGTCCACGGTGGCCACGATGCGGTGCCGTCCGCCCGGCAGGGGTGCGATGACGGTGACGCCCTCCGGCGAGAAGTACAGCCGGATCTCCGCATCCGGCACATCACCGCCCAGCACCGCATCGGTCAGGACGAATGATTGTGCGTAGGTGTCCCCTTCGAAGGCGATACCGGCCTGCTCACGGACCAGACTGTGCATCCCGTCGGCGCCGACGACATAGCGCGCCCGGATCACTTCGCCTGCGGCCGTGGTCGCCGTGACACCGTCCGGATCCTGAACCAACGACGTCAGCTCACACGGCCGCGTGACCCGGGTGCCGGTGGACTCCAGTCGCTCCAACAGGATCTGCTCGGTGCTGTCCTGCGGAATCAGCAGCGTATAGGGATAGTCGGTGGGCAGATCGTCGAAGCCGACATGCAGCAGCACCCGGTCGCGTTCGCGAACGGTGGCCTGCGGCACGATGATTCCGCGCGCGATCATTTTCTCGGTGACGTCCAACTCGGTGAGCACCTCGAGCGTGCGGGCGTGCACGACGGCGGCACGGGAGGTGTTGTCACCCACGGCCTGTAGCCCAGGAGGGGCGCTCTCGGGCAATGCCGCCGAGGACGCATGGTGATCGCCTGACCAGCTGGGTTGGGGTTACGTCGGGTGGGATGGGGTGGGAGGATCTGGGGTATGGAGGATTCTTTCGGGGGGCGGCGTCCGACGAGTCATGAGCGGATGACGGGGGTGCCTTGGGATGCGTCGTATCAGGATGGGCCCGCGCCTTGGGATGTGGGCGGGCCGCAGCAGGCAATAGTGCGGTTGGGGGCTGGCGGCGGGTTCGCGGGGGCGGTGCTCGATGCGGGGTGCGGGAGCGGGGAGAATACGCTGTACGTTGCGGCGTTGGGGTTTTCGGTGCTCGGCGTCGATGTGGCGGAGACGGCATTGGCGACGGCACGGGCGCAGGCCGTCGAGCGCGGGCTCGACATCGAGTTCGTTGCGGCCGACGCGTTGCAACTGGAGCGGTTGGGGCGCAAGTTCGAGACGGTGCTGGATTGCGGGCTGTTCCACACCTTCGACGGTGACGAGCGGCGGGGATATGTGGCGAGTCTGGCCGCGGTGACCGAGCGCGGTGGCACGCTGTATGTGTTGTGCTTCAGTGACGAGGGTCCCGATACCGGCCCGCACCCCGTCAGCAGGGAAGACCTCGAGACGGCATTCGATTCCGGCAGTGGATGGAATATCAGTGCCCTCGAACCGGACCGGATCGAGACGAGATATCACGACGACGGCGCACCTGCCTGGCTCGCCACGATCAAACGGATCTAACACCTCGCGGGCAGGCTGCGGGCCGCGTGCCTGCGCTCATGAATAAGCATGCGCGGCGCGCGATCTGGTGCGCGGGAAGCTGAGTGCGGCTCCAGGGTCGGCGTTACTTCCCGGACAGGGCCGCCGCGATCTCGCGGCGTGATCCGATGCCGAGTTTCGCCAGGATATTCGATACGTGGGACTGAATCGTCCTGCGCGACAAGAACATCTGCGCGGCGATATCGGAGTTCGAGAAGCCTTCGGCCACCAAGGCGGCTACCTTACGTTCGGTATCGGTCAACGCGGCCCGTCCAGACTTGGGACGGTTACGAGGTCCGCGAACGCCGCGTCGAATGCCGTACGGGCGCATGCGCGCGACCGCGCGGGCGGTATCCCAAGAAGCGCCGAGGCTGGTATAGAGCTCGACCGCCGAATCCAAGGCCGCGCGGGCATCGGAGCCGCGCCCGTCTGCGGCGAACAATAAGGCGGCGTTCTCATATGCCTGCGCTTCATAGAACGGTCGCCCCGCCTTCCGGAAGTAGGCGGCGGCTGTGCGCAGGACCGCGGGGTCGCGCTCGGCGACACCGCGACACAGCAGCGCGGTACCGGTTCTGGCCGCCGTTGGTTGCCGCCGCGCCGACTCGGCCGATGCCGCCACCACCGAACGCGCCGCCTTCTCGTCACCGACGTCGGCGGCGAGACGCGCGATATCCGGGAAGATGTAGTACAGCGTGGGCGAGGTCAAACCGCCCGCGAGGCGCTCGGTTGCGTCGAGCAGAAGATCGAGTGCGCCGCGCGGATCACCGTGGGTCTCGAGCATCAGCGCCTTGACCCACGGATAGAACTGGCCATTACCACTGCTGCCCAGTTGATCGTCCGGTGCGGGGATGGCTTCCGGATCCGGCAGGAACGTGCCGCGGTGGATGCCGATCAGCGCGGACAGGCTGTGCAGAATCGGGGTGTAGCCGAGGGCGTCGGGCACCGACCGACCCGAAGTGCATTCGACGATCGCATCATCCCAGCGTCCGTCCAATAGATGCAGCCGCGCCTTGGCGACCACACTCGCACCGATATAGACACCGTTGATCCGGCGACTGTGCACGATCGCCTTGTGTAGCACCGCTTCCGCGTCGGCGAGCCGATCGAGCTCGATCAAGCAGTGTGCGTAGAGGATGTACGGGTCGAACTGATAGGAGCCGAATCCGTTATCGAAGACGGCAAGGATGCGGCTGCTCAATTCCAACGCCTCGTCGAGGTATCCGTGGGTATAGCGCACGGCCCCGATGGTCAACAATCCGTATCCGGTCACCAGCGGATTCTCGATGGCATCCCCGATCGCCAACGCCTTCGCACCCGCCGACTCCGCGGCTTCGATTCGGCCGAGGAAGAGGTTGTTCAAGCCGCTCATCCCATGGAATCTGCCGGCCTCCTCATCCGTGAGATTCCTTGCGGCCAGAGCTTTTTCGGCAACCGCGACGACTTCACGTAGATCGCCGCGCGCATGGCAGGCCTGCACCAGCAACCACCGCAGTTCGGTATCGTCCTCCGGCCGGTTCAGCAGCGCAGTGCGCACCAGGGCTTCGGCCTCGGCCGCACGACCGTTCCACAGCAGCGCTTGGGCGTGCAGCTGCAGAAGTGTGGGACGCATGCCGAGGTCCGCCGTACCCGCGGCGCGCTGCAACAGCTGCACCGCGATCTCGGGCGCGCGCACGATCAGCTTGTCGGCCACCGCGACCAACCAGTCGAGCGTCTGCGTATCGAGCTCGTTCTCCCCCGTCAACAGGTAGTACGCGATCCGCTCGATGGGTGCGTCGGTGGCCAGCAGGATCTGTCCGGCCCGGCGCAGCAATCCGGCGCGCAGCGAATCGGGCAGCTGATCGGCGAGCACCTGACGGATCAGGTCGTGCCGGAAGATCAGTTCGGAGTCGGCGCGGGTAAGCAGGCCGCCGTCGGTCGCCTCGGTGACCACATTCCAGATCTCCAGGATCGGACTGTCCAGTACCGCAGCCAATTCCGCGACGTATACGGTCGGTCCGAGCGCGGCGGCCATCGGAAGCACCTGCCGCGCAGACCGTGACAGGAATTCCAGCCGCTGCGCGATCGCCTCCGCCAACGATGCGGAGGGACCATCGGCCAGATCGGTCGGATCGGCGGTATCGGCGACCACCGTGATCGCCTCGTCACGCAAAAGCGAGGCCACCAATTCCGTTATGTAGAGCGGATTTCCACCCGCACCGACCACTTGCCGCATCAGACCCGGCCCCGGAGCCGCACCGACCATATGCCGAACCAGTTCCGCCGCAGCCGGTTCCGGCAGCGCACCGAGCCGAATCGTCGACGCACGGCGTTCCACCAACTCGGCCGTCAACGCTACCAATCCGGTGTCCCGCGGCAGCGGGCGCGCCGCCAGCACCAGCAGCAGCGGCGAATCTCCGACGACCCAGCAGAGACGGTTCAGCACCGTCAGACTCTGCCGATCCGCCCAGTGCACATCGTCGATGATCAATGCGACCGGACCAGCGGCACACCAGGTATCGACCAGGTCGAGGATCGCCTCGGTGATCGCGAACTCGTGCGTCGCCGCACCGTCGCCGGCGCGATCCCCACTGCGCAGCAACGCACGCACCGGATCGGATCCCCGATCACTGTCCAGCCAAGTGCACACGGCCGCGAACGGCACCTGCCGCTGCAATTCCTTTGCCGCGCCCCGCCGCACGCTCAGACCGTCGGCCGCATATCTGGCAACGGCCGCATCGAGCAGCGCGGTCTTTCCGATCCCCGGCTCGCCCTCGACGAGCACCACCATCCCCTCCCCCGCGACAGCGCGCCGACCTGGCGACACCACACGCTCGACCTCGGCATCGCGACCGACGAAGACGGAGGTAAGGGGACCCTGCATGCAGAGGATCCTATGCGTCTGCGCGCCGTTGTGCAGAATGCACATCCCCCGCTCAGCGCGATTTCCGGCCACCCGATGCGGATATTCCCACCCGCTATGACGGATGTTCCCGACGCAGGGCTGCCATAGGTTCGGCGATGACGGCCGACCGCGACCCGGAACCGGCCGGGCACAGCATCCGATCGGCCGCCGACCAGAGGAGAACCGTTGCAGTCCGAGGCACCTACCCGGCACCCCGCACTCACGGTTGTGCGCGGAATCACCCGCATCGCTGGTCATCTCGCGCGGGAAGCGGTCACCCGTCCACAGGCCCTGCGTGCGGCCGATGTGCCGGTGACCGGTCGAGAATTGACCACCGATTGGCTGACCGCCGTACTGTGCTACGACCATCCGGGTGCGGTGGTCGAGGCGTTCGATATCGCGGACAAGAGCAGCGGTACTTCGACGCGGTGGAAACTCACCGTCGGCTACAACGAGATCGGCCAGGTCGCGGGCCTACCGGAAAACCTGTTCGCGAAGACGACCGCAGGTTTCAAACAGCGGTTGACCCTCGACTTGGCCGACATCCTGCACGGCGAACCCGGCTTCTTCAAACATGTACGGCCCAATCTGGAAATCGAGGCGCCGCGCGGCTATCACAGCGCGGTCGACAGCCGCTCGGGGCGCTCGATCTCGCTGCTCGAGGACATCGTCAGCACCAAGGGCGCCAGCTTCTGCACGCCGGGCACCCCGATCGGACGCGAGCAGATCGAGGATCTGCTGCGCACCATGGCGACCTGGCACGCCCGCTACTGGGACGACGAAGGACTCCGCCTGCACACATGGCTCAAAGCGCCGCGGGCACATTTCGCCAATCTCGACCGGTTGATCGGCATGTCCAAGCGGGCGCGAGTCGGGGCCCGACGCGCGGCCTCGGTAATCCCCGCAGCGCTTCCCGCCCAACATGATCGGTTATACCGCGCCCTGGAGCGTTCGCTCGAGATCGCCAGCACCGGACCGCAGACCTTTCTGCACGGCGACAGTCATATCGGCAATACCTACGTCACGTCCGCGGGCCGGATGGGTTTCACCGACTGGCAGGTCGTGCTGCACGGCAGCTGGGCCTACGACTTCGCGTATGTCGTCGCTTCCGGGCTGGAGGTGGCCGACCGGCGGGCCTGGGAACGCGAGCTACTAACCGGATACCTGGAACGGCTGGCGGACTGCGGTGCGCCGGCGCCCGACTTCGACACAGCCTGGCTCGCCTACCGCCGGCAGGCACTGTATCCATATTTCATCTGGCTCTCGACCATCGGCCACAGCGCCATTCAGCCGAAGTACCAGCCCGATGAGGTCTGCCTCGGAATCATCGAACGCACCGCGACGGCCGTGGTCGACCTCGATGCCGCCGGAGCCGTCGAGGCGACCGGATGAGCGGACCGGAGATGGCCGACGCGCATTGTCAGTCGCGTTCGCCTGTCCCCGCTCCTGAGAAGCATCCCGGCCCGACGACCACTACTGTCCGTGCGTAGCCGAATCCACTTGCCGCACAGGCTTCGAATCAGTGTGCACCGAACCCCCGACCGATCCCTCGAATCTGAAAAGATGCGAATCTCCTAACGGTTCACTATTGATTGTGCCGCTAAATAGCGGCACAATAGATCTCAGACAACCTGCATCCCCGGCACACCCACTACCGACCAAGCCCGGGCTCGGCGGGACGAAGGAGATATCGGTAACCATGAACCTCAAGTCGAAGAAGGTCGTCATAGCCGGTGCGGTCGCCGGTGCACTGGTGATCACACCGGCCGCCATGGCGATTCAGTCGACCATCGCGGCGCCCGGTAACCACAGCAACAGCAATGGCGGCGGCGCCCGAGGCGGCGGGTACAGCAACGGCAACGCGGGCAGCCGCCGCGTCGCCGATCAGGATCACGCCGCCTCCGGCAACAACTCGAGCCGGGGCTCGTACGAAAGCGGCGGCGACAGTGGACGCTGGGTCTGGGTGCCCGCTGAGGGCAGCCGCTGACCACTCCCCTTGTGGCTCTTCACATTACGAATACGACCGCCGCTCCGAAAGGAGCGGCGGTCGTATTCGTATGTGCACTGCAGCCGATGCGTCGTACCACCTACCCCTCGAAAGGCAGACTCTCACCGGCAGTCAATTGCACGCCACCAGTGGCCAATCGACCGCTGACAAAGACCGATGCCCTCCCGGGCGGCGTGCGCGAAAGTGCGCGGCCGCCCGAAAGGGCATCAGCGGTAAAAAGATTCGCGGTTGGCGACTCAGGTCAAACTGCCGTCGACGCACAGGCTCGACGACCGCCAGGACGGTCCCGGCCGGTTCGCACTCATATCGAAGGTCCAGTCCGAAATCGGCCCGGCCGCACGCCAATACAGCCCGCCGCGGCCGTCCGCAACGGCCTCGTACATGTCCTCGCGACCCTCGATCAGCTGACTGCCGACGCAGTAGTCCATGTAGTCGGTGCCCGGCTGCTGCGCCCCCGGGCTGAACTTGCCGGCTGGATTGCCGTTGGTACCAGGGTTGTACACGGAGCTACGGCCGCGGGCGTAGCCCTCACGGGACCACCGCGCGAAGCCGAAGAAATCGGACTCGCACCGGTATGTCCAGCCGCCCGCGGAGATCGCCACGCCCTGAGGGATGGCTTCACCGGCCCACAGGCAGCGCACGCCGATATCGGCGTTGGCCGCCGGTGTCTCGGTGCCGATGCCGAATCCGCCGACTCCCGCCGCGATCGCCGCAAGCAATGACAATGCTCGGATCTTGTTGCGTCCCTTGGCATTACGTGCCTGGTCGGGACATACCGTAGGTCTGGGTGCGCCGCGCAGTTCGCTGACGTTGATCATCGACGTCTCCTTCATCATTGTCTCGCCCGCCGGCCGACGTCGATACGGACCGGAGGGAGGTGCTGTTCCCGCTGTCTAATGTAACGCTATTTAACGGCACGTTGAGCTAAGTATCGCCAACTGTGGGAACGATGAAGAGGAAAGGCCTGGCCAGGACGTGCGTATCCGAAAGATCGGCCGCAAGCCAGGCAAGAAATTGCACGCGTCGGCACGAGCCGAAGGCGCGTCAGGCGTCGGGCAACGCCTCGGTGAGCTCGCTGTCCTGTTCGAGATACTTTGTGACAAAGCGGTTCACGAGCTCGGCGGTCGCCTGCCCCGGACGGATCCGCGTCTCGGCCACCCGGTCGGCTAGTACCGCCCTATCCGCAGGGGTGCGCTCGGAGTGCTGATACGGCTCCCACGCCGACCGATGGAACAGATCGACGAAGCGGCGGGCGATCCGGTCGCAGTCCGCGCGCAGCCGCTCCAATTCGCCGAGCAGCGCATCGACGGGCGTGCCCGCACCCTCCAACTGATCGAAGATGCGGATCAGCTGCGGATCGGCAATGCGGTAGGTGGCGGCGTCGACCGGTTCGTACAGACCGGCCGAGACCACGCGGGCCAAACCGTGCGGGACGTCGCGGTAGCGCTGCTCGAGTTCGGTCGCCGCGATCGTGTCACCGGTCGGCGGCGCGGTGGACTGCGTCACACCGGGCTCCGCGACGCCGAGGATGTCGCCGAGATCGTCACCGCGATCCCACGCCTCCAGCAGTTCCCTGATCCCGTTGAGCTTGATCCCCCGGTCCAGCAGACGGCTGATCGTCTGTACCCGATTGAGGTGATCCGGTCCGTAAAAACCGGTGCGGCCCTTGACCTGTGGCGGGGGCAGGATGCCGCGCTCGGCGTAAACCCGCAGGCTGCGCACGGTCGTACCAGCCTGGCGCGCCAGCTCATCGATCGTGTACTCCACGTCCCCTGCCATATGTCTAGGAAACCACACAGAAACATTACTCGTAGGTAAGCATACGTCAGTGATGTCGGGTACCTATGGTTCGCGACCCGCCGTCAACCCCCAATGACACCCCCTAACTATTCCCGCCGTTGGCAATTCGATCCACCGCACCGGCGACGGCGGGGCCTATCCTTCGGATATGACCGAGGCGCAGGCTTCTCGAATTACCGTGACGGAACGGGAACGGGCGCTGGAACAACTGTCGCACCATCTCGGCACCGGGCGATTGAGCCTCACCGAGTTCGACGAACGCAGCGCCGTTGCCGCGGCGGCAACCACCAAAGGACAATTGGCGGAATTATTCGCCGACCTGCCCGGCGCTACACCGGCCGCACCGTCCACACCGTCCACACCCACCGGCGGTAATGCGCTGCAGCGACTGCGGACGATCGCCGCGGTGGTTTCGATCGTCGCGGTCGTGCTCGCGGTCGCCACCGGCAACTGGCTGTGGCTGCTGGCGGGCACCGGGACCATCGTCGCCTTCGTGGTGCAGCAGCTGCGTTGAGCCGCCCGATCTACCAGCGGGTGCGTGGCCGAATGGAATTCGCCAGATCGACCAGCCGATAGCGGTGCCACCGATCCGGCGCCGTCCTCGCCAGGGCGCGCAGGCTGGTTTCAAGCCCCTGCCGCAACCCCACCAAGGTGACCGGGAAGCCGAGGATCGTCCGGTTCGGATTCCGCGGCCGCCCGCCGACCCGCAGCCACTCCAAGGCCGCACCGACCACGATGACCTGCAATTGCAGCGTTCGCGCATCGTCGGGCAGCGCATCCAACCGACCCGCCGCAGTGCAGATATCGTCCTCGGTGATATCGGCGATCGGCCGCGAGACCAGCAGCAAACAGCCCGTCGTATGCGCCACGCCGTAATGCCTGGAGGCGGCGGGCACCTGGTCGAGCACCGCGACAGCCTCGAGTAATTCACCATCGGCGGCGAGCCGGCGGGCCAGGCCGAATGCCGCACTCACTACACCGTGGTTGGTCCGCCAGACCGCACGGTAGTGCTCGGCCGCGGCGCGGTGCCAGCGATCCGATTCGGCCGGGTGGTCCAGATGTTGCAGCACCAGTTCCGCAGTGGCGGCCAGGGCCAGTTCCGGGCCGATCTCGCCGGGCAGCATCGAGTGCACGGTCTCGAAATGCTGCCAGGCCCGCTCGTAATGGCCGTCGAGCAGCGCGGCGACTCCGACATACCACTCGATGCGCCAGTCCGCGCTGTAGTCGACGCGCAGATCGGCCAACAGTTGACAGGCCGGAACGGTCTCCCCGAGGTCCAGATAGGCGCGGACTGCGGTCAGCGGCCCCTCCAGGTCGAAGGATTCCGGGGCGACGATCGTGCCGGCCCGGATGCGTTCGTGTGCCCGGCGCAGCGCGTCCAGCGCGTGCCGCGGTTCGCCGTGCAGCAGGGAGGACAACAGTTCGGCACTGGGATCCTCACTATCGATCAACGGCGTCGGCAGGGCCGCGACGACATCGCGCGCCTCGAGCACCGGCATGCGGGCCATGCCGTCGACGATCCCGTCGGTCTGGCCGATGAGGGTATCGGTGCCGAAATCGTCTCGCATGGAGCTCAATTCGACCGAAGGCTGCGGATGTTCCAGGCCGGTATCGATCGCGAGGACCATGCGCAGCGCACCGGCGAGCTGACAGTACATCGAATACGCGGACGGGAACCGGCGCTCCGGCTCCGGATCGGTTGCGCGCAGCAGCAGGCGGTACAGACACGGATAGCGCGCCAGCAGCGGATCCTCATCCGGTTCGGGTATGCCGCCGACAAAGTTCCCGCCGCGGTCCCGCGGCAGATCCAGGGCCAGCGCCGCCAGGGTCCGGCCGACGGTGTAGATATCCGAAACCACGGTCGGCCCGGTCTCGGTGATCTCTGGGGCCTGATAGCCGGGCGTGCCGTAGATGCTGCCGTAGGAGTCCATCGCGGCGACCGCACCCAAATCGATCAGCTTGACCTCGTGCTCGCTGACCATGATGTTATCGGGTTTCAGATCGTTGTATGCCAATCCAAAAGAATGCAGATAGTCCAGCGCGGGCAGGATTTCCATGATGTAGGCGATGGCCTCGACGACCGGAATGCGCTCCTTGCCGCGCAGATCGAGCATCTTCTTCAGCGATTGTCCACCGACGTATTCCATGACGATGTAGCCATCCGGAATATCGCGGGCAGACCGGTGTTTAACGAAGTTGTAAATCTTGACCACGCCGGGGTGGGCCACCTCGGAAAGGAATTGCCGTTCGGCGAGCGCGACCACATGCGCCTCGAAGTCCAGTGGGTTCTGCAAACCCTTCAGCACGACCCAGCGATCGCTGACATTGCGGTCGACCGCGAGATAAATCCAACCGAGTCCGCCGTGTGCCAGCGATCCCTGCACCTCGTATTGATCAGCAACGAGTTCGCCACGCTGCAGGGTGGGACGGAAGTTGAACGGCGAGCCACAGCGGCCGCATTCGCCGGCCACCACACCCGGCTCGGTGGCGGTGCGACGGCCGACCGGTTCCTGACATTTCCAGCAGAACCGTTTGAGTTCGGGCACTTCCGGATCGTCGAGAATGGCGGTGCGCGGGTCGACCGGCGCCACTCGCGGCATCGGCACCAGACCCGCGCCGAGCCGGCGCACGCTCGGCCGGGAACGACCGCTACGGCCGGAGACCGGCTCGTCGAGTTCGAGAGTCTCCTCGGCGCCCGTCGCAGGATCGCTCACCGGCATGGTGTCGCCGGGTGCCGGAGGCGCGGAGATCCGTTGCGCCGGAGCACGTTCCACGGTGCTCGGCCCGGACCATGGATGCTGGCGGCGTTGCGACGGTTCGAGTTTCGACATGCCGCGGGTAGCCCAGGGATGTGGCGTCCGTCGCGGAACCTCGGTACCGCGCATCCGCCGATTCGCCCATGGATGCGGCAGCGGATTCTCGGAGGCGCTGGGTTGTTCCGGCATGGGAACCTTTCGAGCCCGGTGAATAGGGGACCCATTCTCTTCCGCCGTCCGCCGTCGCGCGCATGCCTTATTCCCCCCTATGGGAATAGCTCCGCCCCGGACATGTTGTCCGGGGCGGAGATCCCGTAGCGACTGCTTGCAGGTCGCTCGAAATGATCTGCGTACTACTCCTCGTCGGGCTTGTCGAGAACGACGACCGTCTCACCCTCGCGGCGCGGCCGCTCGGCCAGCACCGGGAACTGACCGGTGATGCCCTCACGCTCCTGCGCCACCTGCAGTACCCGCTTGCGGGCCAGGAACCAGCCGCCGACGAATGCCGGAACCACGACCACCGCCATAGCGATCACAGCACCGCGCTGCTCGACTTCATGGCTGCAAGCCATCAGCACGATCACCGTAACCAGGAACGCCAGCGTGGCGTAGCTGGTGTAGGGCGCACCGATCAGCCGGAACGACGGCCGTTCGATCAGACCCTTCTTCGACCAACGGAACAGCTGCAGCTGGCAGATCACGATCGCGCCCCAGGCCGCGATGGTTCCCAGCGCGGACATGTTCAGCACGATCTCGAAGGCCTTGTCCGGCACCATCGCATTGAGCCCGACACCGACCAGCGCGATCGCGCCGGTGGCGAGGATGCCGATGTAAGGCACACCGCCGCTGGACATCCGCGAGGCGATCTTGGGCGCACTGCCGTTCATCGACATCGAGCGCAGGATGCGGCCGGTCGAGTACAGACCCGCGTTGAGGCTGGAGAAGGCCGCGGTCAGCACCACCAGGTTCATGATCGAGCCGGCACCCCCGACACCGAGCTTGGAGAAGAAGGTGACGAACGGGCTCTCACCGGACTTGAAGACGACGTAGGGCAGCAGCAGTCCGAGCAGCACCAGCGACCCGACGTAGAACAGACCGATGCGGGCGATGACCGAATTGATGGCCCGCGGCATGATCTTTTCCGGGTTCTCCGCCTCACCGGCCGCCGTACCGATCAATTCCACTGCGGCGTAGGCGAATACGACACCAGTGGTGACGGTGACCAGGGGCAGCAGACCGGTCGGGAACAGGCCGCCGTTATCGGAGAGCACGGTGAAACCGGTGGTCTCGCCGTCGACCTTGAATCGGCCCGCCAGGAAGATGGTGCCGACGATCAGGAAGGCGACGAGTGCGACGACCTTGATCAGCGCGGCCCAGAACTCCAGCTCACCGAACCATTTCACCGAGATCAGGTTGATGCTGACCACGATGGCTAGCGCGACCAGCGCGATCAACCACTGCGGTATCGCCTCGGTGGCTCCCCAGAAATGGACATAGGTGGCGATCGCGGTGATGTCTACGATGCCGGTCATGCACCAGTGGAAGAAGTACATCCACCCGACCGCGAAAGCCAGCTTCTCGCCGTAGAACTCGCGCGCGTAGGAGACGAACGATCCGGAGGACGGACGATGCAGGACCAGCTCGCCCAGTGCCCGCAGGATGAAGAATACGAAGATGCCGCAGACCGCGTACACAATGAACAGCCCGGGACCGGCAGTGTGCAACCGGCCACCGGCACCGAGGAACAGTCCGGTTCCGATCGCGCCACCGATCGCGATCATCTGCAGCTGGCGCGGGCGCAACGCCTTGTGATAGCCCGCATCCTCAGCATGCAGAGCATCCGCGGGCGCCGGCACTTCCGCGGAGTGTTGAACGGTTGTCATGGTGGTGCCTTTCACGTGACGGCGATCATATCGCTGCTTAATGTAACGCTATTCAACGGCACGTTCAATAGCGAGTCAAGACTTGTAACCACGTGGAAACTTTGGTGCGCCGCTCCACCCACCGTGACCTCGGCGTTGGTTGATCGTACCGTTGAACATCGGTACGCTGGATACGTTTACGGCTGATGGAGCGCGAGCATGGCATGGTTCGAACGGGAGTTCATCGCGGTCCCCGAGGACCGCAAGAATCAACTGGTCTACAAGTGGCCGGATGTCAACATCCGCCGCTACAGCCGTGCCATCGTCAATGCCGACGAGATCGCCCTGTTCGTCAAAGCCGGGCAGGTCGTGGCCACTATGGGCCCGGGCAGGCATCGGATCGATGCCGATGAGCTGCCGGTCCTCGGCGCACTCGTCGACACCCTGACCGGCAACAACTTCTACCGCGCCGAGCTGTATTTCGTCTCCACTCGCGAGTATCCCGGCATCAAGTTCGGCGGCCGTCTGGCCGATATCGCCGACCCGGTCAGCGAACAGGTCGTGACGCTGCGGGTCTTCGGGGAGTTCGCGCTGTCGGTGCGGGATCCGGCCGAGCTGGTCACCTCACTGGCGGGCACCACCGATCTGAGCGTCCCGGCGACGGTGGAGTCCTGGTGCTCGGACCTGCTGCTCAAGTCCATGAAAGTCGCTGTCACACAGGGTATCTCTCGAGGTGACTGGCCAGTTCTCGGCCTATCCGGACAATTGGAGCCGATCGAGGCCGCCGTGGTGCGCCAGACCAACCTGACGCTCTACGAATACGGCCTGCGCATCCCGCGCCTGGGCAACTTCGATATCACCCTGGCACCCGAGGATGCCGACCGCATCAAGCGACTTGCCAAGGACGTCACCTACATTCGACTGGCCGGCGACTTCCAGCGTTACGCAGCAGGCGAATTGGCGCTCGGCGCTGGCCATGGGTTCGCCCACGGCCACGGCGGTGGCGACGGATTCCTCGGCGCCGCACTGGGTTTGAACGCCATCCAGCAGCAGGCACCGAGCAATCCATGGCAGCGGCAGGCGGTTCCGGCTGCCGCACAACCGGTTCCGCCGGTGTGTGCCAGCTGCGGAACCGACAATCCCGCGAATGCGCGCTTCTGCATGAACTGCGGTGACCCCTTGGCCGCCCGCCCGCGCCACTGCACCGAATGCGGCGCAGACCTGACCGCCGCAGCCAAGTTCTGCGGA
This sequence comes from Nocardia sp. NPDC102475, assembly GCF_055584605.1. Taxonomy (NCBI): domain Bacteria; kingdom Bacillati; phylum Actinomycetota; class Actinomycetes; order Mycobacteriales; family Nocardiaceae; genus Nocardia; species Nocardia sp. NPDC102475. The sequence continues at coordinate 59,246 of NZ_JBVJLS010000036.1, read as the reverse complement.
AGTTGCGGCACCGCCGCCGCGAGCTGACCGCGCTTACGCCGACCGGCGAACCCCGACGCCACGCACATCCTCCGGAGCTCACGCATACCTTCGACTCCGTCGCACACCGACTCTCCGCACGACACACCGGCCCGAAAACCAGAAGTACATGCCAGAGTCGATGACCCAGGTGTCACCCACGGCCTATCCGCCCTGCAGCATCTGCTTGTTGACATCGGCCGCGGTGCTGTACCGCGTGTGCGCCTTGCGGGCAACGTTACTCATCTCACGGACGCCTTCGGCGAACTCGCGCGCTCCCGTCATCCACTGCTGGTGCGCTTCGGAATATGCTTGGGCTGCAACGCTTTCCCAACCAGTTCCCGTCAGCGCGGCCACTTTGTCATCGATGTCGTCGAGATGATCGTTGATGAAACCGGCGAGGCCGGACAACCGGGCCACGATGTGGTCCAGGTCTTCGAGGTCGACCGAGAACTCGCTCATGGCAAATCCGAACTCGAGGTGTTCAGCGTGGATGCGTTGCTCTCATCAAGGGTTTGATACGTCTCGGCGGTGACGCCGAGCTTCACCGCCATCGCGGCGAGCGCCGTGATGATCTGACCGCCACCGTCGCGGACATCGTTCCGGCCGTCGGCGAACTCCGCTGCCAAACCACCGGTCCAACTGCCGTTGGCCACCGCATCCACGTCCGTAGTCGCGGAATCCAATGCCGTGCGCAGTTTCTCGGCCAATTCGTAGACATACTTACCGACGTCACGAACCTGCTCGGGCACCACCGAGAGCCGGTTGCCCGAGGCTGGCGTTCCCCCATCGCTCACGCTATCGGATGCCACTGACGTCGAATGCCGGTGTCGAACACGAGACAGCCGCAGGTTGTAGGCGGATCAGCCTGCCGGTACGGTCGAACCAACTGAACAGGGGCGGGAGCCGTTCCGGGCATGATCGATGCCGTCGACACCGCTGGCGACCAGGAGGAACGCATGATCAGCAGGGGGAACACACTACTCGGCACTGTGTTGACGGTTGGTGCTGTTGTCCTGCTGTCGGGGTGTGGGTCGTCGACTGGGGGAGACGCGAAACCGGTCTCAACCTCCGCGAGCGCGGGACCGTCTCTGACTGTTGATGTTCCGCAAACCTACGACCCCTGCAAGGACGTTCCGCAAGGCGTGTTGGATTCGGAGAAGCTACACGGTAAAGACCCAGCCAATGGCGATGCGGACGGTGGAGTCAAATGGCGCGGTTGCGCCTGGGTGCGATCCAGCAGCTACTCGGTCAGCATCCGCACCACGAATCTCACGATCGACATCATTCGTAGCCGCAACTTCCCTGAGACCACCGAGTTCACGATCAATGACAGGCGAGCGATCTCGACACGCCAGTTCGACGGCCCGTTCATCAAAGAGGCATGCACGGTGGACGTGGAGATGAAAGGCGGCAGTCTCGAGTTCAACCTGAATAACCCGAAGTCGACCAGCACGGGAAGCCTTGACTCGTGTGACTTGGCTCGTAGCTTGGCGGAGAAGGTTGTTCCGAGTCTGCCCGCCACCGCTTGACCACCGCCTCACGGGACCGAACTGGGAGGGATCGACATGGCTGACGACCAAACGACTTCAGCGAGCCCGTTGGCGAATCTGATCACCGAGGCCCGTGAGGGCCGGTTGACGATTCGAATGGATCTCGAGAAATTCGTCTACATCGATCGCGACTGCGAATACTTCAAGGATGTCATCCTGAAGATCCAGCGAAATATGACCGAGACCTCGCAGCAAGACAAGTGGGGCCTCGGTGATACGTTCACCCCGCAGGGCGACCGAGACCTGATGTCCGCCAAGACAATGGTCAAAAGATGGCGAGAAAAATCCCGCGGCTCGGAGAACAGCGTCTACGCGGTAATGGAATCGCACTACAAGGTCATCGAAGACTTCCAAACCCTCTTCCGCACCGTCCGCGAACGCATCACCGGCATCGACACCGAGCAGGCGTCGAAATACCAAGACCTGGAAGCGAATCTGCCGCAGCAGGCACCCGCCCAAGCCAAGATCTTCTCCTGGCCAGGATTATAGGATTCAGACCTCGCACACCCTCGGTGCTGTCGCACAGCGACTCTCCGTGCAACACGCCGGTCCGAAAACCAGAAGCTTTGCGCGAGCTGGGATTTGACCGAGGTTAGACAAGAGACGGCCCCATTGCGACGTCGGACTTGTCAGGATGGGTCCGCTGCGGTACTCGGTATTGCGCCAGGCTCAGGGGCGGCCGAACTCGCCGTCCGTTACGCCCGCAGTGAAGGCATCCCATTCGCCGGACGTGAAGACCAACGCCGGGCCGTTCGGGTTCTTGCTGTCGCGCATTCCGACCATTCCCCCATCGAGGAACGCTACCTCGACACATTCCTTGGTCGCCGTGCTCCGGCTGCTCTTGAACCACCTGGAACCGGATAGATCCGTGCTCAACCTAAATGCTCCTTCGCCACCTGCCGGAGCAGGCTCCTGCTTCTGGCCTCATCCAGCGCAGCTTGCTGAATAGCCTCGTAAGCACCAGCGTACCGCCGCAGGCTAGCGGATTTCTCGAGGTAAAGATCACCGGTGAACGTCTCGGCATACACAACAGTGCGTGCGCCCCGACCGAACCGCAGGATGACAAATGGCCCGACTGGATCGCCCAGCGGGATACCAGCCGTGAAAGGGAGCACCTGAACCGTGATATTGGGGCGGGTGCTCATGTCAGCGAGATGGCGCAGTTGAGCAGCCATCACCTTGCCACTCCCGACTACGCGGCGAATCGCACCCTCGTGGATGACAAGCTCGAACGTAATCGGATTAACCTTGCGCGTGATGAGCAGCTGTCGCCGCATCTTCAGCTCAACCCGGCGTTCGATCTCCTCTGTCGCATCGAGCGGAAGCGCGCTCCGCATAAGTACGCGGGCGTAGTCGGATGTCTGCATCAGGCCGGGGATCAGGTCGGACTGATAGGTGACGATCTCCTGAGACGCAGTCTCCAATCCGACGTAGATATCGAAATTGGCCGGAATCAGATCATCGAACTCGTTCCACCAGTTCTTCGTATTGGCTTGCTGTGCAAGTCCTTTCATTGCCTCCGTCTTCTCGTCGTCAAACCCGTAGAGCTGGCAGAGCGCATCAATCTCCAATGGCTGGAGCTTCTTGGTGAGTCCCTTCTCGATCCGCATCAGGGTCGGGGCCGATCGGTTGAAGTGCTTGGCGGCCTCGGCGAGGCTCATGCCCAAATCCTCACGAGCCTGCCGGAGGTAGTGACCGAGCTGGCGCTTCGGGAGCGACAGCGGTTCGTCCGTTTCTGGCATACCAAGCTCCTGTCTTGTGATGTTTCAGTCTGAAACGATAGATGCGAGACTTGTAATCTGTCTTGGTGTTTCGCGGAACTTCCTGCGAAATTTCAGACGAAGCCTTCTGAGTGGCATGCCCGATGGTGTGCTGATAGCGCGCCCGGGGCAGCAGCCGACACGAGATGGCAAAAGAACAGCGGCACATGGCACTGCTCGGGATGCCCACACTCCACCACACAACCAGGTTCTGGGGGAACCATGACATCCACGCAAAACACCGAGTCGCCACGGACGAACACTGCTGGCGATAAGCCGAAAGCCATTGGCTTCGTTCGCAATGACGTATCCGGCACGCATGCGCCACGCCACGCCTTGGACGTGCAACGGCACGCGAACACGCTCGGCTATCAATATGTGTACACGGTTCGGCCACCTGCCGATGTCGACGACCCGATCGCTTATGCGCTCGGTATAGCGGCCGGGCTCGACGTGCGCGTGATCGTTGTCTTCGACCTCGGTCACGTCAACTGCCGACCGGCGCTGATTTGTGACGAAGGGTTCGACCTGGAAACCGTTTGCCCCCAGAGCACTTGGGCGCGCTCGGCTCAGCGCGTGCATGGCGTCGATAAGGGGGCAGCGTGATCAACGCAGATGCTCTGCTCAGCCCGCCGACCATCTGCGGCTTCGCCGACGTCGAGTTGGCGCACGCGCAGATGCGCCGACACCGTGCGTGCCGGATCTCGCGGTGCGCGTGGAAGCGGGTTGCGTACTACACGCTCGTGCGGCACGGCCGGATCGTGCCGCCGAAGCTGAGCCCGCGCGAACGCGCCCGGCTGCGCGGTATCGAGTTCCCCATCGACAACGCCCGCACCCTCCCCGAGGGCATACCCGAACTGCGGACACTGCACCAAGTGCTCGACGCGCTCGCGCAACTGGCACTACCGCCGACCTCCCCCGGCTGCGGCGGCGAGAGGTGAACGACTGTGGGCGCGTGGCAAATCGTGCACAGCATCCTCGTAGTCGTCGTTGGCTGTGTATTCGCGATGGTCGGGGTGGCGTGTGTATGGCCGATGAACCAGCCGCGCCGCGAGCGGCCCGCCGGACGTCGTTGCCGATTACACCCGGTCGAATGGCCGAAAGCGTGGACGTGCGGACCACCCGAGCAGCCGCTCACCCTCGCCGATGCCCATGTCGCGATGCAATTGCACCGCGAACACGACTGCGACCGCAAGCACGCGGCATTCGAAGCGCTGGTCGCGGCCGGGCGCATTAACCCCGATTCGGCACGGCGACATCGGCTCTGGGGAAAACCCTGGTGAACCAGCGCGAAAGGCGTCATAACACGCGAACGGAAATGGATTCGATCGCCGCAGCACAACGACATCCGACCCGGCACCCTGCACCCGGCACCCCGGCACCCCGGCACCCCAGCACCCAGCACCCAGCACCCAGCACCCAGCACCGATTGGATCTGCTAAATGGCCGAATGGACTTGGGAACCAGACGATTTCGCGGCACTGTGGTTCACCCCCGCGAACGAACGCTTCCCCAATCCGCTTCGCTTCACCAGCCGCTTCGCTCACCGGGACGACTTCGACGCTCACCGGGCCACCATGCGCGAGCGCTACGCCTCAGACGAACTCGAGGAGATCCAGCTGACCCTGCACACCCTCACCGCCTCGACCATACGCATCCAAATCTTCGGCGGCACAACTCAACACAGGAATCCCAACGGTGACGTCCGCGTCTACCGCGCCGTCGGCGCACGCACCGACCAGCACGCTATGTCGCTGGCCCAAGCCACCTTCGGTGATGCCAACGGCCCGATCCGCTGCCGCCTGTTCCCCACCGATCACCTACCCGCACAACTCGCCGGTTGCCTTCCACCCTGCAAGCCCGGCACTCAACCGCAGACCGGTTGCCACCCCGACAGCGACACCCCGCACGAACACATTGAGCGCCTTTTGCACCGGCCCGCCGACGGCGGCGGGTCTGCTCTGCTCTACACGGGGCCCGTCGACAAACCGAACACACCCCTCGCCGCCGTCCAATGGCACGACATCACCGATGACGGCCGCTACACCGAACTCCACGACCAGCACAACACGATCCATCCGACCACCCCCACCGACCTCGCCGACCACTTCAGCACCTGGATCGCCCACGCCATCCAACCCCAACTCGAATCCGAACAGGACCGCATGTAGTCGCCAGATGCTCCGGCGCACCGATTCGCGCGCCACCCAATCACTGCGCCATAACGTGCGCGGCGTGGCAAACCGTGCGCGGCGTGGCAAACCGTGCGCGGGGCGACAGAGCGTGCGCGGGGGCGACAAACCATGCGCGGGGCGACGGAACGGGCGCGGGGCGCACTGCTTGGAACAAAAGGAAATCCCGTCGTCCCTGCGAACACCGGGATCCACTGCGGAGGTGCGGATCCCGATGTTCGGCGGGACGACGGGGTAGCCGTTCAGCGGAGCCCCGCGAATCTCGGCTGTTCACCGAGACCGCGGGGTCGAGCCGAGCGCCTAGCTCGAAACAGGCGCTGCCGCAGCGGATTCCCCGCTGCTGACCATGCTGCGCACCTGGCGTGCGGCCACCGAGAGCGTTGCCAGGTCGTGGGTGCCTGCGGCGAAGATCTCGCCGAGGGACGCGCCGGCGCGGGCGAGGCGGGGGCGGTTGACCGATTCCCATTCGGCGATCTTGTCGGCGGTGCTCTCGTTCGGTTCGGATGCGGTGATCACGTCCAGGGTGAGCGAGCGCAGTGAATCGTAGAGGTCATCGCGGACCGCGAGCCGGGCCAGGGTGCGCCACCGGTCGTCGCGAGCGAGGTTGCTCACCGCGGTCAGCAGGCGCTCGATCTGGAAGTGATCGTCGAGTGCGTAGTAGAGCTCGGCGACCTCCTCCGCATCCCGTTCGGCGATATCGGCCACGTCGAGGATGTCCAACAGCGGGAACAGGTGGATGAGCCGGTACACCTCCTCGGCCAATTCCGCCGGCGCACCCCGCTCGGCTGCGGCGCGGGCATGCGTCGCCAGATCCTCGGCATGGGCCGCGGGGAGCCGGGCAGGCAGCATTTGGGCTGCGAGCTTGCGGACACCGTCGCGGTAGCGGGCGATATCGGCACCGATGGCGATCGGCTGCGGGCGGCTGGTCAGCAGCCAGCGGGATACGCGATCGAGGGTGCGCCTGGTCTCCCGCTCGAGTTCGTCGCGAGCGGCCGTCGGCATCGGCGTGGTCCGAATGCGCTGCCAGAGCGTGTGCAGGTCGAAGATCTCCACGGCAACGGTGAAGGCGCGCACCGCATCGTCGGTGCTCGCCCCCGCCTCCTCCGCCAGACGGAACGCATAGGTGATGCCGCCGTGGTCCACCATGTCGTTCACCACCATGGTGGCCACGATCTGACGGCGCAGCGGATGCCTGCCGATCGCGTCGGCGAACCGTGCGCGAAGCGGCGCGGGGAAGTACGCCAGCAGCGCTGGGGTGAATGCCGGGTTATCCGGCAGATCCCCGGCCAGCAGATCATCCTTGAGCGAAAGCTTCACGTGGGCGAGCAGATTCGCCAGCTCCGGCGAAGTGAGCCCGCGCTCGGCCGCGGCACGCTTTTTCAGCTCGGCATCCGAGGGCAGTGCTTCGAGCCGCCGATCGACACCGCGCCGGAACTCGAGGTCGGCGATCAGACGCCGGTGCACGCCCGACATCGGCACCGCCTGAGCGCGCGAGAGACCCATCCGGAAGTTCTGCGAAATATTGTCGCGCAGCACGAGTTCGGAGACCTCGTCGGTCATCGCGGCAAGCAGCTCGGTGCGGTCGGCGGCATCGAGTTCGCCGCCGGAGATGACCGCATCCAGCAGCACCTTGATATTGACCTCGTGGTCCGAGCAGTCGACACCCGCCGAATTGTCGAGGGCGTCGGTGTTCATCCGGCCGCCGTTGGCGCAGTATTCGACTCGACCGAGCGCGGTCGCACCGAGGTTGCCGCCTTCACCGATCACCTTGGCGCGCAACTGGTTCGCGTCGACACGCACCGCATCGTTGGATTTGTCACCGGCATCGGCATTCGTCTCGGTGGATGCCTTGATGTAGGTGCCGATACCGCCGTTCCAGAACAGATCGACCGGCGCGAGCAGAATCGCCCGGATCATCTCCGGCGGGGACAGGGTGGTCACACTCGGATCCAGGTCCAGTGCCGCGCGCACCTCGGGACTGACGGGCACTGCCTTGGCGGACCGGTCGTAGACACCGCCGCCCGTGCTGATCAGCGACTTGTCGTAGTCGGCCCAGGACGAGCGCGGCAATGCGAACATCCGCTCCCGCTCCCGGAACGACGTCGCCGCAACGGGATTCGGATCCAGGAAGATATGCCGGTGGTCGAACGCGGCCACCAGGCGGATGTGCTCGGACAGCAGCATGCCGTTGCCGAAGACATCGCCGCTCATATCGCCGACCCCGGCGACAGTGAAATCGGTTGTCTGCGTGTCGATATCCATCTCGGCGAAATGCCGTTTGACGCTCTCCCACGCACCCTTGGCGGTAATACCCATCGCCTTGTGGTCGTAACCGACCGAACCACCCGAGGCGAAGGCGTCACCCAGCCAGAAACCATATTGGCGCGCAACATCATTGGCGATATCGGAGAAGGTCGCGGTGCCCTTGTCCGCGGCGACGACCAAGTAGGTGTCGTCACTGTCGCGGCGCACTACCCGCTCCGGTGGCAGCACCTCGCCGGAAGCGTGGTCGACGTTATCGGTCACATCCAGCAGACCGGAGATGAAGGTGCGGTAGCAGGCGATGCCTTCGTTCAGCTGCGCTTGCCGATCCGCGGTCGGATCACCGGTCGCCGTCGGCGGCTGCTTGACCACGAAACCGCCCTTGGCACCGACCGGCACGATCACCGCGTTCTTCACCGCCTGCGCCTTCACCAGCCCGAGGATCTCGGTGCGGAAGTCCTCCAGACGATCCGACCAGCGCAACCCACCACGCGCCACCGCACCGAAGCGCAGATGCACGCCCTCCACCCGCGGCGAGTACACGAAGATCTCGAATTGCGGCCTCGGCCTCGGCAATTCGGAGATGGCATGCGGATCGAATTTGAACGACAGGTACTCGGGCGCGTTGCCGTCGCTGTCGCGGCGATAGTAGTTGGTGCGCAGCGTCGCGGTGATCAGCCCGAGTACCGCGCGCAGGATACGGTCGGCGTCGAGGCTCACGACCGCATCGATCTCGGCCTGCAGCCGTTCGGCGATGCCCGCGGCCCGCGCCGATGCCACCGCTCCGACACCCTCTGGATCGAAGTAGGCGTCGAACAATTCGGTGAACAGCCGGGCCATGGTCGGCTGCGCCAGCAGCACACGGGAGATATTGCCCAGCGTGTAGGCGAATCCGGCCTGCTGCAGATACTTCCCGTAGGCACGCAGTATCGAGATCTGCCGCCACTGGAGTCCGGCGCGCAAAACCAGTTCGTTCAGCGCGTCGACCTCGGCGCTGCCGTTCCACATGGCCGCGAAGGCCTCCGGGAAGTATTGCCGCACACCGCCTTCGACCGATGATTCGTCGGCCGAGCGAGTGAGATCGGCTTCGAGGTCGGCATCGATCGCGGTGCGCAGCAGTGTCGCCGGGACGCGCAGCCCGAAATCGTAGATCCACTTCTGCGTATCGTCCGGGAGGGTGATGCGGTGCGGCCGTTCATCGACCACCTCCACTCCGAGACTTTGCAGTACGGGAAGCACGCGGCTCAGCGAGACGCCCTCGCCCGCGACATAGAGCGTGAATCGCCATTCTCCCGACGGTGATTCGGCGTTGCGATACAGATTCGTATCGATGGCGCCATCGGCGAGGCGGTCCAGCCGCTGCAGATCGACGAGCGCCTGCTCCGGCTCGTACTCCTGCTGGTAACCGACCGGGAAGGCGCTCGCGTAGGCGTTGGCGGCCTTCGGCGAGATCGCGGGTACGCCGGTCGCGGCCGCGACCAACCGGTCGGCCCAACTCCGGGTGCTCGCGAACAGCAACTCCTGGATGCGCTCGCGATTGGACTCGGAGATATCGGCAGGCTCCGCATCGGGACCACGATGCACCGTGAAATACACCACGGCCAACTCGGATTCGCTCGCCCTTGCCGAGTACGCGACCTGCTCACCATCGAATTCCGCGCGCAGGATCTCCTCCATGCGCAGCCGGACCTCGGTCGAGTACCGATCGCGGGGCAGGTAGACCAGGCAGTAGACCGCACCGCTGCGCCCGTCACGCCGGATGAACAGTCGCACCTGCCTGCGCAGCCCCAAATTCATGACCGCGGAGACGGTTTCGAACAGCCGCCGGGCATCGGTGGAGAACAGCTCCACCCGCGGGAAGGACTGCATCATCTCCAGCATCGCCTGCCCGGAGAACGAATTCAGTTCGAAACCGGCCCATTCGATGACCTGGTGCACGCGGCGGGTGATGACCGGGATGTCGAGGATGTTCTCGTGCAGGCCGGTCACCGTGAAGGAGCCGACGAAGACGTGCTCACCCTGCACCTGGCCGGCGCCGGTACCACCACTGCCGTAATCGGCGACGCTGACGAAGTACAGCTCACCCGATCCCGGGATCAGCGAATCCACCGATCCGTTGGACAGCCGCAGGACCGGTCGGGTGTTGCCCATTACGGGGACATCGAGATCGACATTCGAACCGTTCCAGAGCACGCCGAGGCCGGTGCCCGGCACCTGCTGCGGTTCGTTTCCGGCATCGGCCCGGCTGCTGCGGTAGTACCCGTAGCCGAGCACCGTGAAGTGCCCATCGGCCAACCAGCGCAACAACTTCGCGCATTCGGGAACCTCCGGATCGTCGGAGCGGTGCGCGATATGGTCGAGCCGACCCGCCAGCGCGACCATCGCGTTCGCCATACCCGGCGTATCGTCGACGACCTTGCGCAGCACGCGCAGCAGCGCGGGCAACTCACGATCGATCCGGTCCAGCAGTGCGGCTCCGACGCCCGGGCTCAGCTGCACATGGATCCACGATTCGGTGACGGTATGGCTGCCGTTCGCTGGTACGGTGTCGGGCTCCTTGGGCGCGATCGCCCGCAGCCGCCCGCGCCGGTCCCGCACGATATCGAAGACCGGGTGGACGACCTCGGTCACCGCGGCGCCGAGGCGGCGCAGCGCGGTGGTCACCGAGTCGACCAGCAGCGGCATATCGTCATTGACGATCTGGATGGCCGCGCCGAGTCCGCTGCCGTCATCCGGGCGGTACACCCGAGTGATCGCCGCGCCCGGCAGCCGGATCGCCGCCAGTTCCAAGTGGTTTCGGAAGATCTGTTCGGCGCGATCGGTGATCGTCGGCGCGGTGGCGCCGGGCTGGATCCAACGGAAGTAGGCCGCCTCCAGATCGGTCGGATCGTCGCGGAACCGTTTGAATGAAATCGTCTGCTGGGTGGTTGCCACCATCGACTCGTGCCTTCCCGAGATCTGAGCCCGTAACCGTACGGTTCCCATACATTACATGGTTTGATGTGCCGTTGTATAGCGGCACGTTAAATGCGTAACACAATCTTGAAAGAGAGTCAGCACTGCTCAAGCACGCTGACCGACCGAATTTCGGTCGGTCACGGGGTTAGACCGGCACGCGCCATGAACGTCTGCGCCGCCGCACGCCCGATGAAGGCGCCCGTCTCGACCCGAAGTCCGACAAGGGTATTCGCGTAGCGCAGGGTTGCCGTCGGTCCGATCGCCACGAAGACGACACCATCGGCCAGCACGGTTCCGCCCGCAGTCCGCCAGTTGCGCACGGTATCGGCCCGGCGCTCGGGCGGATCCAATGCCACCGTGAGGGTCAAATCCTTGCCGCCGGTGATCCCGCCCGTGAGCATCGGGTCGTTCGCCCGGATGACACAGTTCTCGGACGTGGAATCGACCTGCTGACAGGAGGCGGCCGCACGCAGTTGACTGGGCAACGCCTGATCGACACCTGCATCGGGCAGCGCGGTCAGTGGCGTCGAACACGAACTGAAGACCGCGAAGCCGAGACCGAGGACCGTGGTCACGACGCCGGCGATCGCGGCACCCCACTGCCAGCGCGGATACTGTTTGGCGGCAAGCTTTTCCGCCCCCGTCACCGCATGCTCGGCACCCGTCACCGCATGCTCGGCACCCGTCACCGCGCTCCCGGTGGCCGCAACGGCCCGCTCTGCGCCCGCGACGACCCGCTCCGTCTGCCCGGCCAGACTCGATAGTCGTTGGACCGCAGGCAGCGGCGCTCCGCAATGCCCGCATTGCGCCGGATTACCGCTATTGCGGTGTGAGCAGTACTGGCAGACCAACTCGGCTACTGACATGGCAGCGGCCTCAATGCCCAGTGATCACGATGGAGGAAATCGCGGTGGTATTGATCGTCGGATCGCCCTTCGATTCCTGAATTGTCAGTACAACCTTGGACGCCTGCACGGGGACCTCGAATTTGGTGACGACCAGGGTGCGCTGATCCAGGGTCGTTTGGGTGTAGCTCGTCTTGTTCGGATCGTCGAACGTATACCGAACCCGGCTGGCGGTCCGGAATTTCGTCCACTGGTCCACGCCGTCGCTGCCGGTGTTGTCCCAGCCGGGGACGATGCCGATCGAATCGATCTGATAGGTCTTGCCGAGATCGATGGTCAGTACCTGCCCGTCGACTTTGTATGCGCGCACGCATGACCAAGCCTTGCCCTGGCCACCGAAGGCATCCATCCCCGGGGTACTGCCCGGCGGGCAATTGGCGGTGGCGGATTTCGGGGTGATCGCTCCGGAAGGGGCAGTCGAGGATTCCGGTTTCGATGTCGGGGCCGCCGCGGTCGGCGACGGGGTGATGACCGCGATGCGATCCGGGGCCTGCGAATCATCCTTCCCACCGGTGGAAACCAACGCGATGATGAGCAAAAGAGCCAAGACGCCGCAGACGGCCAACGCGACCTTGGGATTCTTGAGCTTCTTCGCCAGCACGACGATCCGCTCCGCGGGCTCCGGCCCGCGTGCCTTGGATGCCCCGGATGCCCCGGATGCGGTGCTTGCCGGTTCCTCGGGCGGCGGTTGCTTTGCCGAGACATCGGAGTAGTCCGATGAAAAGTCCAGTGCCGGTGCGGCATTCGGCGGCTGGCCGTTCAGCAGCGCGATGATCCGCTCACTGGCCTTGGGCCCGTCGGAGGCTCGCCGCGGCGGCAGATCCGTTTCGGGCAGAGCGCCCTGGGCCGAACCGGCTGCCACCGCGGGACCGGAGTACGGATCATCGCCGAAACCCGGTTCGCCGAATTCCGGCTCGCCGACCAGGGGTCCACTCAGCACCGATCCGGTGGCCGGATCGTTTTCTCCGAACGACGGATCCGAGAGCAGCGCATCCAGGACCGCGCCTCGATGGCGGAGAAATACATCTCCCGGATCCTCGGCAGCCATGGTCGGGATCGTATCCAGACCGGCCTGCGCTGCGGTCCCGCGTTATTCCCGCTGACGGGAATAACGCAATCAGCGACTCTTCTGCTCGGTGACGAAATGTTCCGGCGGTACGTCGAATACCCGCGCCAAGGCGATGATCAAATCGAGCCTCGGTACCGCGTCACCATGAATCAGCCGGTACAGCCCCGACTGGGAAACCGGAACATCCGGGTACGCCTGTTCCAGATGCTGGGCAAGCGAATAGAGGGTCAACGACCGCGTCGACCCGTCCTCGGTCGATACCACCGATTCCGAGATCAATTCCGAGAGCCGACTCGAGAAGATCGCCACCGCGGCCTGTCTCGGGGTCAGTGCCTCCCCGTTATCCTCCTGCACAAATTCGCCGTCATTCGGCTGGGAGTCCACAACCACGCTGATAGACACTACCTGTCTCCCATCAGCTCATGCGCCGGACGTCTGGCTCAGGCGTGGCACCATTGCCACCCGCGGTGATCGCGGGTTGTTCGGCGGCGGAATCGAAATAGCGGGTTTCACCGCGCGGCTCGATCAAATCGACGCGCACGGTCCGCATCGGAATACTGACATCGACCGCGGTCGCGCTGACTTGATTGATCGCCAGATCGACCGACCGCCGCCGCGGCCCACCGGGCTCGCTGATGGTGACCGTGGTGTGCGCGGTCGATACCTGCGGTGGCAGATTGTCGAAGACCGTTATTGTAGCCGACGACGGCGGTGAACCCGAACCGGCTTGTCCCGCAGCGGCATTCGCGGCACCGGCCGCCGGAGCCAGCCGCAGCGATTCCGGGTCACCGACCGCGGCGACCAACTGCCACCAGCGGTGCGGACGCCCCGAATGGACTTCAACATCCGCACCGACCACCATGGCACGCAAAACGATCTGCTGTGCCACCGGCAGGTCGGCGTGCACATCGATGGTGCGCCGGCGCGGGTTGTAGCGGGCCGGATCGAACAGCGGCAGCGCCAAGGTATGTCGCGGCTGACCGCTGATGGAACCGAGAATCTGACCATTGGGACCGATCGCGATGGTGAGATCCGCAAGGAGCTCGTCGGGCGCGACATCGCGGCCCGACTCATCGGAGGGCACCGCGCGGATCGACGTTCCGGTCGGCATAGTGGCCAGCAAGGCGATGGCCTGCCGACCGGTCAACCGGCGCAGATACTCCGGTGGCTCGGTCGTGACCGGTGGGCCGACATACCGTGCGAGCGCACGCGGCCCGGTCGTGGCATCGGTGAGGCTGACCACCAATGTGGTCCGGCCGCGGTTCCACGACCAGCAATCGTCCATACCGGCGCCGTCCATCCGCGTCCAGTCGATCAGGAAACTGGTCACACAGCGACCTGGCACCGAGGACTCCATACAGGTCCAGGTCTCACGCAGATCGCCCAGTTCGACGCCTGCATGCAGGACCCTGGTGGCCTCCTGCATCGCCGCCGCAGGCAGTGCATGCGCGGCGATACCCCGTTCCCGCAATCGGCCCGCTATGCGGTGCGCCGCGGTGGCCAACGCTCGCGGCGCGACCATCGCGACCAGTCCGCGTCGCTGCAGCAGATCCAGATTCCGTTCCATGTCCAGCCGGACGACCAACCACGTGAGACGATGGCCGACGACCGGATGGGAGCCGATCAGCTGGTCGTAGAGCATGCTGTAGTTACCGGTCGGACGAACCCGCTGACCGGTGGTCACGATATCGATATCGACCGCCAGACCGTATTGATCGAGCAGACCTATCAGGGCATCGACGGGGACAGTGTCCTCGGTGTAGATGGATTTCTCCGCGATGACAGTTGGCAGGTCGAGATTGGGTGCGAGTTGGATCATCGCGGTGAGCACAGTGCCTTCGGAGCGAATGCCGCAGACCCCGGCAGCGACCTCGATGTCATCCACCTTCGCCGGGCCGGCGAGCGCTTCGGCTCTGGTGGCCCGGCTGAACCGGTAATCGATCCAGTCGAGCAACCATCTGCTGGTCGTACGGCCGTTCACCTGGACCGCCACGGTTACCAGCAGCACGGTGATCACCGCCGCGCTTGCCCAGAGCGGGGTGCGCGCCCACAGCCCGGTGACCACCAGGCTGCCACCGATCACGGCGACAGCGAACGGACCACGTTCGGCACCGCCCACCCGAACACTCGGAAGGCTCACCGCCGCCTCCGGACCGCGGAATTCGCATAGGTGGCGCCGAGACCTAGCAGCACCGCGGCGATGATGACAACGGCGGCCGCGAACGGCGGACGACGATCCTTGGCGCGCGGCGGATCCGGCATCACCAACACCGACGACCGGTACAGTCCGATCGGTGGCTTGGGCGCGGTGCGATAGCTGAGAGCGGTGAGCGGGTCGATAACACCGGCGCCGACGAAGTTATCGATGCCACGAGCGGGCGCGTGCGCGCTGGCGGTCAGGCGGGCCATGATCTCGGCCGGGGTTTCGTTGGGGAATCGGGAGCGCAGCAAGGCGGCCACCCCGCTGACATAAGCGGCGGCGAACGACGCGCCGGCGACCGGCACCAGTTTGCCGGGTTCACCGACACCATTGATCAGACCGGTGCCACCGGGACCGAGCGATTCGATCGCGGTACCCGGTGCGCCGACTGAAACCCACGGCCCCGACAGCGAATCGAGCATCGTGGCGCCAGTGGCGGTCGTGAAGCCGACCGTCAGCACGTCCGTACCGAACCAGCCCGGCGCGGCCACGTTCTTGACATCGCGCCAGTTCCTCGGGTCACTCGGGCGGGTCGGATCGATATCCGGATTCTGATCACAGCCGGCGCCGACATTGCCGGCACCCGCGACGATCAGCGCGCCCCGCACGTGCACGGCATAGCCGATCGCCACCGACAGAATCGACTGATCCACCGCCAGTCCCACCGGAACACAGACCGGCAGTGACACCGTGATCACTCCCGCACCCAGATTCGCCGCATGCACGATCGCCCGGGACAGCGTCCGGATATCCATCGAGAGCCGTTCCGCCGCGTCGCCACTCGAGCGCTCTGCGCTGAAGGCGCCGGAGCGGTACCGGATGGATATGATCCGCGCGTCGGGAGCGACCCCGGTGAATCCGTCCGTGGGATCGGATGCGGCGCCGATGATTCCGGCGATCAGGGTGCCATGTGCATCGCAGTCGGACAGACCATCGCCACCTGCTGCGACATAGTCACCGCCGCCGACCAGACCGGGCAGGCGGCCATTGGGCGTGACACCGGTATCGAGCACCGCGACGGTCACCCCGGCACCCCGGCTCAGTGCACGGGCATTCGGCAGCTCCAGTGCGATCTCCGACGGCGGCGTGCGCGCCAGATCGCTGTCCTTCAGCACGCCGGTCGCCAAGCAGCCCTTGTCCTGTTTCGTCGGCAACTCCGGGCCGGGCGCGTCATCCGCAGGCGAGCCGATGACGACCTGCGGCGGTTCCACCGCCAATGCCGGCGCGGCGGAGGCGATCAGCGCGAATCCGGCCAGCACCGCGATTGCGGTTGTGCCGATTCGCATCAGATCGCCCGCATCGCGGTATAGATGCCCATGATCCAGCAGGCGATGATCGGAATCACCAGAATGAGCGCGTATTCGATCAGGTCGATGATCCGCCGGGTGACCGGCGAGAGCCGCCGCCCCGGCAATTGCACTGATGCGACACATGCCGCAGCGGCCGCCACGCCGACCATGAGGACGACGACCAGCCGCGCCGGCGCCGTTTCGTACGCGGTGACCAGCACGAAGCCGACACCCACAACGGTCACCGCCGATGCGACGACGAGCGCGATGGCCTGCACCCGGTCCGGGAACCAGCGTGCGCGCAGCGCTAACAGACCCGCAACGGCCGCGCCCAGCACGATTTCCCGAATACCCCCCGGGCTCACCGCGGCCGACAGCACGGCCGCGCCCGCCAAGAGTGCCGAGGTCGCGGCGATGAGCCCGCGCAGACTCGTTACCGCCAGACGGGCACGGCCTTCGATGCCGGCTCCGGCCTGTTCCCGCTGCCGTTCGATGTCCTCAGTGGAATCGAGTTCGGCGTCATCGCGCGCGGATTCGGCGTCGAAGATGTCGGTCAGCGTGGCCGGATTGACCTCGTTGCCGGGGTCCGGCAGATCAGGGGGCCGAATCCGGGCCACAACGACGGCAATGCGCGGTGCGGCAGTGAGCAGCACGAGTCCGAGAAGTGCCGCGGCACCGGATATCTGGCGCACCGACAAATCCAGATAGGTCAACGGAATCGCAGCGGCGGCCACGGTCGCTCCGAGCACGGTGACCGCCATCAGTGTGGCGATTCCGAGCTTGGTCACGCGCATTATGGCCGCGGCCGCGACGGCCGCGACAACCGATCCGGCGGCCAGATTGGCCGCGGCGAACGGACCCGGCTCACCGTAGGCCGGCGGCACCAGCATCGCGCCGCCGGCGAATAAGAGCGGAATCGAGGACAATGCCAACCCGAGGCAGATCCGCGGCGCGAAGTTGCGCTGCCGCGCTTGCATGGCGCCGCCCCAGCACACCGCACCGAGCAGCAGTGCGGGCAGTGCGTACCACCAGATCGACCCGGATTCGGTCCACGCCACTGACAACATCGCAGCGATGGCGAGCGCGCCGACACCCAGTGTGCTCAGGCCGACGACCGCGGCAGTGCCCGAGTCGAATTCGGCGAACTCGCGCTCGTTGATAAGCGCCAGCGCGTCGGTGATGTCCTCCACGACCGGTGTGAAGACCTCCGCGGATTCGACCGCGGCCAACATCAGCACGGTGCCGTCGACGACATCGTGGTCGGCGAGGCTGCGCCAGCGCGGCATCGGCGCTTCGCCTGGTCGAGCCAGGCTCCACTGTCCGGTCGGCGGGGTGAAATCGACTGTCTCGTCGTCGATGGCCTTGGCCAGCACGACGAGCAGATCATCGATGAAGGTTTCGATGGTGAACTTGGTCGGCACCACGACGTCGACCTGGTAGCTGGACACCAGGACCGCCATCCGGGCGCGTGCCACCTCGGCGGATGCCGCGGGCGCCGCTCCCGGCGGCGAAGCAACGGCAGTACTCATCGCCACCCTCCGGCGGACCGGCCGCTGCCGGCGCCACCAAGATAATTCGGGAATCCATCGGCAAGCCCGGCCGCGAGCTCTTCGAAGGCGAGCAGGGTTTCCTTCTCCACCAGGCGCAAATCGATCTCGCCACCCTCGGCCAGATGGTCGTCATAGGGCAGGATGCAGGTCGGCCGCTGCCCGGTGGCGAACAGCTTCTCGATCGCCGCGACATCGACGACCGGCTTGGTCGGTTGCTGGTGCACGATCGTCACGATCGATTTGGCGATCAGATGCTGCATACCGTGCGAACTCAGCCAATTCAACGTGGCCACCGCGCCTTTCACTCCGCCGACGGTGGGGGGAGTGACCACCACGACGGCGTCGCTGGTCTGCAGCACGCTCATTGTCACCGAATCCAGCACGCCCGTACCGCAATCGACGAGCAGCAGATTGAAGTGCCTGCGCAAAACCTCGACGGCCGTGGCGTATTCGCGACCCGAGAGTGCCTCGTTGGCCTCGATGGTCCACGGCGAGGCGATGACGGCGAGATCCGCCGAATTGATCGACATGAACGACTGCACCGTCGAGAAGGCCTCCAGATTCGACGCCTGCGCCAGATCGCGCAGGGTCAGGCCATACGGATGCGGGGCGGTACGGGTGGGCAGATCACCGAAGTCCGGATTCCCGTCGACGGCGACGACTCGGTCCGGGCGCAACGCCGCGAAGGTCGAGCCGAGCGTAGCGGCGGTCGTGGTGCGGCCGACGCCGCCCTTCACGCTGATCACGGCGATCTGATAAGGGGTATTCAGCTGGGTCCGGATTCGGGCGCGCCGGTCCTCGGCACGCTGCTCGGCGGGTGAGAGGCCGAGCCGGAACCCGACCTTGTTCAGCGCGCCGCGTACCCCGGTGCTGGACTGCAGCCTGGCCCTATTGGCCGCCGAGATATCGGCCAACAGATCCATCGAGGTCAATGCCGCGGGCAGCACCTCGACCTGCGGCGCCGCCGTGCGGTCGATGCGATCGGGCACCCAGCTCGCCGTCTGCGCGGGTTGCCATGGCGTGTCCACGGATTCGGCGCCGGGTCTTTCCGCGCTGGGTCCGGTATTGCCGCTCGATGCGTTCGCCGAACCGGATGCGGTCTGTGTGATCCGCGCAGTGGCGGGCTCGGCTCCGCCGTGGGCCGCCCACATCTCGGGCGAGGAAGGCGTTGCCGCCGCATAGTTCTCACGCGCCGAATCCGCGGTCGGCACAGCCACATTCGGCGCGGAGGGCTCCGGCGCGGTCGCGCTCTGTGGTGGCATGGGAGCAGGTGTAGTCGCCGCACGCTGCGGTATCGACTGATCGGGCGCACCGATCACCGGTTCGTTATAGCCGGACTGTGGGCGTGCCGGAACGCTGCCGGTCGCTGGGCCGCTTTCCGGCTCCTGCGCCGCCTGCATGAAAAAGGCGTCGTAGCCGCCCTTGTGTCGGACGGACTCGGCCGGATGACCATTAGTACTCGGCGCTCGGCTCATATCTGTCGTCCTCTCGAAAAACCCAGTGCCACCGGCAGCCGATGCGCCGCGACCAGTCTGACGTACCGATCACCCGACCCGACTGGTGTCGAACCAACTTCGGCCCGGCAACAGATCGACCAGTGCTCCGATGGCCGCATGCAACGCGGCATCGTCACCCGGAGCGTAGGTCGATCGGACTTCCCCGTCCATCGCCATACTCGGAGTCACGATCACCCGTCCCGAAAGTGTATCCAGCACACCGACACCGACGCGCGGCCGATGCTCGCTACCGTCCCGGTGCTCGATCATCACCACCTCCGCACGCCGCACAACCTCATCGAGGATGCGGCTGAGCACACCCGCAGTATGCGGCTGCGCGCCCAATTCGAGCAAAGCCTGCCGACACTCCTCCCGATCATCGGGTACTTCGCCGAATTCCGCCTGCGAAGCGGTCACCGGCTCGAAACGCAGTGCCGGACAGGGGCCCAACGCCGCAGCCAGTGCGGCGGAGACGGCATCCAGCTGACGTCCCTCCTGGAACACCTGCTGAATGACGACTTCGTCGTCATGGCGCACCGCAAGGACATGCGTATCGCCCTGCCGGACCAGCGACAGCCGCAGCATGCCCTGCCGTTTACCGTCCGGGCCGAAATCCAGCACCCGCGCAACCAGTTCCACATCCGGTCGGTACAGACACTGCAGCCAGTTCTCGACTACCGGGTGCACCCGATCGCCGTCGATGATGCCCGCTTCCGCGAGATCCCGCGCGACTACCGAGCGCACCCGGTCCAAATCATCGAGTTTGTAGACATTCGGCAGCAATGCCAATACCGGAGGATAGGAGTCGATGCCCGCCATGTCTTGTAACAGCAGCGCGGCATCGACATTCAGGTCGACCGCGATCGGATCGGTCTCCACTGCCTACCGTTACGCCTTGATCGCGCCGAACCGGTTTCCTTGGACGATATCGACCTGGTTCATGGTTCCACCGCTGTTCATGTGCTGGGACATGACGGAGTTCAGCTGCTTCACCTGGCCGTCGTAGGCGGTGATCTTTTGGTCGAAGGTACTCATGATGCCTTGGTATCCCTCTGCGGCTGAACCCTTGAATTCCTGCATGAGCAAATTGTACAGAGCGCGCAGATTCTCCGAGTTGGTCTGCATCGCGGCAACAAGGGAGCCGATGTTGCCGGTGGCCGCCTCCGCAGCGCTGTAATTGAAATGGATGGGTCCGCTCATCGTAATAGCCTTTCTCGAACCTAATTTATCTACTCAGTGCCACGTGTTGAAATCGACCTTCGAGGCTCCGGCGTTATAAGCCGCCTGCCCCTGCGCGCCCAGGAAGCTGTGGTCGCCACCCGTACCCACGAATCCGTCGGCGTTGCCGCTGTGGGTGACCTGCGATGCCGCGTCCAAGTCATGGGCGTCGATCTTGACATGGGCATCGTTCAACGCGTCGATGATCTCCTGCAGCGTGCCACCGAGAGATTTGCCCGCGTTGTACGCGTTGGACAACGCTGTCTGGGCCGCGCGGCCGGTCAGACTGCTGGGCGGTACCGCTGCCGCCAGCTCGTCCTGGGCGCTGAAGAGACCGTTCATATGGCCCTCGAGTTCACCGAGGCAAGCGGCCGAGTTAGCGGCACCCGTCTTCAATTTCTGTGGGTCGACATGAGTGAAAGTAGCCATTGTTGTTCCTCTCCATCAACTGGAATTCGACCTCGGCGATTTACCTCGGAAGAACTGGGGTATTCGAATCCACATCGTCGTCGGATCGCTCGATGACTCCGACCAGAACGTCCTGATCAGCATCCGATTCCTCCGGACGATCGGTGTATTCGATGACACCGATCACCGGAGGCTTCTCCAGTACCGGGACTTCGAACTGCTCGCCCGGCACGAAAACCTTGCCCGGCTTGCGTTCCTCGTCGCGGCGACGCCGCCGCATCCGAGCATTCGCCGCGACTACCCGGCGCGGTGGGCCGCCGCGGGTCGCGGGTCCGGCCGACACCGGATTCGAGGTGGGGCCGAAGCTGGCACCGGGTGCACGCAGCCAGCTCGACGGCATGCGGAATCCGGTCGAGGCGCCCGGCATCGAACCGAGCCCACCACGCATCATGTTGATGGCGACGAGACTGCCCACCCCACCGTTCAGGCCAGCCAGTGTCGTCGAGTTCTGCGATGCGCCGTACAACCACTGCTGATCCGATGCTCCCGAGTCGAAGCCGTTCGCGCCCGAATCAGCGGGCATCGAACTGGGATCCGCGTTAGGTGCGAATTGCTCGGGGTCGGTGGGGTTGGCCGAGTTCGTCGGATCCGTTGGCTGCGTGGGCGAATCAGTATTACCGGACCCGTTGTCACCACTGCCATTCGAACCATTGTCTCCGTTGCTATCCGATATGGATCGATCCGTCGACGAGACGGTTTGCGTTTCGGTAGTCCCGGTCCGAGTGTCGGTTGGGCCGTTGGATATCGGATCGTCATAGGTCGAATAATCCATAGTCGTGCCCGGATCACCGCCAGTCACGATCGGTGGCGCCTCGGCCGGCGGCGGCAGCGAGGACAGTACCGGCAACAGTTCGGCGGCATAGGCCGCCATCACACCGATCGCGGCCGCTCTGACCATCAGCAATTCAGCCTCGGTCTCGACCAACCCGAGTCCCGTCGGCGCACCGAGGGCAGTCGCGCCGGCCAGGACCATTTCCCGCGCCCGAACTTCGGCGCACCATGCGGCAACAGCCCCCATAGCCGTTTCAGCCTGGGAGTAGATACCGACCACGGCGTTCGCGATCTTTGCGGTCTGGTCCGCCACTTCGGCCTGCTCACGCAGCCAGTTCGCGTGGTTGCGGAACGCCGCCTGCGCCTGATCGGCGGACAACCCTCCCCATGCTCCGCCCATTTGGCTCATCGAGCCATCGGTATTGGCCGCAGCCGCATGCAATTGCGCGGCCATCAGCTCATAAGCCTGTGCCGTCAACTTCGTCGATGCGGATCCGTCACCCATGAGCAACGGGTAAATTATTCCTTCCGGCGCCAATGCACCGAATACGACACCAAGCGGCATGTCATCAGCCTTCGCTCGGACTATTCGCGACTACTTGTCGAATACCGTTCCATTGCTGAGAACGTGCGCTCCGTAGTGCACATCGTTGACGGTGTAGGAGATATCTATCGCGGGCAAGGTGACCGCACCATCGAGTCCCTGCAAAGCGCCATTTACCGTACTGGGAAAGAACGATATCGCGTGAGCACCGAAGGCAAGAGGGATGAACGCGCTGACGTCGTCCTCACCAGGCTGCACCGGCACGGAAGCCGGGGCGGCCGAGTGGAGCATCAGCATCAGATCGTCAGCGCTGATACCAAGTCGTGCGGCAATGACCGGGAGTTCCCCCGGAACAAGATCGAGGTTCATGGCAGTCTCCTAACGACTGGTGCCAGTTGCCGACAAGTGGCACATCAAGAACGTTCCGTCATAGAGAACGCTATGCCATTCCCAACTATGGGAATGGCAGTCGACCGAGCCGCTCTACCCATTGCTGAGCTCGGGCAAACCACCACGGATCTACTCCTCCGGTGGTACCCAAGCGGACTGAACGAGATCCTTGCGGGAGTGCAGAGGCTCGACAAAGATGCCGCGACCGACCGGCTGCTTCATCGGCTTCACATCCCCGATGAGAATGCCGTCCAGCTTCGAGCCGTCCATGACAAGACCCGACGAGTTGAGGTTCTTCATCTGACCGAGCACGTTGTCGTACATCGCGGTATCGGCCTGAGCGATATTGCGCGCGACAATGACGTGCAGACCGGTGTCGCGACCGTCGATGATTATGTCCTTCAACGGTTCCAGCGGATTGCGCAGACCGCGCTGAGCAACCATGTGATAGTCGTCGATCACCACGAAGATCTCCGGACCGCTCCACCACGAGCGCTCCTTGAGCTGCTGAGAGGTGACCCCGTCCGGTGGGCGGCGGCCACGCATCTTTTCGGCGAACGGCGGCAGTCCGTCGAGCAGGTCGCGCTCGCTGGTCAGGAAGCCGATCGACTGTTCGTCCGGGATGGCGTCCATATGCTGGCGGCGGTAGTCGATGAGCAGCACCCGGGCCTGAT
The DNA here is from genome assembly GCF_055584605.1 of Nocardia sp. NPDC102475. Lineage (NCBI taxonomy): Bacteria > Bacillati > Actinomycetota > Actinomycetes > Mycobacteriales > Nocardiaceae > Nocardia > Nocardia sp. NPDC102475. The sequence continues at coordinate 35,929 of NZ_JBVJLS010000036.1, read as the reverse complement.
CCTTGGTGAACTGCCTACGGATCGACGCGAGGAGTGCGGCCAGCACCGTCGACTTACCCGAGCCGGATGACCCCAACACGATGAAGTGCGTCGAAACCCCGAAATCGACTGCAGCGGGCTGCAAATCGGATTCGCGAATCCCGAACGGCACCACCAGTTGCTGGGCCGGGTTCGCCGGGCCCGGACGCCCGGCGAGGATCTCGTCCAAGGTGATCTGGGCGGGCAGCAGCTTCACCCCCGGTGCCCGGCGTCCCTGGTAAGTCTGGTGCAGCTGCTCGATCGCGGCCGCCAGACCCGCACCCGCCGAGTCCGCCGCACTATTGCCATCGATGCGCGGCAGTGCGGTCAGCATGTGCAGCGCGTCGTTGGATATACAGCGGCCGGGGCGATCCGGCGGGATCGCGGCGACGACATTGCGCTGCCCCATGAATACCGTGTCGGTCAAGTCACCCAGGCGCATCTCCAGCCGGGTCTGCAACAGATCCTTGATGGCCGGACGAATCGCCGCCCACCTGGAGCTGCTGACCACCAAATGGATTCCATAGTTCAAACCCTGCAGCGCGATCGACTCCATGACCGGCAGGTACTCGTCGAAATACGGTCCGGTGACGGCGAAGCCGACATCCCAGCCATCGACGACCAGGAAGACGTCGCCGTGCTCGTCACCTCGCGCGGTGAGTTCCGCCGACTCCCGAGGTAGGACGCGGCGGCGGCGGAACTCACGCATGGAGTCGATGCCGAGTTCGGCGAACAGCGCCTGTCGACTCGCGATGAGATTGGTGACCAGAGCGAAGGTCCGGCGGATCCGGTCACCGTCGCGGCCCGAGGCCACCGAGCCGACATGCGGCACATTGCGCACACTCGACAGGCCACCGGAGAAGTCGAGGCAGTAGAACTGCACCTGTTCCGGGGTGTGGGTCAGTGCGGCGGCCATGATCAGGGTCTGTAACGCGGTCGACTTACCGGACTGGGGACCACCGACGACGGCAACATGCCCCCCGGCCGCGGACAGATCGACAGACCACACGTCCTGGCGTTGCAGGCGCGGCTTGTCCACGATCGCCAGCGGCAGCTGCAGTGCGCCCGCTGTGACAGCGGGAAGCAGCTTGTCCAGGGTCGGCGGCACCGTCAGCGGCGGCAGCCACATCTTGTGCGCCGGTGTGCCGAAACCGCCCAGCTGTTGCAGCACAGTCTCCATCACGGTCACCGGCTCACTGTCCGTTGTCTGCGACTGCTGCACAACAGGTTCGGGCTCGACAGCCGCAGGGCGCACATCGATGATATGGGCCGTGGTGAATTGCTGTGGCGGCCGATAGCCACCGCCGGGTCGCCTGGCACGTTGGGCACTGGATGCCGATACCTGCGCTGGTGCGACATATGGTGCGCCGACATATGCGGCCTGGAATCGCTGCAAATCACCCGAGCCGACTCGCAGATAACCCGAACCCGGCTTCTTCGGCAGGTGATAGGCGTCCGCGGTGCCGATGGCGTCGCGGGAATCAGCGGTCTGATTGGTGCGCAAGGCAATTCGATAGGACAAGTGCGCCTCCAGCTCACCCATCCGGTTGGCGGGCACCTTCTGTGAGGCCAGCAACAGGTGGATGCGCAACGAACGACCCAACCGGCCGATCGCGACGAACAGTTTGGAGAAGTTCGGATGCTGTTCGAGCAGTTCGGCGAACTCGTCGAGGATGATCAACAGCGTGGGCAGCGGTGCGAGCTGCGCGCCCTGTTCACGGGCCCGCTCGTAATCGGCGACGCTGGCGAAGTTGCCCGCATCGCGCAGAATCCTTTGCCGTCGGCCCATTTCGCCGTTGATCACGTCTTCCATACGAGTAACGAGATCGGCCTCTTCTTCCATGTTGGTGACCACGGCCGTTACATGGTGCAGGCGGTCGAACCCGAGGAAGGTCGCACCGCCCTTGAAGTCGACGAGCAGCAGGTTCAGCTGATCCGGGGTGTGCGTCGCCACCGCCGAAAGCACAAGGGTGCGAAGGAATTCCGACTTTCCGGAACCGGTGGCACCGATGCACATGCCGTGCGGGCCCATGCCCTCCTCGGCCGATTCCTTGATATCGAGATAGACCGCGCCACCGGCCGGATCGTGGCCGAAGGGAATATTCAGCCGCGACCGGTCCGAGTCACGGCGGTGCGGCCACTGCTGCTCGACCCGGATGGCACCCGGATCGGTTATGTCGACCAATTCCTCCCACGACGTGCCGCCGCTGGCCTGATCCGCGACCACGGCCTCGACGACGGTGGACAGCCGATAGGGGGAGATATTGCGGGCCAACGCCTTCGCCGTCGCCACCGACATCGCGTCGGCGGCTCCGACCCGCCGCAGGCCACGCGGGGTCACCTCGTGCAGCGCCCGATCGGGCCCCACCGTGAACTTCAGGGCTCGCGGCAAGGTCTGCTCGGTCCGACCCAGCCGCAGCCAGGTGCAACCATCGATACCGGAGATGTCCCGATCAGTGGCAGGAGCGCTGTCATCGACGATCAGCAGATAATGCTTTCGATCCAGCGTCGGCTCGGAATTCGCGGAGAACGGACCACGATTGAGTCCGGCCAGCGCTTTGGCACGCAACTCCGAAACGCTGCGATACACCATCCGACTCGGCCCGATCGCGTCCGTATCACTGGGATGTTGGGTGTGCGGCAGCCATTTCAGCCACGACCATTCCGGTGCGTCCGGATTCGACAGCACCGCGGCGACCGCCACCTGATCCGGCCCGTGCAGTACGACGACCTCGGCGACCATAGCCCGCACCAGCGCGGCCACCGCGTCGTGATCGCCATCGACACTGATCTGCGGGGCCGAGAGCAGATTGATCGCGACCGGCATACCCCCGACAGTCGAGTACGCCTTCGCGAATCGGGTCACCTCGACGACACCGACCGGATCCAGATCGGAGGTTGGCGCGGCCTCGGGCACTATGACCCGCACCTGGTTGGCGATCCGGCCCCGCCCAACGCGTACCCGCAGGAACTGCGGACTGGCAACCTGGACTTCCCACATCCGCTTGCCACCGATCAACGCGGCGATTTCGGCCGGTCCGGGATGGGTGTAGCGCAAATAGTTATGTAGTTCGGTCTCCGCGGCGTGCACGGTCTTGCGGTTATCGGTGACGCTGCGCAGATAGTCCTTGCGTTCCTCGTTCAGACCCGCCGCGCCTCCGCCACCGCCGCCGGACAACGCACCGCCCATCATCCCGCCCATGGAAACCAGCATCATGATCGGGAACATGAACATCATCGGCGACATCTGCCCGCCGCTGCGGAACATCATCACCATCATCCCGGCCATGGCCGACACCATGACCACCGGCATGATCATCTTCAGCCGCGACGGCGGCACCGGCTTGGGCAGTTCGGTCGGCGGCTGCAACCGCAATTCGGTCACCGCGGGGGCTTTCGGTCCACGCATCATCCGAGCGGGCCGAACGAATCGGCGGGTAGCTGTCACGAGGTGCCGCCCGGAAGACCGATGACGGCCTTGTTCGTCGGGATGCCGTCGTGCTGGAGCCGGGCATCATTCTTCGACAGGGTGGGTCCGACCGCGAACAGCGACACAATCGACCACGGTGCGGGCACCGGGGTCCGCAGGCCCAGCGATGTCAAGGTCGAATCCGGGGCGGAGTTGGACTCCACAACGGCAGCGATACCGTAGCGAACGCCGCTGTCGGAGATCCAGAACAACGACTCCCGCCGAGGCGATCCCGGATCCGCGCCGGTCACCTGGACGAAGCGTCCGGTGGTCCTGGGCAGATACGCGGCGTCGGCGGTGGTACCGCGCGAACCGGTGGCCGTCACCAGGCCCACGGTTCGGGTCTGCTCGTCGACCTGCAATGGCAGTTGCCGTCCCACCAGCAACTCGGTCGAGGCATTCTGATCGGTGCCCGCGCGCCACCAGTGATAGCAGGTCACCCCCAGCCGCATCGGATCGACGACATGCACCGGCCGAATCGGATAGGCAGCCGTCCCCGGCCACGCACCAGGACGCAGATTCGCCGCGATGACATCCGGTCCGACCGTCCTTGTCGATACCGAGCCGTGCGAGTCGGCATTGCGGATGATCGACGCCAGCACTGAATTGATCTGCACCACACCGGATTCCGAAACCAGATAGTAAAATGCGCCGCGATCCGGTGCCGACACCGTGAGCACCGAACCGACCGGCACGCTCAGACCCGAGGACAATGTCACGATATTCCCGGCACCGGGCACATCGGGCACACGCAGCGGCGGGACCTCGGGTATGGCGGAGATGAAACCCTTGGATGCCGAGACCACGGTCGAGGTCGGGTCGATGCCGAGGGCCAGGATCACCGCCGAATTACTCAGATCTATCGACGCGCGAACGATGCCCTGCTGTGGATCGGCGTACACCAGCCAGGTGGTGGTGTCATCGCGCAATAGCCGCGCCTCGTCAGCGCCCAAACCGCGGATCGCATCGCCATCGACGGTCAGCGGACCGCCGATCGCGGTCGTCAACACCGGCGACAAAGCGACGGTCGGCAATCCGGTCTGCGGATTGACCGGCGCCGCCGCACCGACCTTCGCGGTATCGCATACCGTCCACGACGAATTCCGGTCCCCGTTGTCCGCGATCACCCCGGGCGCGCCGGGAATACCGACCCACGGCCCGCGCGGATACTTGGCCAACTCATCGCGCGAGACCGGTACCGGATTTTCCGCCGAACCGGCGATGAGTCGCGCCGAGGTCAGATTCAGCGCCGGATACAACCGACCGCCGACGCGCACATACAGCGCCCCGCTGTCCTTCTCCGCGATGATCTTCGAGTCCCCCACCTTCTTGGCGGGTTTGAAAAACCCGAGGACGGCCGCACCAGCGATCACCATGCAGGCCAACGCGATACCGATCGACAGCGCGGTGGAGCGACCACGCTGCGGATCATCGATCATCGAGGCGTCCCGGCGGACCAACGCATGCTCGATCCGGCGCAGCAGAAACCGCCAACCCGATATCTGGTGCTTGGTCACCACCCGGAAGCGCGCCACGCGAGTCAGCCTGTCGCGGCCGGAGCCAAGCCTGCGAGCGCGGCGGTGATGTCCGAGGAGTCGATGGTCATCAACTCCTCATTGGTCATCGAAAGCACATCCGCATTGTCCCTGGTGAAACGGTAGTCTCGCTCAGCTTCGGCGGCCTCGACCACATTGCGGACGAAACGACCGTTGCCAGCGAGATCGATGAGCCGCCGACCGTTCTTGGTCTGCCCCGAAAGCTGCTCGCACCGCACCCGCAGCGCGTCTTTGGCCTCGCCGGACAGGATCGAATCCTTCTTGTTCGCAATATGATCGGCGATCCGCACCAATTCGTCGGCGTCATAGCTGGAGAAGCGGATGCGCTTGGTGAAGCGTGAGGCGAGACCGTCGTTGGAGGCCAGGAACCGATCGATCTGGTCCTCGTACCCCGCGATGATCACGACCAATTTGTCACGGTCGTTCTCCATGCGAGCCAGCAGGGTGTCGACGGCTTCCTTACCGAATGCGTCACCGCCGGACAGCCCCTCCTGGATCAGGGTGTATGCCTCATCGATGAACAGCACGCCACCGAGCGCGGAATCGATCAGCGCGTTCGTCTTCGGCGCGGTGTGGCCGAGGTGGGTGCCGACCATATCGTTGCGCGATACCTCGATGACGTCGGCATTCTCGACGACGCCGAGCCCGGCGAAGATCTTGGCGATAACACGGGCGATGGTCGTCTTACCGGTACCGGGCGGGCCGGAGAAGATCAGATGCTGCGATCGGGAATCCACGGCCAGACCGCGCTTGGCCCGCACCTGATCCATCAGCACACCCGACTTGAGCCGGTCGACCTGCTCCTTGACCGAGTCCATGCCGATCTGCGCCCGCAACAGATCGGAGGCCTCCTCCAGCAGTGACTCGCGTGCGAGCCGCGCGGCGGATGCGGCGACCTCGGTCGGGTCGTCACCGGACTTCGGATCCCACTGATTGGTGCGTGAGGCGATGACCTCGGCGGTGGTGACCTCGAGTCGATAAGACTTGTCCCGCACCGCACGCTGCCATTCGGGACGGTCCGGCCACAGTGCGGAACCCTGCAACCCCTTGAGGATCTTGTCGGCGGCATCGTGTTCGCCGTCGTGGCGCAGCAGCATGCCGAGCAGGAAATGCGCATCCGCCCAGATGTAGGACAGGTTGCCGGACTGACTGTCCTCGACGATGCGCTGCGCGCGCGGCAGGGCCTCGCCGAATCGCCCGAGATGCGCCAGTGCCTGTGCCGTCATCAGCTCGGCCGCGATATCCAACAGCCCATCGTCGAGCGCGGGCTTGGCATTGCGAGCGGAGAGCACATCCAGCCACTGTTTGGTGCGGAAATACAGCGACATCCGCACGAAGTCGGCGACATCATCGCGTGGCACTTCGGCAAGAATGGCCGCGGCTTCCTGCCATTCGCCACCGTCGGCATAGGAACATGCCTGGGCGATGGCGATCTGATCCCGATCCGCCATGGCGACACGCAGTCCGAAGACGCCGATCTCGACCTGACACCACAGCGCACGATCGACCAGACCGGCGCGTTGCTGATCCCGGTACAGGTTGTGCACCGATCGGTACGCACCGTAGATCACCTCGGAGGTGACTTCACCGGCCATGGCGCGGCCCAACCAGGCATCGCACATATCCGGATCCAGGTCGGTGGCGGCGCGGAAGGCAGCCGCCGCCTGCTGTTCATTTCGCACGCCCCCAGCGACGAGCGCCAGACTTTGCACACCTGTGTAGAACGCGTCCTCGGCCGCAGACAACTCGGGACTTCCCTTCCGACGATCCTCGTGAACCGAAGATAGCCATTTCGAGCCTGGTTACGACTGCCGAGCTATTCCCAAGGTTGGGAAGGCGGCATCGTTACCCGACGTCGGGATCTATTTACACATCATTTATCGGCGCAATATTGAATGTACCGTTATTTAGCGGTATATTGGAGGTGGGTCGACGGTCCCTCATCCCGAAGACCCAGCCCCGTCCAGTGGTGGTCGGTGGCCGTGATCCGGCCGCCGGCCATCGCCTGGCAAACGGCGGATCGTCACCCCAAAACCCCGGCGATCTGTCATGCGGCGGCCGTCGGTACCCCACACACCGTCGGCCGCCGCTTCTGTTCCGGCGGCCCCTTCACCGACCGCCATCTTCGCGGCGCCGGACCGTGGGTACGGTCGCTGCCAATTCCCTCGATGCCGGATCCGATTGCCGAGCAAGCTTCGACCACGGCGTTTCCCGCGGCTTGCGTGCCGTGGTCGCGCGCCGGTCCAGCGATTGAAAGGCCTTGGGGGGCACCGCTTTCGATACGGCCGCGCGCTGCGTCGAGGCCCGGACCGCATGCGCCCACGGTGTCACGAAACCGCGCGAACGGCTCGGCCCGGCCGGTGGTTGCATGCGGGGGCCGACGCGACCCGTTTGGAATACACCGGAGTCGGTTGCTGATGTGTCCTCGGCCGAGGGCGCGTCAGGCATCCGCGGGTCGACAACCGGCGCGCCGGGCATCTGCGATTCGTCGAGAGGCACGCTGGGAATGTGCGAGTCGCCAGGAGCCGCGCCAGGATTCTGCGGGTCGCCAAGAGCCGCGCCAGAAACGTCCGAGTCGCCAGGAGCCGCGCCAGGAATCTGCGGGTCGCCAAGAGCCGCGCCAGAAACGTCCGAGTCGCCAAGAGCCGCGCCAGGAATCTGCGGGTCGCCAAGAGCCGCGCCAGAAACGTCCGAGTCGCCAAGAATCTGCGGTTCGGCAATGGGTGCGCCGGGTATCTGCGGTTCGGCAGGGGGCACGTCGGGCATTCGCCGTTCGCGAACCCGTTCGCCGGGTGACGTGCTGACCGACGCCGTACCGGTGAACAACTTGTCGACGTTGCGTCCGAGCGGTTCCACCGCCTTGCCGATCACGTCGATAACCAGGTAGCCGATCAGCGCCCGCTCCATCTGAGTGCACAGTCGACGTGCCGCCGCCGCGACGAGCGGTCCAGCGATGCGCGCGGCGGGTGTGGCGGTCATGGCCGCGTAAGTCGTTGCCAGCGCGGCGAGTTCGGTCAGGACCACCGCCTTCGTCACGGTGATCACGTAGGCCACCGCATCGAGCGCCTTCGCGATGATGGCGCAGACCCGATCGAGTTCGGCCTGATGGTCGCCGTCGGCACCGGTCCATGTCGCGACCAGGCGCTGGTACGCAGCGAGAGCATCCGCGCTCTCGTCGACACCGGGCGCGCGCGTATTCGCAGCAAAGGTGCGCACCTTGACCGCGAGCCCACGCACATCGCCTTCGTCGATATCCGGGTACCGAACCCCACAACAGTCGAGGAAATCCGCGACCTCCGGCGGAATCTCCACCGCCACTACAGCACCCGCACCACAACGGCGTCGCCCGACATTCGCGACCACTTCACGGTCGAACCGGAATACGGCGCCTCGATGACCATGCCGTTGCCCGCGGCCAACTGGACATGCTCCGGCCCCCGCGCGCTGAACGAGCTCGCGGGAAATACCAGGTCGCCAGGGCGCACATCCGCCGGAGAGACTCGCACTCCGCTGTAGATCTGCTCGTAGGTGGTCCGCGGCAGCACCACATGGCCGTCGGAGGCCTGTGCGATCGCGTACTGGGTCAGACCGGAACAGTCGAAACCGCCGCCACTGGGTCCACCCGCGCCACCGCCGCCCCAGATGTAGGGGGTGCCGAGCCATTCGCTGGCAGCTCCGACGGCTTTGCTGCCCGCAGTACCGTCCGATGGCACCCGAGGTCGGCCGCGCCGACCATTCGACAGGACCGCGGATCGGGAACGAGCCCGCCGACGCCGGCGCGGTGTCGAACCGGCGGCCTTTCGCCGGGACAGTTCGGGCATGCCGGCCGGCACTATCTGCGCTGCCCGCTGACGCGCCGCCGCGACATCGGTATCGACCTGTTTGGCCGCTTTGGCGATGGTCGTATGGGCCGCTTCGAGCAGGGCGGGTCCGCTGAACCGGGTATCGCCGACCGATGCGATCGCCTGGATGCGTGATTGCAGGTCGGCAATCTGGTTGGTCAACCGATTCCGGCCGACGACTGTGCCGTCCCCGGCCTCACCGACGGTCTTGTGCACGACACCGTCTTTGCCCGCATGCGATTCCGCGATCGTCGATTGGATGCCGCGGGCATCGGTGTAGGTCACCACGCCGGACCCGGCATGAGTACTCATATCGCCGGCGACTGTTCGAACGATGCTCGCGGTGGCGGCCGGATCGGGTTGCCCGTTTCCGTACAGCCCGAGCAGGGCGCGCAGGACCTCCTGGAGGTCACCCGTCAGTACAGGCGACATTCGACCGACTCGCTCTCGCTCATCACCGACCGCCTCTCCGGAACTGCTCGCCAATGTTTTCCCGGTTGGCACCGGTCGCCCCGAAGCTCGGGATGACAACGACTATGAGGCAATTGCGCGAATGATTCATCTTCCCAGCGGCGGGAAGACACGACAATGGGAACAACTTCTGGGAGGCGGTGGCGACGATATGGCGGCAGAACTGGCGGGTACCGCGGCCGAGGCCTGGCAAACGATCTTCGGCTCTCCCACCACTGGCAATGCCGCAGGCCCCGGTGGTCCTTCGGGTTGGTCGCCTGGTGCTCCAGCCGGCCCACCGCCCGGTCCCCCGGGGAGCCAGCCACCCGCTGAGGGGTCCGGTCCGGCCGGTCCGCCGCCCCGTGATCCGTCCGGCCAGCTTCCGCCTGACGGTTCGGGCCACCTCCCGGGCGCGCCTGGTTCCGCCCCGGCCACCGCATTGTTCGGCGCACCGCCCGGAGCATCCAATACCGCTACCGCCACGTCGAGCAAGGCCAAAACCGGCCACTACTGGACGGTGGAGCTGACACCGCCGCCGGGTGCGTCGGCGGGTTTGAAGGCATTCATCGCCATGGCCGAAGAGGCCATCCAAACCGCCGTCGATTTGCTGGGACGCGGTACCCCCGACCTGCCGCCCAAAGTCGACGACCTGCTGCGACCGGTGATCTACGAGAGCATCGGCGACAGCCTGATGAAGAAGCAGTACCAGGAAGCCCTGGCGAAGGTCCAGTCCAGGCAGACCGCATTGCTGACCTACGACACCAAGGTCATGAAGACCTCGATCGTGGTGGCCGCGGGCAGTGACGAGACGCTGCGCGCGATCAAGGAGATCGTTGCCGAACTCCAGACAAAACTGAAGGCCGCTGGGAGTGGGAAGCTCAAACCCGCTCGAGAGGTGGCCCTCATGAAGCTGGTCGCCGAGGCGATCGACCTCGTCTACGAAAAGGTCGAAGCGGTCTACCAGCTCAACAACGATATGGCCGGAGACGGTAACAACGGCTCCGGCGGCAGTGGGTCCGGCGGCAGTGGTCAGTCCGGATCCGGCAGTGCCGGTGGTGGGGGTTCCGGCGACGGCGGGCTCGGGCAATTGGTGTCGATGCTCGGCATGCTGCCCATGATGGCAATGCCACTGGTGGCGCAATTGCCGCAATTGCTGAAGCAGCAAGACAAGGACAAAGACAAGGACAAAGACGCGGCCGAGGATGCCGCGCAGACGGGCCAGGCCCAGCCGCAGGCGGCAGGACCCGGCGCCGCGCCGGGCAGTCCTGCCCCCGCGTCGGCGGCAGCACCCAGTGCAGGCCAACCCGCTCCGGCCGCACCGGCCGCGACGGCAAGCGCGAGTACGCCTGGGTCGGCCACGCCGGTGGCGAATATGTCCCCGGTGTCGGCTCGCGCCGATGTCCGACGCGCGGTGAATCGGAACGGAACGGCCGCGACCGATACCGATACCGACGAAACGCACGAGAACGATCCCGAGGACGAGGTCACCGTGGATTCGCCTGTGGTACAGGCGTAATCGAAGGTTTATTCGTTCCGCATCGCCAGACGACATCGTCTGCCGAGTCGCGGCGAGATCCGAATTGGTCTGGCGCGAAACGGATTCCATCTGCAGGAGCGCAAGCTTCGGCAGGGCGCGGCGTCCAATACCGATCGGCGCCGGATCAGCTTCCGCTTCGGGCCACCGTGCGTAGCCCACACGGTTTCATAAGAGCGACCGGTGTGCCATGTCAGATCGCCGACGCGGGCCGCAACACCTAGCAGGGCGACTTGCACCCGAACAGCCGTCGTCCTCTATGACTCGAGGGCAACACGATGCCGCATCAGACCACTAGCGCGGAACCCGCCGCACGAGCTGTTCGCACAGCAGAGCCGACGTCGCCCGAACAGCTGCGGTCTCCAATGACTCGAGGCGACCACGACGGCGCATCAGACCGCTAGCGCGGAAACCGCGCGCGAGCTGTTTCCACAGCTGGACCGACTTGCGCCCCAAAAAGCCGCGGTCCCCTGTGGTTCAGGGGACCACGGCGGCGTATCAGATCGTCGGCGCGGTAACCGCAGGCGGAGCTGTCGGTGCTGCCGGTGCTGCGGTGACACCGGGCGCGCTCGGCGTCGCAGGCGTTTGCGGCTGCTGGGCGGAGTTGTCCAGATCGGCGCCACTCGGGTGGAAGAACCCTTGGAACTCGCCGTAACCGCCGGTGCCGCCGTCGGGTGGGTTGTTCGGGTCCAACGGCACGAGCTGGCCGTTGATGATGACCTCCAGTCCCGAAGGTTCCACCACGACGATCGCACTCCGATTCGCCCACTGCACCACGTCACCGGTCTGTAGGTGCGCACTATCGACCGAAACCCATGGACTGCCCGCCGAGGGCTGTCCGGTCGTGCCCGCGTAAGCCGACCTGGCATCGCTGCCGTTGGGATTGTTGAGTTCCTTGTTCACCGCCTGCGAGACCGCCGAGGATACCTTCTGTGTCGTGCCGTCGGGCAGCTTCATATCGACCATCGACCGACCACCGGCACCCACCGGCGGCGGTGTCGCGCTGGCGTCCGCTTGAACCACATTGGTCGGCGTGTTCGAGGCGACGGCCGGCTGAGCCTGAGCCTGCGCCGCAGCCTGCTGCTCTTCCTCCCTGCGCCGCCGACGCCGCTCCTCGCGCCGCTCCTCTTCCTCGCGCTGCTTCTGATCGTCCTGACCGTTGTTCCCCATCATCTGCTGCATCATCTGCGACATCATCATCGGCAGCATCATCGAGCTCATATCCATGCCGCCGGACCCCGAAGAACCGCCGCCACCGCTGTTGTATCCAGCCTGGGTCGCCTGGGTTCCGCTGGACCCTTTCGCACTGTTCTCCAGCGCACTGATCGCCGAATTGATCGCGGACATGATGCCGCTGTTCGAACCGTCGGTGCTCGTGGTGCCATCGGTACTGGTCGTGCCGTCGGTGGTCGAATCCGAACCATTGCCGAGGAGGTCGTCGTAAGTGCCGCTGTAGTCGTCGGTGGGCGTGGTCGTGGTGTTCGTGGGAGTGGTTGTAGTGGTGGTCGGCGGGGTCGTCGTAGTAGTCGTAGTGGTGGTGGTGGTGGTCTTCTTGGGCGGGTCATCCGCAGGGTCGTCGACCAATAGGCCCAGGCTCCGGAATTTCTCGACCGCTGCGGTATAAGCCTTATCCCATTCTTCGGTTACCGTGTGGATTGGCGTGACGTAGTATTGCATTTCCGCTTGCGGGGTCAGGAAGAACTTGCCTTTAGTTTTAGAATCTTCTTTCGTATCCTTTTCGTAGAAGGGGATCGCCATATCGGAAGTGGGACCGCCACCATAGTGCCCACCATAGATCGTATTGCCATCCAGCCTGGTCTTGAAAGTATCGTTCGCAGGGTCGTACTTGAGGCGGTCGTTGAGTTCTTCCACCAACCCAGTGAGGGTCTTGAAGGCGTCGGAGCCTGTTATTTTGGAGTTGTACGTGAGGTCCGAAACATCTTTATGCTTGTCGGTGTAATCTTTCTTTCTCTTATCCAACTGCGTCTTCAGGTCGCCAGCCGCGTCCTGAATTTTCCCCCAGCCAGTCGCGCTGTCGATCTGGTCACCGTCGAGCACCTGGGTGAATTCAGGGTTATCCTTCGGTTTACCGATGCCGAGTGTGTCGAGATCCCACTGCATAGTGAACTCGGTGTCGTTGATCAGGCTATCCAATGCCGGAGTGCGGCCCTTCGGTCGCCACAGTTTGACTGGATACGCATGCTTCGTCTCGGATTCGAAGGCCCTATCCCCGTACGTCTCGAAATCCGAATCCTTGGGGGTTTGAGCATCTTTTTCTTTCTGGGCGGCAGCAGCGGCTGTCGCATTCTTCGCGTCTACGACGACTTTTGGGTCGCCCAAATAGCCGAGCGAATCGATAATCTTCTTGTAATCATCGCTCTTTTTATCCAAGCCCTGATGCAGGCTGGCAGTCATGAGCAAGCTTTTGACAGTGGGGTCGAGATCATTCCACGCCTTTTGATACTCGGGCCCGCTCAACTTATTCAACTCTTCCAATGCCTCACCGGCATGGTCGGATATATTGTGATTCTCCCCCCAACCGTCGTCCCAATTTTCTATCTTATCGACGGCATCTTTGGCTTTATCATCTGACATCAGGCTCTCCTCTGTTCGCTGGAGCGCTCGGACACCGCCGGTCGATTCAGCAATTCAGCTATGGACGGAGGAGGCCCGCCGAGGACGGTTGAACTGACGCTGATCGCCCCGACGCCGGCAGCGCCGGGGTCCGCGCCGCGGACAACATGGCCGTCCGGCGCCGTACCTACGTCAACAGTCTTCAACCCTTGCACCGCCGCATGCTCTGCCGCTGGGAAGAGCGGGTGCTCGACGATCTGGCTATATGTGTAGAACGCGTCACGCAAAGCCTGCCGGTCAGGTTCGCCCGCGGCGACCAACAGCAGCAGTTCGTCGGCACGGCGCTCGAAAGCCACGCCGCGAAGGGCTTCCGCACCGGATACGCCACGGAGGCCGCCGACAGGAATGTGAGCCAAGTTGACCCGTCCCGACTGCAATGCCGCCGCCGTCATGTCCTCGGCGGCGCGCAACTCGTCCCACCAGCCCTCCGGGACAGGCTGACCGGCGTGAAGCACATCGAGGATCCGTTGCCGCCACCCGCGCCGGGTGGCGGCCACCTGGTCGAAGCCGGAGACGGCGGCACGGACCCGTGCGTCCGCGATTCGCGCCAACTCGAGGCACTTGGCCCGAATTTCGGTTGCGGGCACCATATCCGCCTGTCGCAGCAAGTCCTCCGAGCCTGCCAGCGCGAGCCGGTCGACCAATCCGACACTGGGCGCGGTGAGGTCGACGGCGGACCCGGCGGCGGATACCCACTCCTCGATGGCGACATCGTCACCGACAGCTGCGCGTACACCGTCCGGGATCGCCGTAGACGACACCAAGGCACTGAGGCGTAAACCGCCGCGACGAACCATCATCAAACCGAACTCGACGAGTATTCGGGCTGGGTCGGCGGTCCCTTCCAATGCCACGATGGCCGCGCGGTCAGCGAGGCGGAGGATGGAGTCCCATCGCCATGGGAGGATGACCTCAGACGGCAAGAAAAGTCCAGGAGGCAGCCAGCCACGACTCTCGGTGGAGGTCAGGACAATCATGGGCCCGGCAGGGGTCCTCGCCACCCCCACCGCCCAATCCAAACCGACGGAATCGTCCACGGCGGCGAGAATCGCGGCGAGCAGACTGCGGGCTAGCACCAAGTCATCGTCAACGCCCTCCCCTACTACGAACGACGGTGGCGTTCGCCTGTCCTCAGTCATGTGGGCCGCGACCGGAAACGGTCCTGCCATCAGTGGTCCAGCGGACCGGGCAGCTGAGTCCGCACCACTGGTGACCGCTGCCGGGTACGAATCCGCGGCCATTCCTGCGGGCATTCCACCGACCAGGCTCGTGCCACCGACCGTGCTGGTGGCAGTGCTCGAATTATCAGCCGGAGGCACCGGCATATCGGGGGCGCTGTACTCCGATGCGCCGACCGTGGGCGACGCGGCTCCAATCGACGGGATGGCTCCGGGGAGCAAGCTGTCGTAGGTCGGTGGCGCCGATACCGCCGATACCGCAGGCGACTGCGGTGCCTGCCCGAAGGGGGCCGTCCCGTCCGGCATGATCGAGGGGGCCGGTGTGGTTACGGAAGGCTGCCCTGGCTGTTGCGTGCCGTTCGCCATCGGCGCGTCCGGTCCGGTATACACCGGCGGGGCCGTTGGTGCGCCGTGGGGATGACCGCCTCGAGGGGCTCCATGGTCGTTACCACCCGCGTGAGCGACCTGACGCCCGCCCTCCTCATCGTGCTCTTCGAGCGACCTTGCCGCTGCGAGCAATTGGTCCCGAGTCTGCTCGTGGTTGTGTGCGAGTCGTTCGGCACGTGCGTGGCGCTTGTTGTAGTAATCGACGAGCGCCCCATGCATCGGAGCCGCGATCGAACCGTACGTATCCGGGAATTCGTCGAGCCAAGCATGCGGGATTACACCCCACTCCCGGAGTTTTGCCGCTGCCACGTGGTGCTGCGCGGCGATTCGGCGCAGCTCGTCCGGCTCGACAACCAGTCTATCGGGCATGCTCGGTTGATTCCTCCCGCCAGCTAACTCAGATTCATTGTTCCGGGTTCCCAAAATTGGGGGGCTGTCGATCCGATCCGGCCCGCCATTCCCGCATGATCTCTGAAAGCGGTCTCGGCAGGTTGTCGGGATCGCTCATAGCGATGTGGTATTGCCGCCGTGCATCCTCGGCGCTCTCAGTGATGGCGGCCACGATTTCGGCCGCCAGTTCTCGATTGCCGAACCGAGCGCAGGTTCCGGGCGCCAGATACAGATCCCGCAGGTGTCCCATCGCATCGACCTCGGGGATGACGAAGCCGCTCGGAGACGGCCGACGCGCCACGATCGCATCGGCACGATCGCGCATATCGGCGATGCGGTGCCGCAGCGCCCGCGTGAGGCTGAGTCCGGCACGTACGTCGGGATGGAGTTCTCTCATAGATCTTCCAGGATGCGCCACGACCGTCCTGTCGAGTCCCCAACGCTGGGAAGGAATCATACTCGGGTTCGAGCCGGTCTCCGACGTCGAGACCATGAGTTACCGCGAGGTCCCCCATCGACGAGTTTGCTACCGACTTCGGCGGTCTGCGGCATGCCGCCCCACTTGCTGTGCACCGGATGCCCGCCGCATTTCCCTCCGCCCTGCTCGGCTCCGGACGTCCGTTGACGCTACGCGGTGCGGGTCATTCCTGTGGTGGACAGACCGTCGCCGACCGTGAATTGCTCGTCACCTATGCCCCGGAGGCAGCGGCCGTCCAAGTGCGGGACCTCGGCGATGACCTGGTCGAAGTACCCGCCGGGACGAGCTGGCACCGCCTCGAGCGATACCTGAACCGCCGCGGCAGGGCCTTGCCCGTGCTACCGAACTACCTGCACATGTCGGTGGGCGGGACGCTCTCGGTGGGCGGCGCCGGGATCGACTCGATTCGGTACGGCATGCAGGCCGATCACGTGGAACGGCTCCAACTGATCGACGGAACGGGCGCCAGCCGCTGGTGCTCGCGTACCGATCATCCCGAGCTGTTCCGGTTCGCACTCGGCGGACTCGGCATGGTCGGACTGATCGAACGGGCGGTGCTACGCACTGTGTCGATCCGACACGAAACCCACGTACACCGCACAGACTTTGCCACACTGGGCGAACTCGGCGAGCACACCGAACAGATCGCACAGTGCGACGACGTCGACATCTTCTGTGCGTCCTTGCGGCGCGGCAGGCTCTCCTCGATCACCGGCTGGCGCGGCAACGGTCTGCGGCAATGCCGCGACGAGAACTGCGTGATCGAGTCAGATCTGCCATTTGTGGGGGAGTATCACGCCCAAGACATGGCCGCCCAGTTCTCTGACAAGGTCCGGCTGTGGACCGACTACGTCATGCCGGCCGAACAGTTCGCGCCGATGCTCGCGGCCGTCGAGGCACAACTAGACCGACCTCCACTGAACGGTGTCGACCCGATGTTGTACATCCTGATCGTCCGCCGCCCTCCTGACGCACTCCCATTCGCCTTCACACCCGTCGGGACAGCTCCGGTCTCGATCGGGTTGGGCCTGTACACCTGGGTCGACCGCGACCCGGCCGTCATCTCCGCCATTCGTCACGTGCTTCACGACCTTCTGGAGCGCTGTTGCGACCTCGGTGGGCGTCCCTATCTTTACGGCTTCAACGACCTCGACGCGTCCATGGCCGAGAGACTCTACGGACCCGACCTGGATCAGCTTGCGCAGCTGCGCTCAGCGCACCGGCTGGAACACGTCAACGCCCACCTCCCACTCGTGCGAGCCGCCGTCCCCACCTGACCCCCATTGCCCGCTGCCTGGGGATGGCGAATACGAAATGGTGGGGTCGGTCGCAATGAAAGAGATTGTCCAAATGGGAGCTGCCGAAGAATACCTGGTCAACTTGGCCCAACGGCTGACGCTACGCTGCGACCCAGCACCCATCCGCGCCATGATGGAACGCGCGTGTGGCGGACAGTTGGCGGCGCTGGCGCCGGACGGACTCAAAGCCAGCACGCTGACCATGTCCGGTGTTCCGTTCGAAGTCAGCGTCAGCGGCGGCCGAGGGGAGCTCACACCCGCCATTCGCTATGCCACCGAGACCGCGACACAGGAGACGAAGTTCAGCTCTCGCGTCACCGCTCAAATCGCCGCGATCCGGGATCTCGTCGCATGGTTGCCGAACGGAGATGAGACGGTTGCCGACCTGCTGGAGTCCTTCGTCACCACGCTATATCCCGATCCCGCGAAGGTCCCGGCACACCACCGCTCTGCCACGTGGGTAGGGGTTGTCCATCACGCCGCGGTGCCACACCATGCGGCCCGTCTCAAGGTATACGGGGGTCCGACGATCGTGCCCGGGGCGCTGCACCGATTGAGCAGTGCGTGGCCCAAGTTCGCTGGATTGGCGTCCGTTCCGGAAGACGAGGAGCTCATCAAGCCTGAGGGTGTAGCGATCGAGGTGGACGCTCGCGGCGATGTGAACCACAAGATATACCTGAAGGCCCGATCCAACGATGTCGGCGTGCCGATGAAACTGGTCCGCTACTTCGGCGATCCGGCATGGGAAGTGCTGTCCGAGCTCGTCCGCTGTGGCGTCGACGCGGACAAGCTCCACCAATACAACTTCTTTGTCTGCAGTGCACGCGGTACGGGTTCCCCTGGGTTCGGCCTCACCGTGATGGCGAGGCGACGTCAAGACCTGACCAGGCTGGTGTACGAACTCGCATCCCGGCACTACGGCACCACCCATGCCGTCGATGCCCTGGCCCACGCCGCAGAATCGACCGGGGCAAGCTGGCGCTATTCGGCGGTCGGACTAGGCTTCTCCACCGACTGCGGTATTGACAAACTCAACGTGTACGGCACGCCCACCTGGAATGCCGCGTAGTACGCAAGTCGCTGGATGCCAAGGACGGACCGCCGCCGCCGAACTCAGCGTGCAGTCACCGTCCTACGACCTCAGTGCGGGTCCGGCGCCACGACCGGCGGCGGCGAGGTCGGTGCGACCACGGCGCCGGACGGCGGCGGCCCGGCCGTAACCGGGGCGCTGACCGCGGGCGCACTGACCGACGCATCCGCCGGACGGGAGACCCGCTCGTCCTCGCCAACCGAGACCGCCGCCGGAACCTCCACGAACTGCGGATGCTCCACGATCTGCTCGTGCGCGTAGATCGCGTCGCGCAGGTTCTGCCGCTCCGACTCCTCGGCCAGCAACAACACCAATTCGTTGCATCGACGCTCGAAGATCATGTCGCGCAAAGCGGAAGATTCGGTGTCGACCCGCAGGTCACCGAGCCCGACGCGGCCCACATCTACCCGGCGCGACAGCATCGACGCGGCCAGCAGATCGTCGGCATCGCGCAGCTCGTCCCACAGCTGCCTGGATACGCTCTGCCCGGCCTGCACGGCCGAGAGAATCCGGTCACGCAGTTGCCGCGCGCCCGCGGCATCGGCGCTGGCGGCCACCGATCGGCCGACGCGGGTGTGCGCATCCGTCGCCAATTGGACACAGCGCTCGCGCACCTGCTGATCCGACACGGTCGCAACGGATTGCAGCGCGGTCGGGGAGCCGACCAGACCGAGCCGGTCCGCGGTATCAGGGGTGAACTCGCGCAAGTCGACGTCATAGGTCGGGCCGACAAGTCCTGCCATCGCCACTTCACTCAGCTGCGTGCGCAGACCGGGATCGATCGGGCCGGAGGAGACCAGTGCCGACAGGCTCGCATTCGCCTTCGGACCCCAGGCCAAGCCGAACTCGACCAGCACCCGGGCTGGATCCGACACACTCTCCCAGGATGAGGTGCTGGCTTCGGGGCCGAGCACTTCATCCCACAACCAGGGCGTCGAGACTTCGCGTGGCAAGTAGAGCTTGGCGGGCAGCCAGCCGCGGCCCTCGTTCGAGGTGATGAATATGCCGGCACCGGCCGGACCGCGCATCACCGCGACCGCCCAGGCCATGCCCACCGGCGAGTCGACAGCGGCGAGCACACTGCTGAGCAGGGTCCTGGCCAGTACCAAATCGTCGTTCACCGCATTGCCCACCACGTAGGCTGGTTCGGCCTCCTTGTCCTTCGCGGCGGCGACGGCGGAGGTGAACGGTGTGCCCATCGGCACCGACACCGGCATCGGGCTGGCATCGCCAGCCGCGCTGGCACCGGTCGGTGGCTGACCCGAACCGCGATCGTCCGCCGAACCGGCGTACACCGGTCCCACGCCCGGTCCGGAGCCGAGTGGCCCGCCCGATACCGACGGCGACGTGGTTCCGGCTGTCACGCCGGATGTACCGGTTGTCGTCGTCGGATCCGGCTGCGAAATCGCGCCCGGCGAACTGGATGGGCCGCTGGGCCCGCCCGGTGCCGTGCTCGTCGGTGTCGAACCGTTCGATGCCGCGGGAGCCATCGGGTTGTCGGTCGACGTAGAGCCTCCGCCCGGTCCGCCACCCGGTCCGCCGACGTGCCCACCCCCGGGGCCGGCGGGTGGCGGGGTGTGCTGAGTATTCGGGTCCAAGCCGTTGGACGTCGGCTCGCTGTGCGGGCCTCCGAGGCCTTGTCCGATCATTCGAAGGTTCGACGCCATTTCATGGTCGGCGTTTTCATAGGAATCGGCCGAGTCCCGAAGCGACTTCGCGGTGTTGAAGTGCTCCTGCGCCAGCGCCTTACCGGCGCGTTCGCGGGCGTTGTAGTACTTCACCAACGCTTGGCGAACGGGATCCGCGATCGTTCCATAGGTCGACTGGAAGCTCGCCAGCCACGCGTGCGGAGGCTCCGCCCACGCAAGAGTATCGCGCCCGACCTGCTCATGCTGCTGCGCCAACTGACGCAGCACCGCGGGGTCGATATTCGTGCTGGGTTCCGGCATTCTTCGATCAGACCCTTTCCTGCCGCCGTTCTCAACATTGTCAATCCTTCCCACTGACGGGAAATACCGACTGAACTCCCGCTGCGGGAAGCTGGACCCGCGCGATCGATGGCGGACCGACGAATCCCCCGAACGGATGCCGAGCCCGGTCGGCCGACAGCGATGAACGAGGTGGTAGCCGTAATGGATCAATGGGAGCTCGAAAACCTGCGATCGGCGAACAACGGTATGCGAAATCAGATCGACTACGCCATGGATGTCTACGAGAAACAGCAGGCTCAGCTAGCCGAGATCCAGCAGCAACTGGACGCACTGCGGGTACAGGCGAGTTCATCCGATCGGTTGGTCGAGGTGACTGTGGACGGTGCCGGGGTGGTCACCGACGTGCGATTGACCGCGCAGGCGATGCGCGCGAAGCCGGAGAATGTCGGGCGAGCGATTGTCGAGGCCGCGCAGGCCGCGGCGCGGTCGGCGCGCTCGCAACATGACGCACTGATCGCGCCGATCGTCGACACCGCCGAGCTGATGCCAGATCTGCCCGATCTTGTGCCAGGGGCGCCGAGCTGGCGCGATGCCCGCGACTCCGCCGAGAACGACGGTGTGCGCGCCGATTGAGTACTCCCATTCCTGGGAAGACTATGTCGAGCGCGGGAGAATTGACCGCAGTAGGCGTGAGGAGTCGATGTGGCGCACTCGTTAGAAGTCGATGAGGAGCGACTTCGTGCGCTTGTTCCGGAATTCGAGGATATAGGCGCCGAAGCGCAGCGCGTACTCGACCAGTTGAAGGCCGCGCTCGCGCGCGAAGGCGAACCTTGGGGCAAGGATGCTCCCGGCCAGGCATTCGCCGAGACCTATGTGCCGGATAGGGACAAAGGCATCGCGAGCCTGGCGAAAACCGTTGCGAGCCTTCGCGAAGAGGGAAAGATCGTCAGCGACCTCGTTGACAGCTTCGACCGCCAGGATCGCGAATCCGCCAACTTGATCAGCGACAGCGGGGAGCAGCCGCCGCCCAGTAGCCAGAACCTCGCTTCGACCACACCGACCGATCAATACGGGCAGGGTTGGCAGACTCCATCCGCAACGAACAGTACACCCGAAGCCACGCAATCGCCGACCGCCGCAACCGGTGATCGGGCTACACCGACTCCCACCTCCACACCGGACACCTCGGGTAGCGCCCCGCCAACACCCACGTCCGCCGCACCGACACCTTTTGGCGGCCCGAACGGAAACGGCATGCCCGGTCTGAACAGTCCGTTCGGTCAGAATGCCAGCCCGCCGAATGTTCCCCACACCTCCGATTCCCGACCGGAACCGGCGACCACCCCGGATGATTCGGCGCCCCCGGCCACTGCCGGACCGGGTGTCGATGCTCCCGCTGCCGACCGCAAGCAGCCGAATACACCGTGGTCGAGAAGTACGTCCGGGACCGGTCCCACATCGGACTCTCCCGCGCCGAAGGCGGCGGCCGCCCCACCCGCCCAGACCGCGGCCCCGACCAACACCGCGCCGCAGGTATCAGCGCCGTCGAGTACGCCGCCGCGGATGTCCGCGCCGCACCTGCCCGAGCAACATCAGCAGCAAGTTCGTCCGGCGCCGAAGGCGGCGGGCAAAGCCTTCGGTGCCGAATCGAAATCGGGCGCGCGCCATCCATGGGCGGCCGATGCTGCGGCCCTCGGTGAAAACGCCTTGCTAGCACGGAAATTGGCTGACAGACATGATCTCGAACTCATCGGCTTCGACGATCCGACTGTCGATGGCTACACGATCCGGGAGATCGCGGCGGCACTGGACGACGTGCTCACCCAGTACCCGTATGTCGATCTGCGACAGATAGTGATCGCCGAATCCGCCGAATCCGCCACGCGCCTGGAATGGGACTGGGTCGCGGGAGCCACCGGTCCGGAGCCGTTCACCCGTCGCATCGTGCTCGACACCGTGGTCGCCCGCAATCCCGCGGTATTCGCCGAATACATCCGTAGCGCAACGCATTCTGGAAAACTCGCGCGCGGGTCGGACCGGCGGCCGGTGTACTCGACAATGGTCCGCGAACTCGGACACGCACTCGATGTCGCCGGTAGCTTCCGTGCCAGACAGGCGGCTCAGGACGCGCTGATCGCGGAGTTCACGCGCACCCGAGGCACCATACTGCGCGAGAATGTGGACACCGCGTCGAGTTCGGAGTACGAGCAGTGGCGCGCCCAGCTGAGCGGCTATGGATTCCACAACGGCCGTTTCGACGCCGGGATGGCGGTGGCGGACGCGTTCACCGAGGTGCAGATCAACGGTTCCGAGGCAGCAGCGCCCGCAAAGGTGTTGCACCACTTACTGATCGACACTGCACGGAAGTCGGCGACGCCATGAGCTTCGGCGGTGGACACACCGCCGAAGCGCGGAACAGCACCTTCGAGACCGAACTGTCCTCGGCAGTCGGCGGTCGGCCGATGCGGATGCACGTGGGGTTGGGACCGGATACGGACTCGGCGTTGATCACTATCGCTCTGGCTCATCCGGATATCACCGACGACATGATCGCAACGGCGCGTCGGGCATTCGTGGTTGAGTCGGTTGTCGCCGACGTTGTCACAGAAGTTCCGGGACCGCCAGCGGAACCAACCGCGATACCGGGTGCGGCGCAGTGACTTTGACGCTGCCCGCGGCGTTTCCCACGTGGCTTGTCGACGCCGTGGCAGGGTACTGGCCGGAGTGTGACGAGGACGCCGTGCGCCGTGAAGGTGACCACTGGAAGGCGACCGGCGAGAGCTGCCGCCAACTCGGCAAACGCCACGATGCCGCGTCCACAACAGAAAAAGCTGCCCTCCACGGCTACAGCGCCGACACCAAGGCGACCAGGAACGTGCAGCTCGGCGACGACCTGCGCAACCAAGCCGAATACTGCGATTCCATGGCCGAGCAGTGCTACCAGAAAGCCAACGACTGTGAATTCACCAAGCTGCAGGTAATCGGAACCGGATTCGCGCTCTTGGCGCAGCTGGTGGTGGATGCGTTGATGTCCGCGCCGGGCGTGGTAAAGGCAGCCGAGGACCGGGCCGCGGCCGAAGCTTCCTGGACCGCGACCGCCCGACGGCACTTCGCCAAGATCAAGAAGGTGGGACTGGAATGTGCCACCAAACGCAAAGGTTTGCCATTGGCCAAGGCCACCGCCATCGGGCTCGCACTCGGTGGCGGGACCGCCGCAGCGGTCAATGCCGGAGCACAGTTCTACCAGAAGGAGGTCTTGCATCACCGCGACAAGATGGAATGGGACCTGGTCGAAGACGCCGGAATCATCGGTGGCGTCGGCGGCGGAATCGGAGCGCGATTCGCCTCCCGCTTCGCCCCGGGCATCAACAAGTTCCTCGGCAAAGTCGCCGGAAAATCGGAATCCAATATTGTCCGCTATGGCGCACACGTCACCGCCGGGGTACTGATCGGTGGGGTCGGCGGCGCCGCGGGCGCGGCCGCCGGCGCGGGCGCGGGGATCATCGTCACCGGTCATATCCCGAACGCCGAGGAACTGCGAACCAGCGTGCTCCAAGGTTTCGTCGGCGGCTTCGTCGGGTCGGCCACCATTTTCGCCCGCCCCTTGCCGCCGGGGATGCGAGTCAAGCCCAAGACAAACTCCTCGACCTCGAACACTTCCACCAAACCTCCGAGCACCACACCAACGGCCACACCTGGCACTACGCCACCGGCCACGCCTGGTGCCACACCACCGGCCACGCCCGGCGCCACACCACCCGGTGCCACACCACCGGCAACACCGCCCGGCGCCACACCACCCGCGACACCGCCTGGTGCCACCCCGCGCGGTGCCACACCACCAGCTACTCCCGGCGCCACACCGCCCGGCGCCACGCCACCCGCTACGCCACCTGGTGCCACCCCGCGCGGTGCCATACCACCGACAACACCACCTGGCACCCCACCACACCCCACAGCGCCCGACGGAACTCCACGCGTCACGCCACCACCGCAGGGAACCCCACCCCCCACCACAACACCGCCGGGCACAGGCACGCCTCCCGGCACCAGCACCCCACCGACCACCACCACACCCCCCGGCACCACGCCACCGGGAGGAACCGGCCCACACCCGCCCGGCCCAACGGGATCACGGCCAGACTCCACCGCCCCTGGACCGGGTGACTCGACAGGCGGCAAACCCGCCACTCCACGTCCAGACTCCGACGGGGCTCTCCCGCCTCGAAAGCCCGAAACGCCGGAATCGGTCCCGCGACCCGACCACACGCAAGGCGAAAGGGAACCAGCCGAGCCGCGGCCAACGGCGCGACCGCAGACTGACGAGACTGCGCCAGCAGGCGACGAGCCGCAGGTCAAACCCCAACGACGGCCCGCCGAGGAAGAGACTCCGCCGCCAGACCGCACGGACGATCCGGATACGGCCGACCCGCAACGAAAAGCCCCGCCGCAGACCGAGGAGATCACGCCCCCGGGACACGACGAACAGGTCAGGCCCCAGCGTGCACCCGACGAGGAATCCACTGCGCCGCCCGAGCACACACCGGTGTCCCGCGACCCGGACCACACGGTCCCGCCGCAGACCGAAGAAACAACTCCGCCACCCGACCCCACACCAGGCGAAAACGAACGAGCCACCACAGAACCAAAGACACCGCTACACCCCGACGAAACCCCGCCAGCAAGCGAGGAACCAAACAGCGCGTCGCTCCGGCCACACCGCGACGAAGAAACAACTCTGCCACCCGACCCCACACCAGGCGAAAACGAACGAGCCACCACAGAACCAAAGACACCGCCACGCCCCGACGAAACGGCTCCACCAGCACGCGAGGCAACACCCCCACCCGCCCACGAGGAAGCCGCTTCAGCGCGACGCGCGGAGGAGGAAGCCCGCGCACGCGATGAAGAAGCCGCCCGCGCACGCGAAGAAGAAGCCGCCCGCGCACGCGAAGAAGAAGCCGCCCGCGCACGCGAAGAAGAAGCCCGCGCACGCCTCGAGGGCGAGCCGATCGGAACGCCAGCGGCTACCGATGTCGGTGCGAAGGGCGGGCCGGAGCCTCGGCCGAAAGAGTGGCCCTACACCAACCCTCCGAATATGCGCACGGTTCCGCCTGGAACCCCGCTTGATCTGACCTCCCTCGATCCCAATATGAACTACCTCTGGGTGGTCGACGCCGAGGGGAACTTCAAGTTCGCACCGGAGCTGCAGAACACCTCCGACTTCATGAAGCCGCTGCCGCCGGATCGACCGTTCTATATCAAGCATGGTGACCTTCAGCCTGGCGAGGGCGGCACCGCACGTGGTCCAGCGCGAGCGGGGGGCGATCTGTATAACGTTCGCCATGCTGACGGCACGCCCAGCGACATCTGGTGCCTCAACAACAACTCGAGCTACACTTTCCGCCGAGTTGATGCGAACGGGCAGCCACTTCCGTGGGCGCCCGCCGGAAGTCTCAAGGCCGTCCGCCAGCATCTAATCGACGGCGGCGCCCCTGAAGAAATGCTCGTGACGAGCGATATCCTAGCCGCCCAGCGGCGCAAGCGAGGGGTGCCATGATCGAGAAGCCCGCTGATCTCGGCAGAGCCGCCGAAGCACTTCTCGACTCCAGCCGACACGCCTACGCCGAGCTTGATTCGTCCGAGATCCGGGAGGGCATCATCGGCCTGGTCGCCGCCCAGGAATCCGCTTATCTCGAGTACGACATGCTCGAGATCGATCTGGCGCTGATACGGGCACTCCTACTAGAAGCCCCCGACGTCGACGTTCGCCTCCTCGAATGGCTCATTGAGCAGCCCTCGACGGCACGACTGGGTGTGACCTGCCGAGCCCTGTGGCAGTTGTGGTCCCCGGCCAATCCACATCCGCCTATCGACCCGACTACGGTGCGGCGCCTGATGGCTGCGGCCGGGCGGGTCGACATCGGCACCAACGAGGTCGGCCCATATCGCGCCGCACTGGGATTCGCCGCCCGCCAGGTCGACGACCCCGGAACTCTGGCGGCCATCGACCATGAGATCGTTCGCCTGGCTACGGCGGATCCGGACTGAACCGAATTGCATTGCCCTCTGGGGTGATTGGATGGGCCTGAGAGGCCGACGTATCACCCTGATCGGAACGGCCGCAAAGGGCAATTTGCGGCAGAACAAGTTTCGGTCGATATACGACGTGTCCCGACGGGTGGGCCCGGCCGAGGCCACTCCGCAGGCCCGCGAACGCGCGCGAATTCATGCGGCTGGTGAAGGAGGATCTCGCGCAGTTGAAAGGCGTGAAACGGTGGCTGCCGGACGGCGATCCGTCGGAGCGGGATGTGGTCATCTATTCCAAGTGCTTCTAGTCCGGTGGAAGTGGCGAAACGCCCAATCCCGCACGTCCGCACCCGATCCGACGACTGGCCAGGTTGATATGCCGGGCACGATAAGCGCTGGGAAGCCCGTATCGCGTCCGAATCGGGGCGCCGCCCCACTCGCCCTCGCCGTCGGTGACGCTTCGGTTCCAGCACGCCGAACCACTGCCAAGCACCGTGACGTGGTAGCTGTCCCTGCCCGAGAAGCTCGGCTCCTGAAGGGAAGTGACCGGTCGAGGTACGAACCGATATCGTAATGACGATCACAGAAATCCCTGA
This sequence comes from Nocardia sp. NPDC102475, assembly GCF_055584605.1. Classification (NCBI taxonomy): domain Bacteria; kingdom Bacillati; phylum Actinomycetota; class Actinomycetes; order Mycobacteriales; family Nocardiaceae; genus Nocardia; species Nocardia sp. NPDC102475. The sequence goes on along the minus strand of NZ_JBVJLS010000036.1, from coordinate 9,048 downwards.
GCGGGCTCGGCGGCACTCGAGGTAAGCAGCAACTGATGGACCATTGGCAATACGAAATGCAACGAGCTCAACTTGCCGATGTGCGGGATGAGTTGTCCGCGATAACCGCCACAGCCGGTTCGCGGGATGGTTTGGTCGAGGTGACTGTCGATCAGTCCGGCATAGTGACCGATGTGCGCTTGGAGCCGCGCGCGCTGCGTGGTGTGGCCGCGGAGCTCGGGCGAGCAGTTACCGAAGCGGCCAGGGAGGCCGCGCGGCTGGCACACCAAAAGGTCATTGAGACCATCGGCCCGATCGAAGATATTGTCGGCCGCATGCCCAATCCGGAGGATCTGCTGCCAGGTGCGCCCAGCCTGCGGGAACTGGACGTCGTCGAGCAGCCAACTCCGGTCGCCTACGAAGACGATGAGTACGACGACTATTACGACTGACGCGTAGGTCCCGTACTGATCGTCGGTCGCCGAGCCGTCGTGGTCGGAGCGGGTGCGCGTGGCGCGTCCACGAACAATGGATGATCGAAGATCTGTCCGTGAGCGTAGGTCGCATCGCGCAAGCGCTGTCGATTCGGCTCGTCGATGAGCATCAGCACCAGTTCGTCACAGCGCCGTTCGAATACCATCGCCCGCAGCAGCATCGCCTCCGTTGCCGACCGTCCGTCGGTGTCGGATCGCAACTCCCCCAACGCCACCCGGGAGACGTCGGCTCGGCGCGACAGCATGGACGCGGCGAGCAGATCGTCGGCGTCACGCAGTTCGTCCCACCAGTCGGCGGGCACCTCTCGGCGCTGCCGGATCGCCTCCAGGATCCGCTGGCGCAGCTGCGGCAGCCCCAGCGAGTCGGGTGCGGCCGCCTGTCCGACGCGCCGATGCGCATCCCAGGCCAGGTCGATGCAGCGCGAGCCGATCCCCTGCGCCGGCACCTTTCCAACCCGCTCCAGTAACTGCGGCGCGGCTACCAGAGCGAGCCGATCAGCCAAGCCCGCCGCCGCGGCGCTCATATCCATTGCCGACGAGGCGGATACCTGCCCCTCCATGGGTACCTCACGCAGTTGAGCGCGCATACCCGGATCGATGGCCTGCGACGATACGATCGCAGTCACCTTGGCACCCGTCCGGCGTCCCCATGCCGCGCCGAACTCGGCGAGCACCCGCGCTGGATCGGAAACACCTTCCCATGCGGCGTCCGCTACCTCCCACATCCAAGGCGTGGAAATCTCACGCGGAAGGTACAGACCCGCAGGTAGCCAGCTACGGCCCTCGTTCGAGACGACGAACGCGTTGATTCCGCCGGAATGCCGCATGATCGACACCGCCCACTCCAGCCCGATCACCGACGAATCCACCACGGCCAGTACACCGCCCAGCAATGTCCGGGCCAGCACGAGATCACCGTCGACGCGCTCACCGAGTATGAAGGTCGGAGCGGCGGCGGCCACCATCGCACCACCGACGACATCGCGAAGCAGTTCGTCGCTGCCGCCGGTGTCCGGCTGCCCGTCTCTGGCCTGCGGACCGCGTTGCGGCGAACCCGATTTCGCGGCGGGGACGGCCGCGCTCGGCACCGGCGCGGTAGGACCGGCGGATACCTTCGGGAGCGGGGACCCCGATCCGCGCGAATCGACCTGGGGGGCTTTTGCTTCCATCCCCGGCCGCGACTGCGCTGCCGGAGACTGCGTCGAGGTTTGAGCCGTGGACTGCGCTGACGGCGGCGGCGATGATGGCGGCGCGGATATGCCCGTCGAACCCGCCGCGGGTGGCAGGATCGTCGGCATCATCGGCGGCATCTGTCCCGGCGAGTTGGTCGACCCCGGCTCCCGTGCGATCTCGGCTCGGTCGGTGCCGTGACCGGAATCGGTTGCGGCTGTATGGTTTTCCTGATGCTGTTGGGAATCGGTGGTATCACCTGCCGTCTCGCCATGCGCACTGGAGTCGGCTTGCCCCTGCAATTCACCGGAGCTGGTCGTCGACGACGCACGCGACGGGACGCCGGTTGTAGAAGCACCTGAATCGCCGCCGTCTGGCTGCGCCGTCGGCGCATAGCCTGTGGTGACACCCGTAGTCGAGGTCGGCGCCGAAACCGCGGGCGGCATCCCAGGGGCGGTCGGCGCCTCCGTCGGGGTTCCCTGCGATGGCGAATCGACGGGAAGATCCGTCGGCCCACTCCCAGGCAAGCCATGATGCTCGACCGGATCCCCCACCGGCACATCGAATTTCGGGCCGAGGCCTAGCGGGGCCGGGAACTGGTGATTCGGTCCGGCCGGAGGGTGGCCGACCTCATGCTGCTGGCCGGGCAGGTGCTGGTGCGCGGGCCGGTGTTCCGGCTGTCCGTCCGGTAGATGGGGGCCCCCGGAGTTCGATGGCCCAGGATGCCATAGCAAACCCTTAAGGCGCTCCAGACTCGGCAAGATCGTCGGTCCGATCGAAGTCTGCGCGGCCCGTGCCACATCGTCGACCTCCTCCCGAGCCTCGGCGATGATCCGTTTGACGCGGCGGTCCAAGGCAGCCAACTTGGCCTCACGTTCCGCCTCAGTATCGGATTCGTCGCTTTGGGCGGCCTGCTGCGCACGACGAATTTTGGCGGTAGCATCCTCGACGATATCGAGGATCCGGTTTCGGGTGCGATAGACCAGATCGGAAAAAAACCCGAAGATTTCGGCAGCGGCGTCCAGCGCGTCAGCGAAGGCCTGCGGGTTCCCCCGCTGCTTCAGCATATTTTGTTTTATTGGTTCGAGCCCCTCGCTGGCACGGACTCGATTATCGAAGTCATGGCGGGCTTGTTCGGCGCCGAGCGTATCCAGCGCCGCGGCGCCGTCACGCGAAGTGGTTTCCAGCGCGCTCCAGTCGCCGGGCGGCACCTCCGGCCATTTGTCCCGGACTATCTGCTCCCAATACGGACTTTCGTGCTCCGGCGCCATCCGATGATCAGAACGAGTCGTAGTGGCCGACGTCCGTCCCGCCCGCCACATCCGCGTCGGCGAGGACATTCGTCGTGCTCACCGTCCCGGTGTGGGTGATCCGCGCCCCGTGCCTATTGGTCGCCGTGGCGAGGTGCAACGCCGCCACGACCTTCTTCCGCTGCGTGTCGAGGTCCAGGTCGAGTTCCGATTTCGGCCGATGGTGCAGGACCAGATCCGCGACGGTTCCGGAGACCTGATCCGAGACCGTTTCGATGGCTCCGGCGAATCTGCCTGCCGCAGCGTTCACTTCGTGCGGTTCGTCTATATCCAGCATGTCGGCATCCTGTCTGCGAGAGGTTGTTTCGGTTCAGCTGGTGGTGCCGAATTCGGCATTCACCATGGCGCGGAAGGAGGCTTCGGTGGGCAGATCGAACGAGTCGATCGTGTAGGGACGCGTGCCCTTGTACTCCATTTCGGCACGCAGCCCGACCCGGGACTTCAGATGTGCCAGGCGCGCGAGCTTCAGAATCTGCGCGGCCAACCAGGCATCGCCGTTGTCACGAGCGTCGTCGGTGATGTGCAGTCCGACGATCTCACCGTCGCGATCGCAGGCGACGCCGCAGGTGTGGTCGGGATTGAACACTTCATAGACCATGCTCCGCCAGTCGGGAGCCGGTGCCCCTTCGTCCACATCGAATTCGTCCGGATCTGTCTCGGTCAACGGGATCCCTCCTAAAGTCTTTCGGCAGGTTGACGATTCGACGCTGCACTACGCACGGACAGATCCTCATCGGATGCCTCCAATCGCGCGGCGAGCGCGCTCCACGCGGCATCGTCGATGCTCATGATCTGGTGGAGCTGCCAGAATCGAGCGCCGAGATACATCTCGGCGGTTCCATCCGGGGCGACATCGAGATGATCGGGACCCTCGTTGGTCGGATTGAGCGTAACCGTCGTGATAGGCGGGCGCCCGTCGTCGATATTCATGATCGTCGCGCCGCCGCCGGGGATGAAGCTCTGGCGGCAGCGCGGACTGTTTCCGATCGCGATATCGGCACTATTGGTGGTCACCGTGATCTCGGAGTTGAGCAGCAATTGCACCGCCCAGGCCCGAGCGGCGAGCTCTGGTCGATCGGCATTGATGGCAATGGTCAATGCGGTCGCCAGGTCGACGACCAGTAATGCCTCGGCGGTGGTGACACCCACGATGACCAACCGCTTCGCGCTGCCGACCGGGTAGGGCAGATCGTCGGCGCCGAGGGTCACCACATCCGAGCCGGCGCCCGCACCGGTCGAAGGATGGGCGACGACGGTTCCGGTCGCGACGTCGATGGTGTACGCGGCGACCAGACTCGGCATCCGTTCGGCGACCCCGGCCAACCGAACCAGGCCCTCGTCGTGCAGCCACCGCACGGTATCGGCAACGGTGACCGCGCCGGGTTCGGTCATGACGGCACCGCACCTGCTGTCGCCGAGGGCGACCCGGACGGGCCGGAGGGCCCTTTCAGTCCGTAAGCGGTCGACTCGAACGGCTCGGGCGGCGGCACAGATTCCATCACGCTCTGGTACTGCCGTGCCGCGTCAGCGCTGCTCTCTCGAATGGCCGCCATGATTTCTGTGACCAGTTCCTGATTGGTGAGGCGGTCCACGGTGCCCGGCGCCAGAAACAGATCCGTCAGCCGGCCCATCGCATCGACCTCGGGGATGATCGCACCGCTGGGTGAGGGCCGACGTGCTCGGATACCGTCGATCCGCTCACGCATGTCGGCGATTCGATGCCGCAACTCGCGGGCGGCGTCGAGGGCGGCCTGTACATCGGGGTGGATATCACTCACACGGAACCTCCGGATTGAGTCGGGCCTTGGCCCGGCGACGGTGTCGGCGGTGTCACGGTCGGGGCGATTGTCGGCCGTTCCCCGATGACCTGTTCGGTATGGGGGGTGTCGTCGACGTACATCAATCGGTCGGGATGCCAGGCGACCACCCGATTGCGTTCGTTGCCATTGCCACCGGCACCGCCCATACCAGGGGACATCGGCATGTACGGCATCATCCCGGACCCGGCACCGGCACCGCGCGCGGCGGCCGCCGCGCCCGAGGCCCCGGACGACAATCCCTCGATAACCGGTGTTCTCGGCATTCCGACCGCGGTGCTCGATGCCCCACCCGCGGTCGCGACGATCGGCATCGCGCCCACCGACACCGAGGTTGTCGCGCCGGAGATGTCCGGTATTCCGGCGCCGGAGATCGCGCTGCCCGCACCCCCGGAACCGAGCGACCCCAGGCTGCTGGGGACGCCGAGGTCGTCGTATCCATAGTCGCTGTACTCGTCATCGAGGCCGGCGCCAGAGGTGTCCTGGTTCTGGGCCATGCCGGCAGCGGAGGACATGGCGCTCATCATGGCCGGCAGCATCTGGGACAGCATGCTGCTGTCGCTGCCACTGCCACTGCCGCTGCTGCTCTTGCCGCTGCCGCCGGTACCACTTGTGCCGCCCTCGGTGGGGAGCTTCGAGTTGACGGTCGTGGTGTAGCCGGTGATCGCCTCAGCCGAGCGGGCGTTCTGCTCCTGGAATTCGGCGAGCGCCTCCGAGATCGCCAACTCGTTTTTCGACTTCATCGCGGCCAGTAACCGTTTGCGGGCCGCGATGATCTCCTCGGGTGTCGGATGTTTGGCCTTCGCGATGGTGAACGCGTTGCTGTAGGCATCGACATTGTCGGCCAGCGCGCCCAATCCGGCGCCTAGTTGCCCCAGCCAATTCCGATGCTCGGTGAGGTGCTCGGCCACGGTGGTGCCGACCGGCGTCCAGTTCTGCATCAGCGTGGCCGCACCGTCGACGCCTTCGGCGGCGGCAACGTGGAAACCGCCGGTGTACTTGCGGATATCGGCCGCGAAACCGATCGCCGGACCAGGCCCCGGACCGGTGTGCAACTGCTTTGCGAAAGTGAGCGGGTCGACGGATCCGGTAGCCGCGGGCAAGGTAAAGGTCGGTGGTTGCCGGAGACCGAACTCCTGCACATCACCAACCGGATTGGCGAGGATCTCGGCGCCGCTGCCATTGATAATGCGCGCACCCTCGTCATCGGTGGTGGTGTAATCGGTTGCCGCGCCGCCGATGTGGTGCGCGTGGCGCTGGACCTCGTTGAGCACGCCGAGCACACCATTGAACAGCGACGCGGCCTGGGCGTTGAGCCGTGGTACATGTGTCCCGGAGATCGGGTCGGCGCCTGCGGGCTGCACCCAGCCCTTCGGCAATTCGGCTCCGGTGTCACGTGCCAGCGCGGCCAGCTTCGCGGCCACATCGACGAGTTGCGCCGGGTCGACATTCAGCGGCATCGCCTCCTCCTCTCACCATCCGGCTCACGATCACGCCGGAGCGGCCACCGCGGGCATGGCCGCACCCGCCGATGGATCGCCGGTGACGGGCATACCCGACATCTTGCCTTGATCGTGGTCCTCCGGCGCGGTCGCGTCGATACCGTTCGGATGGCTGAATCCGACGAATTGGCCGAATTCCCCAGCATTATCGGACATTTCCGTCGGAGTGAACTGTTTGAGCTGACCGTTGACCACGACCTCCAGTGTGCCGCCGTCGTCGGCGGGGAAGGCCACCACGATCGCGGTGCGCCCGTCCCAGACCGCGACATCGCCGGTCATCAACTGATACGGATCGACTGCGGTGCCGATCTGCTTCTTGTCCGACCACTTCGCCGGGGTCTTCGCGTATGCCGCCTGGGCATCGGTGCCGCTGGCGTTGCCGAACGCCGCATCCAAAGCCTGTGCGACAGTGGCGGATACCTTCTGAGTCCGACCGTCCGGGAAGGTATACACGACAGTTCCGTCGGAGTTCGGTGTGCGGCCCGGCATACCTGTAGTCGGCTGCGTGGACGACGAATTCGCCGGGGGCGCGGTATTCGTCGCGGGTGCCGGCGTGCTGGTCGCGGGCTGCTGCACGGCAGGTTGGGCAGGTGCGACGGCCGCGGGGACGGCGCGGAGTTCGTCCGCGTACGGGTCGTATTCGGCGCGCCGACTGTTCAGATCGGTGTCAGTCTGGCCGCGGTTCATCATCTGCGCCATCAACATCGGCAGCATCGAACTCATCATGTCCATACCGGAGCTCGCCGGTGATGCGGCGGCCGCATCCGGCACCGAAGCCGGTGTGGCGGTACTCGGATTCGCCGCGCTGGTGTTGAGGTCGTCGAGCGCCTTCTGCACCTTGTCATCGAGCGAGGAACCGGTCGGGGTGGTTCCGGTATCGACGCCGGGAGTGGTCGGATTGAGATCGTTCAACCCGGGGACCTGGGAACCGTCGTCGATGGGAGTGACCTGGCCGGGGTCGATGCCAGGCGTGGTCGGAGTCGTCGGCACTTGGGGGACGGTCGGCGGATCGGTCAGCTTCTTCTTCAGATCCGCGTTCTCCTGCTGGAGTTTCTTGATCTGATCTTCCAGCTCCTTCATCTTCGCGGTCTCGTCGTTGACGCCAGCCGCAGTGTCCTTGTTCGCGTTGCTCGCCTGGTCGAAAGCGTTTGCGACAGCTTGGATCGCCTTGTTGCAGAACTCGTAGACATGCTGATCTTCCTTCGTCCCCGGCTTAGGGAGGGTCGGAGCCGCCTCAGTGATCAGGTCGACCCCGGTGTTGACCGCCTCCTGCGCGGTAATGGAGACCGCCGGGGTCTTCTTGATCTTCTGCACGATCGCTTTGGCCGACTCATCGATTTGGTCCGCCACGTGACGCAGGCTGGTATACGTGCTCAGATAGTTTGTGAAATGAGCCTGCTCCGCCCCTGTTACCTGTGCGGGCATCGGCATATCCGGCGGGTCGGGCTTTTCCTCCTTGCCGTCACCGCAACTGTCGAAGTAACCTTTGAACTGCTCGGGCAGACCCTTGTACCAATTTATGGTGCTTTGCAGCAGCACATACTGCGCATACTCTGAGTCCTCCGTTATCTGGCTGGGGTCAGGCATCCACATCTGGTGAATTGTCAACAAGGAGCTGCTCCTCGGCCGGGCCCGTTACGAGATGGGTATGGTTGGGAGATAGTCGATACCCGTACCCTGCGTACCGTATTGATTCCAATATTTATTACCGTACGCCGTGGCGGCTGTCGCGGTCATGGTGCCCAAGCCCATCTTGGTCATCGGTGCACGCAAGAAAGCCAGGCGGTCCATGAATCCGCCGAACTGTGCCTTGGCGCCCTTTTTGAAAAACAAGGTTCCTGCATCTTTGAAGCTTTCGCCGAGCGCCTTCGCGCCGCCTTTGAGGAAGGCACCCTTTGCGGCACCGCCGATCATTCCACCAGGAATGGCACCCAAGGCGCCATCGATGAGTGCGGATTCCATGCATTCGTCGAAGCTCTTGCCCTCGGTGGCGGCCATAATCCCACCGGCCACCCCGCCGATCAATGCGGCGCCCACGGGTCCGCCGAAGGCGAACCCGACACCGCTCGCCACTCCAGAGACGACATCGCGCCATCCGAGACCGAACATATGATCACCTATCCGCTGTCGAGTGCGCGCCAACGCCGCGATAGACCGTTGACGACCATGCATGGAACATCTATCGACCCCCTCATTGTCGAGGATTCCCAAACATGGGAACCCGACGTCCATGCTCGACAGGTCAGGATGATTAAGGCAGGAAGTGCACCAGCGCGCGAGTCGCCGTGACCACGTTGTTCCGGTTCGCCGGGCGATGGATGTAGGAGGAAATCCCGGATGAACCTCCATCGCTTGCCGCTCAGGCGTCCTGCACCGCCGGTCGCCTATTCCCGTGTGCGATGGGTGCTCGGTGGCGCGCGATGACAAGCGCGGAGGCCGAGATCGCCGTCGAGCATCAAGACGACGGCAGTGTCGAGCAAGGAGAGTCCGCTCCGGTAACCCCGTGGACGAACAGACGGCGGCGCACGACTCCGGCCGCACCTGGTCAACCAGCGACATCCGGGCAGAACGGGTCGCAACCGGCGAACCAGGGATCAGCGAACAACAATGCGGTGCCGGGAACAGCTGCCCAAGGCCCGAATTCCGCTGCCCAGCCTGGGGGCTCGGTCGCTGGTCCGAGCTCGGGTGCGGTGCCGCAGGGGAATGTTGTGGTGCCGCCGGGTCAGGCGGCGGGTCAGCCGGGGCAGGCGCCTGCTGCTCAGCCGGGGCCGCAGGC